>JAZKXK010000074.1:0-9164 GCA_045611525.1 Candidatus Scatosoma sp. | reverse complement strand
GACACGAACACCCTGCAGCCCCTTTACGTTATGCGCATAGGCTTGCCGGGGTCTAGCAACGCTTTGGCAATTTCCCGCCGTTTGGGGTTAAAAGAGGAAATTTTAGCGGATGCGCTTTCTAACCTTTCCAAGGACGCGCAGCGCTTTGAAAATATCGTGCGCAGCGCCGAAGAAAGCCGTGTAAAGGCGGACGAGGTTTTACGCGAAAGCAACGAAGTAAAAGCCAAGTGGCAGGAAAAGCTGCAAGAGGTGGAAAGGGAGCGCGAAAGGCTGAAAAAAGAAAAGGAGAAGCTCTCCGCGTCGGCGAAAGCCGAGTCGCGCCGTATCGTCAACGAACGCACGGCGGAGGCGGAAGAACTCCTCCGTGAAATCGAGGAGATTTTTGCCCAAGAAAGCTTGAGCGAAGCGGATTTGATTAAGGCAAGAACGCTTAAAAATAGGATTGCCGACAAAGCGTATACAAGCGATGACGACGAAGAAGCGCATACGCAGTTCGTCCCAGTGCAAACGCTAAAGGTCGGGGATAAAGTATTCGTCAAAAATATTGCCCAAGAGGGCGTGGTGCAAAGCGTTAGGGAAAACAAGGGCGAGGCGGAAATTCTTTGCGGAAATCTTCGCGTCCGCAGTAAAATTTCCGAGCTTTGTATGGTAATTCAAAGCGCGACTGCACAAACTACTCAAAAACCCAAGTGGAAACAAAAGCAAGCGGGGGAAAGAGTGCAAGTTAAAAAATCGCTTGCGCCTAAAAGCTCGTCGATACTTGAAATTAATATAATCGGGCTGACCGTACACGAGGCAATCCCCGAAGTCGAGGCATTCCTTGACGGTGCGGTGCTTGCGAATTTGGAAGAAGTGCGCGTCGTTCACGGTATGGGTACGGGCAAACTCCGCGCGGGTATTCACGAATATTTGCGTACCCACCCCCGCGTAGAAAGCTACCGCCTTGGTAAATACGGCGAGGGCGATACGGGGGTTACCATCGTAAAAATCAAATAGTGGGGCATAAGCGAGGGGATAAAGAAATAGGATAGAATACACTCTGTTTTAGGGGGCGTTCTATGAAAAAATATGCAGGCTTGTATTCGTCCATTCGACAAAAGATTGCAACCAACCTCGTGCTTGGCGTACTCGTCTTATCGGTAGGCGCGCTGTGCCTCTCGCCCGTCGAGCAAAGCGTAACGGCAAAGGGCGAGGGCGCGGAAATTTACCGCAGGAGCGAAAACGGCGACGGCGTTTGTTTAATGTTCAACGTCTACTGGGGTACGGAAGAGGTGTACCGTATTTTAGATACTCTCTCCGCATACGGCGCAACGGCTACCTTTTTTATCGGGGGCTGTTGGGCGGACGATAATACGGAATGTCTTAAAGCCATTTGCAACGCCGGGCACGAGCTTGGCAATCACGGCTATTTCCATAAAGACCATTCTAAGCTCTCGCTTGCCGATAACAGAAAGGAGATTGCCGATTGCAACCGCTTTATAGAGCTTGCGACAGGTACGGCGCCCACTCTCTTTGCGCCTCCCTCTGGCGCGTACGGCGATAACGCGTTAGAGGCGGCAAAGCTCCTTAATATGAAGACAATTTTATGGTCGAAGGATACGATTGACTGGCGGGATAAAAACGCCGCGCTCATCTATACCCGCGCGACCAAAGGGGTTAAAGCAGGGGATTTTATACTTATGCACCCTATGAAGGAAACGGCGGACGCGCTCGAAGATATTTTGAAGTTTTATAAAGCAAGCGAATTGAAAACGCTAACGGTTTCTCAAAGCTTGCAAAAAGAAGGATAAAATTATGGTTTACGAAAAGAGATACGAAAACGGGCTTAGACTCGTGGTAAAACAAATGCAGGGGCTTATGTCGGTAACGATGGGTATTCTCGTCGGTACGGGCGGCAGTGCGGAAACGGACGCCGAGGACGGCATTTCCCATTTTATCGAGCATATGCAGTTCAAGGGCACGCAAAAACGCAACGCCTTTGAAATTTCGGACGCATTCGATAGGCTTGGCGCGCAGGTAAACGCCTTTACGGGCAAGGATTTGACCTGTTACTATTCAAAGTGTACCACAGACCATACAGCGGATTGTTTTGAATTGCTTGCCGACTTATTTTTGAACGCTACCTATCCCGAAGAGGAAATGGGGCGTGAAAAAGGGGTCATTTGCGAGGAAATTTCCATGAACGAGGATACGCCTGAGGACCTTTGCTTGGACTTGCTTGCCCGCGCCTTCTACGGGAAGGAGAACTACGGCAGAAATATCTTAGGCAGCGCGAAAAACGTCAAAGGGTTCACCCTTGCCGACGTGCAAAAGTACAAACGCGCAAGATATTGCCCGAAAAATATTGTTATATCCTTTGCGGGCGGTATCGACCCGCAAACGGCGCAGGCGCTTGTGGAAAGCTATTTTGGAAGCTTGGACGAGGGAGCTTTCGAGCCTCGTAAACCGCAAGTTATCAAAAATCATAAGAGCCTTGTAAAGAGTAAGCCGATTGAGCAGATGCACTTAGCGATTGCGTATCCGTCCGTACCGAGAGGGCATGAAAGAGAGGACTTCGTCAGCGCAATCAATTCGATTTTAGGCGGGTCTATGAGCGCAAGGCTTTTTCAAGAGGTACGCGAAAAACGCGGGCTTGCCTATTCGGTGTATTCCTATCTTTCTGCATTTCCCGAATGCGCTTCGCAAAATATCTACGCAGGCGTAAACCCCGCGCACGTAGGAGAAGCGTACGAGGCGATAAACGCCGTCGTGAAGGCTATGAGAACGGACGGAATCACCAAGGACGAATTTATGCGCAGCCGCGAGCAAATGAAAGCTAGTATGTTTTTCAGCAACGAAAGCAGCAATTCGCAAATGCTTCTTTACGGAAGATATATGCTGTATTTTAACGATATTTTCGATTTTGAAAAGAAACTAGATAAAATCAACGCGATGACGTACGAGGACGCGCAGGAAACCCTTTCTCTTATGTTCAACGAGGATGAAAAGGCAGTCGCTTTGGTTGGCAATACGGATAAGCCGCTTGCCCTTTGATATGAAGCAAGAGAAAAAGACGGGTTTTGCGCCCGTATATAACAGGGAAAGCAAGGTGTTGATTTTGGGCAGCTTTCCATCGGTTAAAAGCAGGGAAACAGAGTTTTACTACGGCAATAAGCAAAACCGTTTTTGGCGTATGCTTTGCGGATATTTTAACGAGGAAATTCCTTTAACAACGCAAGAAAAGGTGGCGTTTCTACACCGTAATAAAGTTGCGCTTTGGGATATCGTAACCTCGTGTGATATCCAAGGCTCAGCCGATTCGTCTGTAAAAAACGCGGAGCTTGCGGATTTGAGCGAGATGTTGGGAAAGGCGAATATTCAAAAAATCTTGCTCAACGGAACCCTTGCCTACGATTTATTTTGTAAAAGGTATGGGAATATAAATATTCCGTTCGTAAAAATGCCTTCCACAAGCCCTGCAAACCCGCGGTTTGATGAAAAAATATGGCAAAAAGAACTGGACGAAACATTCAGTAAATAGGATAAAGGTAGCACTATGGATATTTTACAAACGATTACGCAAGAATTTAACTTAAAGCCCACGCACGCAAGCAATATCGTGTCCTTGATTGACGAAGGGAACACCATTCCCTTTATCGCAAGGTACAGAAAGGAGATGACGGGCAGCTGCGACGACCAGGTTTTGCGCGAGCTGTTCGATAGACTTACCTATCTTCGCAACCTGGAAAAAAGAAAGGAAGAAGTGGTAAATTCCATTGCCGAGCAAGGAAAAATGACGGACGAAATTGTGTCCGCGCTTGCAAAGGCGGTTACCTTGACCGAGGTTGAGGATATCTACCGCCCGTATAAGCAAAAGCGAAAGACCCGCGCGTCCGTTGCCATCGCAAAGGGCTTGCAGCCGCTTGCCGAGTTGATTTTATCACAGGATAAAACGCTGGATATTGCAAGAGAAAGCCAAAAATACCTCACGGACGAAGTAACCTCTATAGAGGACGCTATCGCGGGCGCAAAAGACGTTATTGCGGAAATTATCTCCGACGACGCCGCGACGCGTAAAAAGCTGCGTAATTTCTTCTTTAAGCACGGGGAACTCGTTTCCTGTTATGCGAAAGGCAAAGAGGAGGCGGACGAGGCAAAAACCTACGGTATGTACGCCGACTACAGAGAGCCTGTCAGCGAGGCAAAAAGCCACCGCATACTTGCGTTAAACCGCGGGGAAAAGGAAGAGTTTTTGAAAGTAGCCATCGTCGTGGACGATGAGTTTGCAAAGCGTATCGCGGCGGCGGGCTTTTTAAAGGACGGCGGGGAAAGCTCTAAGCTCGTCAAAGAGGCGGCGGAAGATGGCTACGAGCGTTTGATTGCGCCGTCGGTGGAAAGAGAGGTGCGCGCACAGCTTTTCGAGGAGGCAAGCGAGCAGGCGATTAAGATGTTCGAGCTGAATTTAAAGCCTTTGCTTATGCAACCCCCCGTTAAAGATAAAATCACGATGGGCTGGGACCCTGCGTACCGTACTGGGTGTAAAATTTGCGTTGTAGACGGCACGGGTAAGGTGCTGGATAAGACGGTGGTATTCCCCACGCCCCCGCAAAATAAAGTTATCGAAGCGAAACGGGAGCTTAAAGCCCTAATTCAAAAGTACGGGGTGGAAGTCATTTCCTGCGGAAACGGTACGGCAAGCAAGGAAAGCGAAATCTTTATCGCAGAGCTTATCAAAGAAATCAAGGCGGAAACGGGTAGAGAAGTAGGTTACGTCATCGTAAACGAGGCGGGCGCGTCCGTCTATTCTGCAAGTGCGCTTGGCAAGGAAGAATTTCCCGATTACGACGTTACGGCAAGAAGCGCCGTTTCAATTGCAAGAAGATTACAAGACCCCTTAGCCGAGCTTATCAAAATCGACCCCAAGTCCATAGGGGTTGGACAGTATCAGCACGATATGAACGAAAAGAGGCTGGACAGCGCGCTTTCAGGGGTTTTGGAAGACTGCGTAAACAGCGTAGGCGTGGATTTGAATACGGCAAGCGTCTCCTTGCTTAAATTCGTAGCGGGACTCAATGCCGCCGTGGCGAAGAATATCGTTTTATACCGTGAAGCAAACGGCAGATTTAAGTCGAGAAAACAGCTTTTGAAGGTGCCTAAACTTGGGGAAAAGGCATATACGCAATGCGCAGGATTCTTGCGTATCGACGGCGGGGAAAATATCCTCGACAATACGGCGGTGCATCCCGAATCCTATGCGAAAGCGGAAAAGCTGCTCTCCCTTTTCTCCTACACGAAAGAGGACGTAAAGGCGCGCAGAATCGCCGATTTGAAAGAGAAAATTAAAGCGTACGGCGAGGAACGGGCGGCAAAGGAAGCGCAGCTTGACAGGGCAACCTTAAACGATATCGTAAACGAGCTTATCAAGCCGGGCAGGGATATTCGCGAGGGCTTACCTGCGCCCATGCTGAGAAAAGACGTTATGGGTATTGAGGATTTGAAGGTGGGTATGGAGCTTACGGGTACGGTGAGAAACGTCGTGGACTTCGGCGCGTTCATCGATATCGGCGTGCATCAGGACGGACTTGTCCATATCTCTCAAATCACGGAGAAGTATATTCGCCACCCTTCCGAGGTTTTGAAGGTAGGACAAATCGTACAGGTATGGGTCAAAGAAGTGGACGTTAAGAAAAACCGTATCGGTCTTACGATGAAAAAGCAGCCTAAATAACTCGTTTTTACGAAAAATTTGGCAAAACGCTTGACTTTTAAGAGCGATTATATTATAATGTATTAGTCAATATGATTGACTTTACAATTACGGAGGATATTAATTATGTTAGAAAAGATTCAACAAATGCTTGCAGAAGCGCTTAACCTTCCCCTTGACAAAGTAGCTCCCGACGCAAAGATTGTAGACGACCTTGGCGCGGATTCTTTGGACGTTGTAGAACTTCTTAGCCAGCTTGAAGACGAATACGGGATTACCATTCCCGACGAGGAAGTGGAAACGCTCGTTACGGTTGCAGACGTTGCTGCGGAAGTAGAAAAGCTTACAAAATAATTTTAAGAGATAAAATGCCTTTGAAGGATTTCCTTTAAGGGCTTTTTTCTTATAATATATACAAAAGAATGGTTGTGAAAAAACATAAATACTTACCACTCATCTTAATATTGCTGTTATCTTGCTTTCTAAGTTTAACGGCTTGTCGTGAGAAAGACCGCTACTCTTTTGAACGCGTTTCCTCTTCGGCCGATTCTAGTGAAAGCCTGCAAAGCACGGAAGAAGAAAGTTCTTTAGAGGAAGAAATCTCTTTAGAAGAAGATAGCTCTTTAGAAGAAGATAGCTCTTTAGAAGAAGATAGCTCTTTAGAGGAAGATAGCTCTATAGAAGCCGCGCCTTCTTGTTCGCACAAATGGGAAGAGGAAAGCCGTACGGAGTATTGCGAGGAATACGGCGTTAGAGTTTTTGCTTGCGGCTTATGCGGAGAGAAAAAGACGGAAGCTACCCGTCCGTTAGGACACGACGAAGTGATTGATGAGGCGATTTCTGCGACTTGTGAACGAGAGGGAAAAACGCAAGGCTTGCATTGTGAGCGTTGCGGGGAAGTGCTTATCGAGCAACAAACGTTTGATAAGGTCGCTCACGATTATGTTGACAACGCCTGCAAATGGTGCGGTCTGTCGGATTTGGAATTTGAATGGCGTAAAAACGAGAGAGGGTATTATTGTACGGGCGCAAAAACGAACGAGCCGCGGATTGTCGTTATCCCTGATGAACACGAAGGAAAACCCGTTACAGGAATTGCAAAAAACGCCTTTGCGCTTAAACGGGGCTTGAATTCTCTTACGATAGGTAAAAACGTCAAAAAAATAGAGCTTGGCGCGTTTGACGGCTGTTATAATCTTTTGGAGATATATGATTATTCGACTGCGCAGGTTAGCAAACAAGTAAGTAATATGTTAGACCTGCAAAATTTTGTCTTAGATATTTATTATCAGCCCTGCGAAAGCAAAATTCACAAGGATTTGGCGGGGAATATCACCTACAATCGCACCGACGGAGAAGTGATTTTCTTGGGTTATCAAGGGGAACGGACTGCCGATAATACCATAGTTATCCCCGAAGGCGTTACGATTGTAAACCCGTTTACCTTCTCCCTTACGAAATGGGTAGAGAGGATAGAGCTTACGGGTACCGTTTCGTATATTCGCAGCTTTGCTTTTTACGAAACGCCAAGCTTGAAAGAGCTGTTTATCGGGGAATGCGTACAACGATTAGACCCGCATTTATTCGACGCGCAAAACGCTTTAGAAAGAGTTGTCTTCGAGGACGCGGAAAATTGGCTCGTACGCTTTAACGAAGGAGACGAATGGATACGCTTTAGCCATTCGATTGAAGACCCGGAATTAGCCGCAACCGCTTTTATACCCGAATATTACGGTGCGGAGTATGATTATAACGAATTATACTGGAAAAAGAGTTAGATAAACCTTTTTCCTTACAATAAACGGGAGAAATCGTTTGCTTTCGTAAAAGAAGTGTGATATACTTAATAGGATATTTTTTAAAGAGGTGCTTTCATGTTACAGGTAACGGGTGTATCCCTGCAATTTGGCAGTAAAAAGCTGTTTGAGGACGTCAATTTAAAATTCACGAAAGGGAACTGCTACGGCATTATCGGCGCAAACGGCGCGGGAAAATCTACCTTCTTAAAGGTGCTTTCGGGAGAAATCGAGCCTCAAAAAGGTTTCGTTTCTATGGATAAGAACGAGCGTATGTCCGTTTTGCAGCAAAACCAAAATATGTACGATAACGAAACGGTTATTCGTACGGTAATGCTTGGTTATAAGCGTTTGGTGGAGGTAATGGACGAAAAGGACGCGCTGTACGCAAAGCCCGATTTCACCGAGGAAGACGGCGTTAAAGCTGCGGATTTGGAAAGCGAGTTTGCGGAAATGAACGGTTATGACGCTGAATTTCAAGCGGCGCAGCTTTTGAACGCGCTGGATATTCCCGATGAGATGCATTATTTGCTTATGAGCGATTTGGACGCTAAGCAAAAGGTGCGCGTACTGCTTGCGCAGGCGCTTTTCGGCGACCCCGACGTTTTGCTTTTGGATGAGCCGACGAATAACCTTGACATTAAAACGGTTAGATGGCTGGAAAACTATTTAATGGATTTTGAGAATACCATTATTATCGTTTCCCACAACAGACACTTCCTTAATAAGGTTTGTACGAATATTTGCGACGTTGATTTTGGAAAAATCAATATGTTCGTCGGTAACTACGATTTTTGGTACCAAACCAGCCAGCTGCTTGCCCGTCAGCAAAAGGAACAAAACAAGAAAGCTGAACAAAGAGCAAAGGAATTACAGGAATTTATCGCACGCTTTGCGGCAAACGCTTCCAAGTCCCGCCAAGCAACTTCGCGTAAAAAGGAGCTGGAAAAGCTTACGATTAACGACTTCAAGCCTTCCTTGCGTAAGTATCCTTTCATTGATTTTAAATTTGAAAGAGAGATTGGCAACGACATTCTAATCGTAGAGGACTTGACGAAAGAGGGGTATTTTGAAAACGTATCTTTCACCGTACAGCGCGATGAAAAAATCGGTATCGTTTCTAATAAGAGTACCACGCTTAGTATGCTTTACGATATCCTTATGGGGAAAGAACAGCCCGATTCGGGTACGGTTAAATGGGGCAAAACCATTTCCGTTTCCTATTTCCCCCAAAATAATAACGAATATTTCCAAGGCTGCGATTTAAACCTTGTAGAATGGCTTTCGCAATTTTCAAGCGACCATTACGAGGAATATCTTCGCGGTTGGCTTGGGAGAATGCTCTTTTCAGGCGAAGAGGCGCTTAAAAAAGCGAAAGTGCTTTCGGGCGGCGAAAAGGTACGCTGTATGCTTGCAAAAATGATGCTCGAGGGGAGCAACTTCCTCATCTTTGACGAGCCGACCAACCACCTTGACCTGGAATCGATTACCGCTCTCAATAACGGCTTAAGCAATTATAAGGGCTGTATGCTTTTAACCTCGCACGACCAAGAGCTTATGAATACCGTAGCCAACCGCATTATTGAAATTAACGATAAAAAGGTCTACGATAGACAGGTTACCTACGACGAATATATCGATGAAACCCATGCGTAAATGGAAAAATATAGAAGAAAACGGAG
>JAZKXK010000073.1:0-6348 GCA_045611525.1 Candidatus Scatosoma sp. | reverse complement strand
GACGCGTTGCTCATTTTAGGGGATACCAACAGCTGTCTTTCCGCGATTGCGGCGAAGCGTTTGCATATTCCCATTTTCCATATGGAAGCGGGAAACCGTTGCAAGGACGAATGCTTGCCCGAAGAAACCAACCGCCGTATCGTGGATATAATTTCCGACGTGAACTTGGCGTATAGCGAGCATGCGCGCCGTTATCTTGCCGATTGCGGACTTCCTAAGGAGCGCACCTACGTAACCGGCTCGCCTATGGCGGAGGTATTGCATAATAACTTAAAGGAAATCGAGGCAAGCGACGTACTCGATAGACTTGGATTACAGCCTAAGAAATATATCCTCTTGTCCGCGCACAGAGAAGAGAATATCGACACGGAAAAGAACTTCCTTTCCCTGTTTAGCGCAATCAATAAGATGGCGGAAAAGTACGATATGCCCATTTTGTATTCCTGCCATCCCCGCAGCAGAAACCGTCTTGAAAAAAGCGGCTTTAAGCTGGATAAGCGGGTGATTTGCCAACAGCCTTTGGGCTTCCACGATTACAATAAATTGCAAATGAACGCGTACACGGTGGTGTCGGATAGCGGTACCTTGCCCGAGGAAAGCAGCTTTTTCACGAGCATAGGCAAGCCCTTCCCCGCCGTTTGTATTCGTACCTCTACGGAAAGACCGGAGGCGCGTGATAAGGCGTGCTTCGTGCTGGCGGGCATTGATGAAAAGAGCTTGCTGCAAGCGGTAGCCACGGCGGTGGATTTGACGGAAGACGGGTATCACGGTATTCCCGTTCCCGATTACGTGGAAGAAAACGTTTCGACGAAGGTCGTGAAGATTATCCAAAGCTACACGGGCGTCGTGGATAAAATGGTTTGGAGAAAGTTCTAATGGAAGTATCGGGCGTCTTGTTTGCATTACTCCGTTTCGAGGTATTCGGGACGGAACTTTGCGAATGCGCTAAAAAAGCGGTTTCGCCCGAAAACTTGTCCGCGTTATATAAGGTATCCCAAAAGCACGATTTGTCGCATCTCGTTGGGAGCGCCTTGGATAAAAACGGCTTGTTGCCCGAAAATAGCGAGATAAAAAAACGATTTTTAAGCGAACGCAACAAGGCGGTGTACCGCCTTGAACAGCTTTCCTACGAGCTTGAGCGCGTTTGTCAAACGCTGGAAGAACAGGGAATCGATTTTTTACCTTTAAAAGGGAGCGTTATCCGCGCGTATTACCCTAAGGCTTGGCAAAGGACAAGCTGTGATATCGATATTTTAGTCCCCTTGGATAAGCTGGATATTGCCTGTAAAAAGTTGAGCGAGGCTTTGGATTATGAAATCGGTGAAAAGACGGTCAACGATATATCCCTTTTCTCGTCAAACGGAGTGCATTTAGAACTGCATTACGATTTGACCGAGAACGGAAGATTTTCCAAGGCAATCCTCGGTGATATTTGGCGCTACGCAAGCGCGAAAGAGGGGAGTAAGCATCATTATCTTTTGTCCAACGAGGCTCTGTATTTTTATCATATCGCGCATATGGTCAAGCATTTTGAGGACGGAGGCTGCGGGATTAAACCCTTTTTGGATTTATCTCTGCTTTCTCAAAAAATGCAAACGGAAGAGCGTCAGAAGGAAGAAATGTTAAAAAGCTACGGCTTTACCGCCTTTGCAAGAGCTTGTGAAAAGCTTTCCAAAGTTTGGTTTGGGGGAGAGGAATACGACGAGACGGGCAAGCGTTTGGAGCGCTATATCCTATCAGGCGGCGTATACGGTACGGTGGAGAACCGCGTTGCGGTACAGCAAGCCAAAAAGGGCGGGAAGCTTAAATACCTGTTGTCGCGCATATTCATTTCCAACAAGGAATTGAAATTGAAATACCCCATTCTTGAAAAGAAACCTTACCTTACCCCCTTTTATCATATCAAGCGTTGGTGTAAGCCGTTGACGGATAAGGGCAGCGGGAAAAAGTCTTTTGGCGAGCTTTCCAAAACCTCGGCTGTAGAGAAAAATAAAAAAG
This sequence comes from Candidatus Scatosoma sp., assembly GCA_045611525.1. Taxonomy (GTDB): domain Bacteria; phylum Bacillota; class Clostridia; order Christensenellales; family Borkfalkiaceae; genus Scatosoma. The sequence goes on along the minus strand of JAZKXK010000073.1, from coordinate 4,350 downwards.
AGGAGAACGAACTCCTCTTAAAAGAACTTGGATTGAAATAGAAAATCGGGTCGCTTGACCCGATTTTTTGCTATATTAGAACAGTGCTGGAATGACTAACGCGCCGATTACGACGACCCCAAGGGCGATACGGTACCAGCCGAACGCTTTGAAATCGTGCCTTTTCACGAAGTCCGTCAAGAACTTAATCGCGACGAGCGACACTGCAAACGCAACGGCGCAGCCGATGGCAAGATACCCGATTTCCGCACCGGAGATGCTGCCTGCCTCTAAGAAGAATTTCAAGAGCTTATACGCGCTCGCCCCGACCATGGTAGGGATGGCGAGGAAGAAAGTGAATTCGGTTGCTTTTTCTCTGGACAGACCCAAAAGCAAAGCGCCGATGATGGTAATTCCCGAACGGGAGGTGCCGGGGATTGCGGCAAGAAGCTGAAAACACCCGATAAAGAACGCGTACTTATAGGAAAGCTGAGAAATTTCCGTAATCTTCGCGTCCTTTTTGAAATAGCGTTCAATGACGATAAATACGATACCGTATACGATAAGAGCGAGGGCGATAATTGTGCATTCCGCGAGGGGAGAAAGGCTGTCAAAGAGCTTATCGATTACGATTGCGCCCACGGCGGGAACACACGCTATTGCGACCTTTCCCCAAAGGTTGAGGATATCCATGTCCGCGTTGAGCTTGGTTTTTACTTGATTTTCGCCGATTTCCTCTTTCGTTAAGGTGAAGGGGAAAAGCTTTTTCCAAAAGAACACGACGACGGCAAGGATTGCCGCAAGCTGAATGACGTATTCAAACATATCCAAAAAAGCGGGGGAAAGCTTGCTCTGATAAAAGCGGTTGAATAAGATGATATGTCCCGTGCTGGAAACGGGGAGCCATTCGGTAATGCCTTCGATGATACCGAGCAGCAGCACTTGTAAAACGCCGAAAAATTCCATAAATCACCTCGTTTTTTCATTGTACTATTTCATTATAGCATAAAAAGGCGTTAAAAGTCCAATAAATTAAGAAAATAACGAAAAAAATACGAAAAAATGCTTAAAAATCTTCAAAAATGGTATTGCAATCGTTGAAAAAGTATGTTATAATCGTGATAAGAAAGATAAAATGACGGGGGTACTTTGCGGCAGATTTATCAAAAATATATCTAAAGGGGGTACCAAAGATGGCTCAGGGTACGGTTAAGTGGTTTAACGCGGAAAAGGGCTACGGATTCATCGCGGGCGACGATGGCGGCGATGACGTATTCGTTCATTTTTCTGCGATTATCGCCGAGGGCTACCGGAGATTAAAAGAAGGGCAAAAGGTTTCCTACGAAACGGAAGCCGACCCGAAAAATCCCGAAAAGCTCCGCGCTGTCAACGTGCAGGCGCTTTAAGGAAACTGCAAGAAAAAACCGTGTCCAACGAGGCACGGTTTTTTTCTTTGTAAACAATTGACAAAATCATAGATTTTGTGTATAATCATTAAAAAGAGAAAAAGGAAGAACGCGTATGTATCCGTACCCGATTGTGTTTGGCATGGGGCTTTATGAAATTTTATTGACCGTTGCTTTGCTTTGCTCTCTTTTTCTTGCCGATAAAATGGGCGTGATGCGCGCATTTTCCGTGAAGTTACAAAAGCTGTTGATTTTTGCCTTTATCATCGCCATCGTTTCCGCCTTGTTTGGCGCGGTATTTTTCCAAGCCGTTTACAACGCCTTAAAAACGGGCGAATTTACCTTAAGGAACGCAGGTATGACCTTTTACGGCGGGCTTATCTTCGGCGTTGCGGCTTTCCTTTGCGTTTGGTTTGGAGTTGGTCGGTTCGTTTGCCCTAAGGACGAGCCGAAGGAGAAATTCGGCGCGCTTGCGGATATCGCCGCCTGCCTTATCCCCCTTGCCCACGGCTTGGGGCGTTTGGGCTGTTTTACGGCGGGCTGCTGCCACGGTAAGTCCACGGATAAATGGTACGGCGTGGTTATGTATACGGCAGAGGGCTGGCAAAAGGTCGTGCCTGTGCAGCTGTTTGAGGCAATTTTCCTCTTCGCGCTTGCGGGTGTGCTTTTGTGGTTGTTTTTCGGTAAGTTTGGGAAAGAGAATAAAGGACGTTTTCCCCTGCTCCCGTTGTATTGTATCGGGTATGGGGTATGGAGATTTTTCATCGAATACGCGCGCGCGGACGAGCGCGGACAAACGGTGGTGTCCTTTTTAACCCCCTCGCAATTGATAGCGATACTTATGGTAGCGGCGGGGACGGTATATTTTTTAATTTGGTTTAAATCGTTGCAAAAGCGCAACGGGAAGGAGTAACGATATGGAAAGAACGGAAGCTATGAAGCAGTTTGAGGAGCTGTTCGGGGAAAAGGCGGAAGACCTTTTCACGGCGGCGGGCAGAATTAACGTCATCGGCGAACACGTGGATTATTGCGGGGGGAAGGTATTCCCTGCGGCGCTTAATTTGCGCTGTAACGTGTACGGAAAAAAACGCGGCGGGAATAAAATCCGCATGGCGTTCCGCGGCATTGACGGTATCGTGGAGCTTGAAATCGATAAGCTGGATAGCTATAAAGGCTTAAAAATCGGCAACTACCAAGCGGGCGTTGCCTACTACTTACAGGAAGAAGGGGTAGAAATCGTCGGCTGCGATTTGTATTACGATTGCACCGTGCCGTTCGGCAGCGGCTTGTCCTCGTCGGCGGCAATCGAGGTGGCTACGGCGGTTACCTTCTGCGAATATGCGGGCGTGGAGTACGACAAGGTACACCTTGCCGTCCTTTCTCAGCGTGCGGAGAATAAGTATGCGGGCGTAAACTGCGGTATTATGGACCAGTTTGCCTCGGCTATGGGCAAGAAGGACCACGCGGTACTTTTGGACTGCGCAACCTTGGATTACGAATACGTACCCTTGAAGCTTGGCGAATACTGCCTTGTCGTAGCCAACTGCAACAAGCCCCACAACCTTGTGGAAAGCAAGTACAACGTACGCCGTCAAGAGGTGGAGTCGGCGCTCAAAATTTTACAAACGGTATTGCCCGTGAACAATCTTGCCGAGGTAACCCCCAAGCAGTTCGCGGAGAATAAGCATCTGCTCCCCGGCGTGGTTTGCAAACGCGCGGAACACGTGGTGATGGAATGCGACCGCGTAAACAAAGCGGTTGCGGCGCTCAAGGCAGGGGATATATTCGAGCTGGGCGCGCTCCTCAACGAGAGCCATTACAGCCTTCGCGATTTGTACGAGGTAACGGGCGACGAGCTGGATACCCTCAGCGCACTCGCGCGTAAAGAGGCGGAATGTCTTGGTTCGCGTATGATTGGCGCGGGCTTTGGCGGCTGCACCATTTCCATCGTGAAAAAGACGGCGGTGGAGGGCTTTATCCGCAGAGTGTCCAAGGCGTATCAAGACAGCATCGGCTATAAGGCGAGCTTCTACGAAACCTCTATCGAGGACGGTATCACGGTAGAAAAACTTTAAATACATAGGGCAGGTACGAGATGAAATACGTCATTGCGCTCGATCAGGGTACGACCTCGTCAAGGGTTGCGCTCGTAGACGAACAGGAAAATATCACGGAGATTTTAAGCCGTGAATTTCCGCAAATTTACCCTCAAGAGGGTTGGGTCGAACACGACCCCGTGGATATTTGGTCGAGTCAGTACGGCGTTATGATGGAGCTTTTGGCGAAAAGCAGTCTTTCGCCAAAGGACGTTGCGGCAATCGGTATCACCAACCAACGCGAAACGACAATCGTTTGGGATAAACATACGGGTAAGCCCGTTTACAACGCTATCGTTTGGCAATGCCGCCGCACCGCGAACCGTATTTCGCAGCTCAAAGAACAAGGATATGCCCCCCTCATATTGCAAAAAACGGGCTTAATCCCCGACGCGTACTTTTCGGCGAGTAAAATCGAATGGATTTTAGACAACGTCGAGGGCGCAAGAGAACGCGCGGAAAAAGGCGAGCTGCTCTTCGGTACGGTGGATACTTGGCTCGTTTGGAAATTGACGGAAGGCAAACGGCACGTTACCGACGCCACCAACGCGTCGAGAACGATGCTCTTTAATATCGATACGATGGAATGGGACGAGGAATTGCTCTCCCTATTCCGTATTCCCCGCTGTATGCTCCCTAAGGTGCAAAGCTCTGGCGAAATCTTCGGCTACGCCAACGTAGGCGGGGTGGAAATTCCTATCGCGGGGATTGCGGGCGACCAGCAGGCGGCGCTTTTTGGACAGGGCTGCTTTGAACGCGGCGAGGGCAAGAATACCTACGGTACGGGGTGCTTTTTGCTTATGAACGCAGGGGAAACCCGTCCCACCAGTAAAGACGGCTTGCTTACGACCTTGGCGGCGACCCTAAGC
>JAZKXK010000072.1:0-7281 GCA_045611525.1 Candidatus Scatosoma sp. | reverse complement strand
TTCATAAATGTTTGAAACGAAACCGTTGGGTGTTTGGCGGGAATCGGTCGGGGAAAACGGAGTGCGGGGCGGTGGAGTGCGTGTATATGGCGCGCGGGATTCACCCTTACCGTGAAAACCGCAAGGACGTTTGCGGGTGGGTGGTATCCCTTTCCCAACAGGTACAGCGCGACGTGGCGCAAAAGAAGATTTTGCAATACCTTCGCCGGGACTGGATAGAGGATATCGTGATGCTCAGCGGGCGCAAGGACGCGCCCGAACACGGCGTCATCGATTTTATTCGGGTGAAGAACGCGCTTGGCGGCAGCTCGGTCATCGGGTTTAAAAGCTGCGATCAGGGCAGGGAAAAATTCCAAGGCGCGTCGCTGGATTTTGTGTGGTTCGACGAAGAGCCGCCTGAGGATATTTATGCCGAATGCCGTATGCGCGTATTGGATAAAAAGGGGGATTTGTTCGGGACGATGACCCCGCTTAAGGGTTTGACCTTCGTCTATAACGAGATTTTTCTCAACCGCAGGCACGACCCCGAGGTTTGGTACGAGTTTATGGAATGGAGCGACAATCCTTATCTTGACCAAGGGGAAGTAGAGGCTTTGGCGGGGAGCATGGACGAGCGCAGCCTGCAATCCCGTCGGTACGGGCGGTTTGCCTCGGCGAGCGCGGGACTGGTGTATCCGGAGTTCGACGAGAAGGTACACGTGATAGAGCCGTTTAGCGTACCCAAGGAATGGCAGGATACCATTTCCATCGACCCCGGGCTGAACAACCCCCTTTCCGCGCACTGGTATGCGGTGGATTATGACGACAACGTGTACGTGATATACGAGCATTACGAGGCGGGACGGGATATCGATTATCACGCGCAAAAAATCAAAGAAATTTGCCAAAAGATAGGCTGGCATACGGACGGGCGGGGCAGGATTTGCGCCCTTATCGACAGCGCGGCAAAGCAGAGAACTTTGGGGTCGGTCAAAAGCGTGGTGGAGCTGTTTTACGAACGGGATATACTCGTCAACCCCGACGTGCAGAAGGACTTGTTTTCAGGGATTGCGCGGGTGAAGAGCTATCTAAACCGCGACAACGGTTTGCCGAATATTTACATATTCAACAATTGCGTAAATCTAATCAGCGAGATAAAGGGCTACTACTGGGGCAGCGGGGACGTGCCGAGAAAAGCGGACGACCATAGCCTCGACGAGATGCGTTACTATCTTATGACCAAGCCGAAAAAGACCCCGCCCGCAAGCCAAAAATCGGCGATACAAAAGGACAAGGAGAGGCTGGCGCGAAAGCTTAAAAGAGGGAAATTTGGATTGTAAAGGGGGAACTATGGGAGAAAAGAAAAAGGAAGAAAAAATAGGAGAAGCGCTCTTAAAGGTGGCGCTTGGATATCAGCTTGCCGAGGTTACCGAGGAATACGCCGAGGTGGACGGGGCGCTCAAGCTCACCAAGCGTAAGAAAATCAAAAAGGATATTCCGCCCGATTTAAAGGCGGTGCAAATGCTTCTGGGCGAAGGGGGCGGCGAGGGCTATTTGGACTGGTCGGACGAGGACTTGGAAAAGGAGAAAAAAAGGCTTTTGGAAGAGCTTAATGAAAGGGAAAAAGCCAGCCAGGCAAAGAAAACCGTAAAGAAAAAGCAAAAAACGGAAATTCATCAAAACAAATGACCCATGTACGGGTTGAAATGAAAATAGGGAGGAGAAATCTACATGATTTACGATGAAAAAGGAATCAATGAGGAAGACGAAATCGCTTTTAGGGAGCGAGAAAGGAGCAGAGTCGCCCAAGAGGTTATGCTGGATTTTAACCGCAGACGGGAGGAGCGTCGTTCGGTGGAAAGCGGATGGCTGCTCAATCTCAATTTTTTAAGCGGGAATCAATACTGCGACGTGTCCCCTCTTGGGGATATCGTCGAAGAGGACCAACGCTTTTACTGGCAGTCGAGAAGGGTATTCAACCATATCGCGCCTATGATGGACGCGAGGATAACGACGCTGGAAAAGCTCAAACCCGATTTGGTGGTGCGCGCCTTTTCCGACGAGGAAGGGGATATCAAAGCCGCTAAGCTTGCGACGGGGATACTCAAATACGTGCAGGGGAGAATCGGGCTGAACGACTTGATTTCCCGCGCGACCGTTTGGTCGGAAACCTGCGGAACTTCCTTTTATAAGGTGGGCTGGAACGAGAAAGGGGGTAGGCAGGTAGGCGTTGACGAGGCGGGAGAGGCTGTTTTCGAGGGGGAAGTACAAGTTAGCGTCGTACCGCCCTTCGAGCTGTTCCCCGACCGCTTGGACGCGGAAAATTTAAACGATTTGACGAGTCTTATTCACGCTCGCGCCGTACCTGTGGGGTATATCGAAGAACAGTTCGGGGTGAGTATGCACGGGGAAGAGATTTCTCAGCTTCAAGCGTATAGCGAGCCTTCGGCGGGGAAATTGCCTACGCAGGTTCAAAACGGACGGTTTGCTACGGTGAAGGACGCGGTGATTTTGATTGAACGCTACACCAGACCTTGCGTAGGCGCGCCCCAAGGCAAGCTGGAGATTGTGGCGGGCGGTAAGCTTTTATACGAGGGAGAGCTGCCCTTCATCAACGGCGAGAGAAACGAACGGGGCTTTCCTTTCGTAAAGCAGGATTCGATGCCCTTGCCCGGCGCCTTCTTCTCTTCCAGCGTGATTGACCGCTTAATCCCCGTGCAGAGAGCGTACAACGCCGTGCGAAACCGTAAGCACGAATTTTTGAACAGGCTGTCCATGGGCGTGTTGACGGTAGAGGACGGCTCTATCGATACGGACGAGCTGAGCGAGGAGGGGTTGATTCCCGGAAAAGTGCTTGTCTACCGCCAAGGCGGAAAGGCGCCTGAAATGCTTGACTGCGGGAGCGTGCCTAACGAGTTCAAAGAGGAAGAGGATAGGCTGCAAAAGGAATTTTCGCTCATTTCCGGGGTCAAGGATTTGGCGGAGAATTCCGCGCTGACGAGGGTTACCAGCGCAACGGGGTTACAGCTTTTGCTCGCGCAGGACGAATCGCGCTTGACGCCCAGTATCCGCAGTATCGAGGAAGCGAGAAGAGAAATCGGCAGACAGATTTTGCGGTTATACAGACAGTTTGCGGGTACGGCTCGGCTGATGACCCTGACGGGCGAAAACAAGAAAACGCAGGTGCATTATTTCAACGCCTCTAACCTCAACGTGAGCGATTTGCAGTTCGAAGACAGACAAGCGAGTACGCCCGAAGAAAAGAAGGCGACCTTACTAAAGCTATACGAGGCGGGCTTGCTTACGGACGAAAACGGCAAGCTTACGGCAGAGAATAAGCACCGCATTTTGGACGCGTTTGGGTTTGGCGGCTATGAAAACGCGCGGGATATCTCCGCTTTGCATATCGCGAAAGCGAGCGAGGAGAACTTGGATTTGAAATCGCAGGATATCGCGCCCGACGCTTACGACGACCACGCTTTGCATATCCTTGAGCATACGAGGTTCTTACTCTCTCACGAGTTTAAGAAGATTAAGGATAAGGAGAGCGTGAAAAAGAGATTTGAGGCGCACATGGCGGCGCACAAAAAGCTGAAAAAAGAGGACGGAAGGGAAGGAGAGAGCCTTGCCGTGCAGGAAGATAAAGGAGGGAATATATGAAGACAGAGGAGAACGTTTACGAAAAGGAGAACCAAACGGAAGGACAGGGCGTAGAGTGCGCAAATGAGAATGAGGCTTCGGCGGTTTTGGGGAAATTCAAGGACGTAAACGCCCTGGCGAGGGCGTACGAAGCCTTACAGGCGGAATTCACGAGAAGAAGCCAAAGGCTCAAGGTACTGGAAAAAGAGGCGGAGAAATCGCCGCGTTCGGGGGCGGAAAAGCTCCGTAAGAACGCGGAGGCGAGAAGAGAGGAGAGCAAAAGGTTCGACGAGTTTGTGGCAAGCGCAACCCAGCTTAGCGGACAAGCAAATCCTCAAAGCCAAGATCCCGCGTCCCAAACCAAACCAACCTCAAACGGCGAAGCTTTGGAGCAGATTTCTGTAAACGGGGATGCCGTGTACGAGATGAACGCTGCCAAGGACGAGCAAATAAGCCAAAGCGAAGCAGCGGAGACGGAGAGGAAAAAGGGTGTGCCGCCGCAATCGGAACCGGAAAGTTTCAAGAGCGAGGCGAACAAGGGGGGAACGGCGTCGTCCGTCGCAAAGAGCGATGACGCTACCGATTCGTCCGCCCTGCTTTACGCTAAGGTTTGTCAAGACGAAAAGGTTAGGCTCCGTATCATCGGGGAGTATCTCTCTTCCATAGGAAGAGCAGGCGCGCCGTTGATGACGGGTGGGGCGGGGACGCTCGCGACGCCGCCCTTGAAGGCAAAAAGTATTTACGAGGCGGGGGATATGGCGTTGCGCTTTTTCAAAAAACCCGCCGACAGCTTATAAGCGGGCAAAAAAATCAATGAATAGGAGAATGAAAATTTATGGTAACACTTCAAACGGCAGATAATGCTTTAAAATCTTTTTATTTGGACGCGATAACGGACGCGTTGAACCTGAAGGTCAATCCCTTCCTTGCAAAAATCGAGCGCACGAGTACCAACGTGGTCGGTAAGGACGTAAGAAAAACCGTTCGTCTTGGCTTGAACGGCGGTATCGGCGCCGGTACGGAAACGGGCGAGCTTCCTACGCCTTCCGCCGGCGAGTACGTGCAGTTTATCGCTCCTTTGAAAAACTTGTACGGTACGATTGAGATTTCCGATAAGGCAATCCGTTCTTCCGCAAGCAACGAGGGTGCGTTCGTCAACCTGCTCAACGAGGAAATGGAGTCTTTGGTTAAGAGCGCGTCGTATAACTTCGGCAGAATGCTCTTTGGCGACGGCAGCGGTAAGCTTGCTACGGTAGTGGGAGTAGATAGCGGCAATATCATTCATCTTTCTTCCTTAAAGGGGATTATGGACGGTATGATTGTGAGCTTTTGTTCCTCCTCGGGCGCGCCGAATACCGTCGTTGGCAAACGCAAGGTCGTGTCTTTGGACAGAGAAGATAATATCGTCTATCTTGACGGCACGACGATTACGGCGGACGCTTTGCCTTCCGGCTCGGGCATTTACGTGCAAAATTCCAACAACAACGAAATCACCGGTCTTCAGGCGATTTTCTCCGGCGAGCCTATCTATAACGTCGAAAGGGACCCGATGGTAATGAAGCCTTACGTGGAAGGGGATATCGGCGATATCAACGACGGCGTAATCCAAAGGGTAATGGATACCGTTGAAGAAAATTCGGGCAGCAAGGTCAATTATATCGTTTGCTCTTGGGGGGTTAAACGCGCGCTTGTCGAATTTTACAAGCAGTACGACATCATGCTGCCCACCATGCAAATCGAAGGCGGGTTTACCGCGCTCAGTCTTAACGGCGTACCCGTGGTTGCCGATAGATTCTGTCCCGAAGGTACGATGTATTTGCTCAACACCGACGATTTCAAGCTTCATCAGCTTTGCGACTGGCAGTGGCTTGAAAGCGAGGACGGCAAAATCTTAAAGCAGGTAGCGGGCAAGCCCGTTTACACGGCTACCCTCGTAAAATATGCCGAGCTTATGTGCGAAAGACCTTGCGCGCAAGCGATGCTCACGGGTATTAACGAAGCATAAGCCGTTGCCGTTTTACGGCTAAACGAGTAAAAGGGGGTATCCATGTACGCGTTGAACGGCTTGGGTACCCCTACTTTTAATCAATGGGAGGAATATGATGGAAGTTATAAATATATTATACGCCGCGGCGCGTATGCTGGGAATCGGCGCGGAAGTGCAAGGCTATTTCGATAACGACGACGGTAACGGCGAAAAAGAGGCGGAAACCCTTTTACAGTGCTATAATATCGTAGAAAAGGAGCTTGCGCTGGATTACTTCCCTTTAAAAGCGGAAGATACTATGCTTTCGTTGACGGGACGGGTGGATTTTAGCGCGCTTTCGCAATCGCCCGTGCGAATTTTAAGCGTTAAAAACAATAAAGGGGAGGAGCTGGAATACGAGCTGTTCCCTGCCTATCTAAAAGCGAAAACGGGAACTTTGACGATTGCTTATACCTATACGCCGACGGAAAAAACGGCGTTTGAGACTTGCGAACACCAAGCGTCCGTTACGGAAACAATATTCCTGTACGGTACGTTGTCGCAATACGCTTTGACCCAAGGCATGTACGAGGAGGCTGTCGTTTGGGATAAGAAATATAAAAAGGCAGTACAGGACGCCTGCGGATTTCAATCCTGTAAACGGCTTTCGTCAAGAAGGTGGGTGTAATATGGACACGGTATTGACGGGAAAAACGAGAAAAGCGCATAGCTCTATCCGTTTCGGCGGGTTGGGAGAGGGCGGAACGGGCGTGTTGAGCGCGGAAGCTTCTAAAAATTTTTACTGCGATAACGGCGTTTTGAAAACGGTGTGTATCACGCCTATGCTGCTTGACAACGGCAAGACTGCGCATTGTACCTTGACGAACCCGATTGCCTTTCAGCGCGTCAAGCGCTATGACGAAACGGAGAAAACCTACGCGGCGCATTTTTGCGTAGCGACGGAGGCGGGCGTGGTGTACGGGCAGACGTCTGAGCAGGAAAACGTCTATTCCTATTTAAAAAACGGCATAGGCAGGGGCGAGGTGAAGGCGTTTACGGATAGAAATTTCCGCTGCTGGTTGGGGGTGTTCGGCGGGCAAAGCTGCGTGCTGGTCGACGATAAGAATACGGCGGCGGCGCTTTCGGTGGAGAAACCGAGTGGGGCGGGCTGTTATTTTAAGCATAGGCTGTTCGTAGCGAAAAAGCCTTCGACCTTGGCGTATTCCGCCGTAGACGACTTGACGAATTTTACCGACTCTTTGGACGAGGGGGGAGAAATCAGTTTTCCTGAAATGGGTGGCGAAATCGTGGCGATGTGCGCCTTTAAGGACTGGCTGTACCTTTTCTTCGAACGCGGGATTATCAAGCTGACGGTTCGGGCGGTGCCTAAGGAGTTTACCGCGGAGAAGGTAGAATACAAAGGCGGAAAAATTTTTGCGCGAACGGTATGCGCGGGCGAAAACGCCGTGCTGTTTATGTCGGAGGACGGGCTGTACCGCTTGGACGGACGGAGCGTGAAGGAGATTTGCCGCGGAAGCGTCAAGCTGCCCTTTGGGGAAAGCAAAGCCGAGGGCGCCGCCGTTTGGAAAAACAAAGCCTTTATCCGTTATCAAACGGGCGACGGCGCGTATGAAACCTTATGCGTAAACGAGGACGGTAAGGGCTGCGTTTACCTTGACGATATGCAGGCGCTTAGC
>JAZKXK010000071.1:0-21808 GCA_045611525.1 Candidatus Scatosoma sp. | reverse complement strand
ATTTTTTGGGGCCCGCCCGGCTGTGGAAAAACCACGCTTGCAAATATCATCGCGCTGGGTACAAACGGCGAGTTTATCAAGCTCAACGCCGTCAACGCAGGGGTTGCCGACGTCAAAAAAGCGGTGGAAGCGGCAAGGGATAACCTCAAGCTCTACAACAAACGCACCTATCTTCTTTTGGACGAGTGCCACCGTTTCAATAAAACGCAAAGCGACTCGCTCCTGCCTGCAATCGAGCAGGGTACGATTATCTTTATCGGCTCTACCACGGAAAATCCTTACGCGTCTATGACCCCCGCAATCGTATCGAGATGTCGGGTGTTCGAATTCAAGAGATTGACGAAAGAGGACATTGTCGGCGCGCTTAAAACCGCGCTGAAAAACCGCCATAAGGGCTTGGGAAAGCAAAATATCCTTGCGGACGAAGAGGCAATCGAGCATATTGCCGAAAGGGCGGGCGGGGATTTGCGCTCCGCGTATAACGCGTTGGAGCTTGCCGCCCTTACTTCCTCTCCCAACGGCGAGGGGCAGGTGCATATCGCCCTTGCGGACGCGGAACAGTCCATTCAAAGAAAGGCGCTGTCCTATAATCAGGATTCCTTTTACGATTTCCTTTCGGCGTTTTGTAAATCGCTTAGAGGCAGCGACGCGAACGCCGCGCTGTACTATGCAATGCGCCTTTTAGAAGGGGGGTGCGACCCTATGATTGTGGCAAGGCGTTTGGTCGTGCATTCCGCCGAGGACGTGGGTATGGCTGACCCGAGAGCGCTGCAAATCGCAACGTCGGCAATGTATGCATTGGAGCGTATCGGCTATCCCGAAGCAAGAATTCCCCTTGCCGAGGCTATCGTTTACGTTTGCGAGGCGGAAAAGAGCAACTCGGTGGTAAACGCTATGTATGCCGCCGTCAAAGACGCAAGAGAGGTGCGGGATGATGATATTCCCGCGTACTTAAAGGACAATAGCTTTGGAAGCAAAGAGGACAAGGCGCAAAGCAAGGCTTATAAATACCCCCACGATTACGGCGGGTACGTAGAGCAGCAGTACTTGCCTGACGCCTTGAAGGATAGAATTTATTATACGCCGAGTGATAACGGCTACGAAAACGAGGTAAAAAGTATTCGAGAAAAGAAAGGCAAAAAATATTGATAAGGAGGCTAGGGCTATGAGAAAGACATTGAAAACAATAGCGGCTTTAATGCTAGTCGCTTGCACCGTGTTTGCGGGCTGTCAAAGCTTTGACGACCTTGTTCCCGAAGAGTACGGCGGGTGGGAAGATAACTATATCTACCGCGGAAACGTACGCAGTAAAACGACGGGCGAGGCGTGGGAATATCTCGTTACCGAGGTGGAGGACGATGGCGTAACGTACACCGTACAGAGCTGTCAAGACTACGCGATTTCGGGCGACGATATCTATATGTGCTTGAACTTGACAAGCGAGCAACAGGGCTTACTGTATACAAACGGTATCGTCAAGTACAACGTACAAAGCAAAACGCAAGAGGTGCTTTGCGTGTACGAGGCGCTTCCCACCCAAAGCGAGGGGGCAGGTACGCAAATAAGCTATAATCCCTACTCTATCGAGGGGATATCAAGCGAGGGCTTGCTCTTATACGGACAAAAAGAAAGCGCAACGTATGCGGAGGAGGGTACGAGAGAAGAGTATACCAATCAAACGGTATACTACCTTTTGAATTTTGAAGGGAACGTCGTTGAGGACGCAGTTTTTAATTACAGCTATTTTGCCAAGGTAAACGATACCTACTATTCCAACACCGATTATAAGGACGATAAGTGGAATTTCTACTACGTAACCTTGGACATGCAAGAGCCCAAGCTCGTTTGCCAAAAGCCCGTAGGTGAGTACGATTACCAAACCACCTTCGTGGAAAAGAACGGCGCGGTTGGATTTTTGATTTCCACCTTGCCCAAGCCCCAAGAGGATAAGGCGAATACCCAGCTTTTCAAGTTGGAATTTTACAATATCAAAACGGATACGCTTACCACTCTTTACGAGGGGACGAGATTTGTCAAGTGGATAGAAATTCCTCAAAACGAGTATTTCGTCAGCTATGACTACGAAACGGTTAGCTATCACTACCGCGAGGGGATTTTTAAGCCCAAGCAAGAGGCAAGCGTAGAAATGAAAACGAACTGCGTAGTACACCAAATCATATATAGCGAGCAAGGCGCGAAATGCGAAACCTTCCAAAGTTTCGGGCAAAGGAAGGATATAACGGATATCCGCGCGGTGGTGGCTGACGGTAAGCTGCTGGCAAAGCTCGTTTGGTACGAGGACGCGCGTGGGTGCGCGTTTGGCGGAATGCAGAGCGGTAACTACGAAATCAACCTCGTTACGGGCAAGCAGAAAGATATGGACAGCGACGATTTCAAGGTGGCTGAGGACGAATACTTTGGCTACTATGCGCGCCAAACGGGTAAGACCTGCGGGGACTATATCTACTATTTGCAAAAAGAAGAGCTCTCCACCGTGGGTTCGAAGCAAAGCTACGCTTACCTTTTACAGCGCTATAACACCAAAAGCGAAAAGACGGAAGTCATGCAGCTTTGGCATGCGGAATACGCCCGCGAAGGCGAGAAGGTCTGCGAGGAAATGTGGCGAAGAACGGGCGGGGATATTGAGGAATTTATCGTTAGAGGCTATTAAAGAATGAAGTGTTTATATTGCAATTGCAGCGATTCCAAGGTGGTGGATTCCCGTTCGTTAGAGGACGGCAAAGCGATTCGAAGAAGAAGAGAGTGTACGGGCTGCGGAAGAAGATTTACGACGTACGAAACGATAGAAGTTACCCCCGTTTTGGTGGTAAAAAACAACGGCACGCGCGAATCCTTTAACGCGGAAAAAATTCGCAACGGTATCATCAAATCGTGCGAAAAACGCCCTGTGCCCATGCAGGTTATCGACGATATGGTGGCGGACATTTCCAAGCAAGTGTACAACAGTATGGAAAGCGAAATCACCACCAAGGCAATCGGGGAAATGGTCATGGAACGGCTGAAAAAAGTGGATGAGGTCGCCTACGTGCGCTATGCGTCCGTGTATCGCTCCTTCAAGGATTTATCCTCGTTTATGACCGAGCTTAAACAAATGATGAAGGCGGATTGATATGAAAATCAAAACGACAAAGCCCGTATCCGTCGGGGGCGTAGTCCTCGGCGGGGGAGAACGGGTAAAAATTCAATCCATGACGACGACGAAACCCGCCGATATCGAAAGGACGGTTGCGCAAATTTCCGCGCTTGAAAAGGCGGGCTGCGAAATCGTGCGCGTGGCGGTTGCGGACGAGGCGGACGCTTTGGCGGTAAAGGCGGTCAAGGCGCAAATCAACCTGCCTCTCGTAGCCGATATTCATTTCTCGCCCAAGCTTGCGGTTATGGCGATGGAAAACGGCGCGGACAAGGTGCGTATCAACCCCGGCAATATCGGCGGGGAAAGGGAAATCGCTTACGTTGCCGACTGTATCAAAGCACACCGTATTCCCGTACGCGTTGGCTCGAATACGGGGAGCATTGAAAAGGGCTTTCTTCAAAAGTACGGCAGGAGCGCGAAAGCGCTTGTGGAAAGCGCTTTATATAACGTCCGCATTTTGGAAAAACGCGGGGTGGAAGATATCGTCGTGTCCGTGAAAGCGTCGAACGTGAAATTGACGGTGGACGCGTACACGCTGCTTGCAAAACGCACCCGCTATCCCTTGCACCTCGGTGTTACCGAGGCGGGTACGACGGAGGCGGGCATCGTCAAAAGCGCGGTGGGGATCGGCAGTTTGCTCTTAAACGGCGTAGGGGATACCATTCGCGTATCCTTAACGGACGACCCCGTGCGCGAGGTATATGCCGCGAAGCAAATTTTACGCGCTTGCGGGCTGGAACAGGAGTTCGTTGAGGTGATTTCCTGCCCTACCTGCGGCAGGTGTGAGTGGGAGAGCATGGACTTGGCAAGCGAAGTTGAAAAGCTCGTGCGCCCCTACAAAAAGCAGGCGAAAATCGCCGTGATGGGCTGCGTTGTCAACGGTCCCGGCGAGGCGAAGGACGCAGATCTTGGGATTGCAGGCGGAAAGGGTTCTTGCCTGATTTTCAAAAAGGGCGAGCCGTATAAAAAAGTGTCCGCGGGGCAGGCGAAAGAGGAATTTTTCAAAGAAATAAAGGTGTTGTTAGATGGCGAGTAAATTGACGGAATATTTACAAAAAATCCGCGAAAACGAGGGCTTGCAAAACGCGATTTTATGCGGAATAACCCTTTCCAAAAAGGAAAACGCCGCGGAATTTTTTCTCGTAACGGATAAGACGTATTCCTTAAAGGACGAGGCGGCGGCAAGGGCGGTTTGCCAAAGCTATCTCCCCCAAGGCGTTTTAGCGCGGGTGAAAATCGTAAAAAGAACGCCCGATAAAGAGGGCTTGCAAAGACGTATTTTCGAGTATATCCAAAAGCGCTTTCCCGCCGCGTCCGCATTCTTGGACGAAAAGCATATCGAGATAGAGCTTTTGCAAAGCGGCGCGAACTTTTATATAGATATCGCTTCGGGCGAGCAGTCTCTTTTCACGTCGGGAAATATTTTGGACGAGGTAAGCAGGTATTTATCCACCGTATTTTGCGGTACCTTTTTCGGGAACGTGCGCATCGTGGAAAAAGCCCAAATCGACCCCGCGATTTTAGAAGAAATCGAGGTTGTTGAAGAGGAAGATTGCCCCTTGGAAATACGCCGTTTCCCGATTTGCGATTACGAAAAAATCGACGGCTTGGACGAGCCGCTTACCACGGCGGTGTATATGGCGGATTGTTCTAAGGCAGAGGGGAGTTACGCCATTTGCGGCAGCGTTGCTTATATTGAAGAAATTACTTACGTAAAGCATAACGACGTTACGGGCGCGGACGTGGAAAAGACCCGTTTTTCGATAACCCTAACGGACGGCACGACGTCTATCCGCACGACCTATTTCCCCAAGAAAGCAACGGTGGAAAAGGTGCGCGCGATTAAGACGGGGGATAAAATCGTCATTTGCGGGTCGAACGAGGAATACAAGGGCACGGTTTCTTTCAAAGCCTCTAAAATCAACTACGGCGCGCCCCCCGAGGGGTTCGAGCCCGTGGCAAGAAAAGGCAAGCCCGTTCCCAAAGCCTATCATACCGTCTTTCCCGAACCTTACGTGGACTATACCCAAGCAGGGCTTTTCGACGATTTGGCAAAGCCTGCGGACTTGAAAAACAACGTGTTCGTCGTGTTCGACTTAGAAACGACGGGCTTAAACAACAATCCCGCCGTGGGCAGAATGGACAAAATCATCGAAATCGGCGCGGTGAAAATCGTCAACGGCGAAATGACGGAGAAGTTTTCCAGCTTCGTCGCGTGCAACGAAAGACTGTCTAACGAAATTATCAATTTGACGGGTATTCACGACGAGGACCTCGTCGGCGCGCCCGAAATCGAAAAGGTGATTGCCGATTTCTACAAATTCACGGACGGGGCGTACCTCGTCGGGCATAACGTTACCTTTGACTACCGTTTCGTGCAGTATTACGGCGAAAAGAACGGGTATATGTTCGATAAAAAGCAGTTTGACACGGTTGCGCTTGCCCAGCAGGTACTGCGCGGTAAGCTTGCCAACTATAAGCTCAATACCGTAGCCGATTATTACGGCTTTGAATTCAACCACCACCGCGCGTTCGACGACGCTTGTACGACGGCGAAAGTATTTATGGAGCTGGTAAAAGCAAAGGGCAGTTTGTAATTTTTTGAAAAAGTTGTAAAA
This sequence comes from Candidatus Scatosoma sp., assembly GCA_045611525.1. Lineage (GTDB taxonomy): Bacteria > Bacillota > Clostridia > Christensenellales > Borkfalkiaceae > Scatosoma. The sequence continues at coordinate 16,036 of JAZKXK010000071.1, read as the reverse complement.
CACGCTTGCAAACTGCGTATAATAATGTTATAATAAAGATACTTAATAATGCTTTTGTTATTGAGAGTGGTTTTTCGACCACTCTCAATATCTTATAACAAGGAAGGTTATGAAAATTAAACCGATAGAAGAAATTCAAAACGCGCTTGCGCCGATTGCAGAGGAAATGCAAATCGAAATCGTGGAGATTGAATTCAAACAGGGCAGAGAGCCTGCGCTCACCGTCTATATCGATATCGAGAGCGGGGTGGATTTGAATACCTGCGAAAAATTCCACCGTGCGATAGATCCCGTTTTGGACGAGGTCGACCCCACCTTCGGCGCGCCGTATACCCTCAACGTATCCAGCCCCGGCTTGGATAGACCGCTGAAAACGGATAGGGACTACGAAAAGTGCCAAGGCAAAAAGGTGGAAGTTAAGCTGTTTGCGCCTATGCAAGGCAAAAAGCTGTTCGAGGCGGTATTAACGGGACACGACGAAACCTGCGTGTACTTGGACGATAAGGGAAAAGAGCTGAAAATCGAAAAGGCAAAGATTGCAAAAATTTGCAGGGCGATTGATTTTGAGGCATTAGGTTTATAAATTTAGGAAAATTCAACAGGAGATTGAACACATATGGAAAACAAAGAGTTTTTTGCGGCGCTTACCGATTTGGTAAGAGAAAAGGGGATTAGCCAAGAGGCGTTTATCGCTACGTTTGAAAACGCGCTTGCGTCCGCGTACAAAAAGCAGTACGAGGGCGGCGCGGAAATTACCGTTACGCTCGACCCTGAAAAAGGTACGATAGAATATCACGCTACCCGTTACGTCGTAGAAGTAGTGGAAGACAAGGACAAGGAAATTTCCTTGGAGGACGCGCAGGAGCTTAACCCCGATTATCAAGTGGGCGACGCAATTGTAAAGACCTTCGTGCCTAAGGATTTCAGCCGTATCGCGGCGCAAACGGCAAAGCAGGTCATTTTGCAAAAGCTGCACGAAGCGGAACGCGACAACACCTTCTCCGAATTTTCGGATAAGGAAGGCGAACTTATGGAAGGCATTATCCGTAAAATGGACGAACGCAATATCTATGTAGAGCTTGGCGATAAGAAAATCGAGGGCGTTATGCCCCCTCAGGACAGAGTTCCCACCGAAAGATACGCAATCGGCGATAGATTAAAGGTATTCGTAAAACGGGTCAAGAACAACGGCAAGAACTCGCAAATCGTCGTATCCCGCAGCGCGCAGGGCTTGGTGAAAAAACTCTTTGAGGAACAGGTTCCCGAAATCGCGCAGGGCATTGTGGAAATCAAGGAAATCGCCCGCGAGGCGGGGCATCGTACCAAGATGGCTATCCTTTCCAACGACGCGCGCGTGGACGCTGTCGGCGCTTGCGTAGGCAACCGCGGCGCGAGAGTAAACGCAGTCGTGGAAGAGCTTGGCGGCGAAAAAATTGATATTATTCTTTGGAACGAAGACCCCTTGGCGTTCATCTACAAAGCGCTTTCCCCTGCAACGGTGCTTTCCGTAACGGCGAAAGGCGAAAAAAGCGCGATGGCAATCGTACCCGACGACAAGCTTTCGCTTGCCATCGGCAGGGACGGTCAAAACGCGCGTTTGGCGGCACGTCTTACGGGCTGGAAAATCGACGTAAAGAGCGCGTCCTCGCCCGAAGCGCAGGAAATCTTGGCGCAGCTTGAAAGCGAAGACGAGGAAATCGAGGAATAAGGTTAGGAGGCTTTTATGCCGAAAATAGTAAAACTTCCCATGCGTATGTGTATCGCCTGTAAGCAGATGAAGCCTAAGAAGGATATGACGCGCGTGGTCAAAAACGCGGACGGGGAAATCTTTCCCGACCCCACGGGCAAAGCCCAAGGCAGGGGCGCGTATATTTGCGGCGAAAGCGAGTGCTTGAAAAAGCTCGCGGATAAAAAGCTTTTAAACAAAAGCTTTTCTATGAACGTCGCTCCCGAGGTATATCGGGAAATAGAGGGGGAGCGTCTTGGAGAAAAGTAAGATTGAAACCTACCTCGGTTTTTGTATCCGTTCGCGGAAGATTATCTTCGGTGCGGAAACGATAGAAAAGCAAAAGAAGGGAGTTTTCCTGCTCGTCATCGACGGGGGGATAGGAAAAAATTCCTTAAAGCCCATTTTACGCGCGAAAGAAAAGCTTGGCTGTCCGTTGTATAGCACGGACGAGGGCGTTTTAGCGGAATGGGTACACCGCCCCGCGGTCAAAGCGGTGGCAATTACGGACAATCATTTGGCGTCGGCAATACTTTCCGTTGCCGATAGCGAGCCGAAATTCAATTTATATTCGGGAGGGAACGAATAAACCTATGGCAAAAAAATATGAAAACGTGGAAAAAATCGCGTCGCTTTTGGACGATAATCAGCTTGGCGGTCTGCAAAAGCGTATTTCTTCCACGGAAAAAAGCCTTTCGGAAATTTTAAGAAAGCTGTCCGCTTTGGAAACGGAGAAACGGGAACGCGAAGCGGCGGAAATGGCGGCAAGGGCGGCAGAAGAGGCGGCGAAAGCTGCGGAAGAGGCTGCAAAGGCGCAGGCTGAGGCAGAGGCTAAGGCAAAAGCGGAAGAAAAGCCCAAAAAGACCGCAAAGAAAAAGGAAGAAAAGACGGAAGAACCCGTTGAAGAAACGCAAGAAGCGCAAGAGCCTGTCAAGGAAGAATCCGCGCCCGAAAAGGCGCAGGAAGAGGCTGTGCCTCAGGCGCGTACGTTTGTTCCCAAACCCGAAACGCGTCCTGCGGCTCCCGCAGCGCCCCGCGCGCCGAGGTATTTTAGAAACGGTCAAGAGCAGGGCGTTTACGTTGCAAAACCGGGCGCAGAAGCGGGCGCGACCTACCGTCCCCGTCCCGCAGGGGATAGACCCGTTCGTCCCGCAGGGGATAGACCTTTCACGGGCGCGAAAACGGGCAGACCTGCAATCAGCGCTCCCGCGGCGCCTATCGCTGCGCCTGCAAGGGATAGCAAGTCCTTCTCCGCCCCTGCAAAGAAAAAGACCTTCGAAAAGACCTATTCGGAAAAGAAACCCCTTTCCAAGCGTTCGCTTATCAAGCAGCAAGGTATGACGGTGGAGGATTTTGACGAGGATAAGAGTGGCTACAGAAAGGTACGCTCGCCTAAAAAGCAAAAGCAACAAGAAATTCCCGTTATCAAGATTGAACACGCAGTCGTTACCACGCAGGAAATTCCCTTGAAGGTGCTTTCCGAAAAGCTGGGCGTATCCGCGGTGGAGATTACCAAGCGTTTGTTCAAGGAAGGCATTATGAAGGGAATCAACGATTCCATCGATTACGATAACGCGGCGCTTATGGCGGCGGATATGGGTATCGACCTTGAATACAAGCCCGAAAAGACGGCGGAAGAAGTGCTTATGGATACGGTGGTTGCAGAGGATACGAGCAAGCTCGTAACCCGTGCGCCCGTCGTTACGGTTATGGGACACGTTGACCACGGTAAGACTTCCTTGCTCGATAAAATCCGCGAAACTTCCGTTACGGCAGGCGAGGCAGGCGGCATTACGCAAAGCATCGGCGCGTACACGGTTACGGCGAAGGGCAAGCAAATCACCTTCATCGACACCCCCGGCCACGCGGCGTTCACGGCTATGCGTGCGCGCGGCGCACAGGTAACGGATATCGTTATCCTCGTCGTTGCGGCAGACGACGGTATCATGCCCCAAACGGTAGAGGCAATTAACCACGCAAAAGCGGCAAACGTGCCTATTATCGTTGCTATGAATAAGATGGATAAATACGAAATCAACCCTGACCGCGTCAAGCAAGAGCTTATGCAATACGAGCTTGTACCCGAGGAATGGGGCGGGGATACGATGGTCATTCCCATTTCCGCAAAGACGGGTATGGGCATTGACGAGCTGCTCGATTCCGTCAACTTGATTGCGGAAATGCAAGAGCTTACGGCGAACCCCGACCGTCAGGCAAAGGGTACGATTATCGAAGCGAAGCTTGATAAGGGCAAAGGCCCCGTTGCAAGCATCATCGTGCAGACGGGTACGCTGAAAACGGGCGACAATATCCTTTCCGGTACGACCATGGGTCGTGTGCGCGCTATGTTCGACGATAAGGGCAGAGCGGTCAAGAGCGCGGGTCCGTCCATGGCGGTATCCATTCTCGGCTTAGAGGACGTGCCGAACGCCGGCGACAGCATTATGGCGGTTGACCAAGCGCTGATGAAGCAGGTACAGGAAGAAAGAAAGAACAGAGAACGCGAAAGTATGATTAAAGAACAGAGCCGCGTTTCCCTCGACGATATCTTCGCGCAGGTAGAGGAAGGCAAGATGAAAAACCTCAACCTCATCGTGAAAGGGGACGTACAGGGCAGCGTTGAAGCGGCTAAACAATCTTTGGAAAAGCTTTCCAACGAGGAAGTCCGCGTCAAGGTTATCCACGCGGCGGCGGGCGCTATCAACGAGGGCGACGTTATGCTTGCGGACAGCGCAAACGCGATTATCATCGGCTTTAACGTCCGTCCCGACACCAAGGCGAAGAAGCTTGCCGAACAGTCCAAGGTAGACGTAAGAGGCTACCGTATCATTTACGAGCTTATCGACGATATGGAAGCGGCGCTTAAGGGTATGCTTGCGCCCAAGCTTAAGGAAGTGCTTACGGGTAAATGCGAGGTTCGCCAAATCTTCAATATCACGGGCGTCGGCACGATTGCAGGCTGCTACGTTACGGAAGGCAAGATTATCCGCGGCGGCAAGCTGAGAATTTACAGAGAGGATATTATGATTTGCGAAGGCGGCGTGAAACAGCTTAAACGCTTCAAGGACGACGTTAAGGAAGTCAACTACGGCTACGAATGCGGCTGCGCAATCGACGGCTTTAACGAAATCCGCGTGGGCGATATTATCGAGTGCTACGTAACGGAGGAAATCAAAGCGTAATGAAAGTATCCAGAACCTCTCGGCTCAACGGCGAATACCAAAAGGAAATCAGCGAAATCATTCGCTTGAATAAGGACAGAATGGGCTTGAAAGGGCTGATTTCCATTACGGAAGCGGACGTTGCGCCCGATTTGAAAACGGCAATCGTGTACGTTAGTATTTTTGGTAAAGGAGACGAGGAAAGCAAAGCTACCTTCAAAACCTTGCAAGAGCAGGCAGGCTTTATCCGCCACGAGCTTTCCAAGGTTATGCGTATGCGCACCGTACCCGCGCTTACCTTCCGTTTGGACGGAAGTATGGTTTACGGCGCGAAAATGGACGAGCTTTTTAAGAGCATTACCTATTCCACGCCCGAAACGAAGGACGAAAATTGAGTGAAATGCGTTACAGGTATGCTGTAACGCATTTTCTAAAAGGAAATTATGGAACAAATTGTAAATAGGATAAAACAAGCGAAGCGGGTTGCTATTTTCACGCATATGCGTCCCGACGGGGACGCGGTAGGCAGCGCGTTGGCACTTTCCAAGGCGTTGGATTTTTGGAATATTCCCAACGAGGTATGCGTAGAAACGGATATCCCGAACAACCTTGCTTTTTTGGACGGCTTGGAGAAAATTACCAAAGCTCCGAAAGGGGAGTTTGACCTGCTGATTACGGTGGATTGCAGCGACGAACAGCGTTTGGGGGCATTGCAGGATACCTTCTATCTTGCCAAACGCAAGAAAATCGATACGGTAAATATCGACCACCACGTATCGAATACCCGCTTTGCAAAATACAATTTCGTGCGTACTTGCGCGGCGAATTGTATGAATATTGCAAGGCTCATCGAATACATGGGTACCCCGTTTGATAAAAAAACGGCGGAATACTTAATGGTGGGCTTGCTTACCGATTCGGGCAATTTTTCCCACGACGACGTGGACGAGGAGAGCTTGCTCCTTGCAGCAAAGCTCGTCAAGGCGGGCGTGGATATCCGCTATTTTAACTATCGGCTGTTCAAAAGCCAAAAGCGGGAGCGCGCCGCGCTGTTCGCCAAGACGATGAACGGCGTGCGGTATTATCACGGCAACCGTTTTGCGGTGATTTATATCAGTATGGAGAATATGCGGGCGACGGGCGCCGACCAAAGTATGACGGAAGGGTTCGTGGACTTCCCGTTGAATATCGAGGGAGTGGAAATCGCCGCGTCCGTTTTGGAAACGAAAAAGGGGCAGTATAGAATTTCCCTGCGTTCCAAGGAGTATGCGGACGTGAACAAAATGGCAGGCGCTTACGGCGGCGGCGGGCATATCCGCGCGGCAGGGTGCATGATGTTTGGGGATATCGAAGAGGTATTTGATAAGCTTTCCTACCTCGCCTCGCAGTATTTGGAGTAAAGAGAGTAGCTGGACTTAATGTTGAGTTATGCTAATGTAAAACCTTTCACAATACAACATTATGGATATCGCAAGAAAAAATTGTACAGCCAAAAGTGAAATGAGTATTATAATAGGTTTCAATTTTATTATTTACCGTAAAATAAGGAGGAAAAGTGTTTTATATTTTTATTAGTGCAATAATAACTACGTGTATTTCACTGCTAGCGAGTAACGATTTTTTTAGTAATAGTGGAAGTGAAATGTATAGTGAGTTTGTGCCATTGATCATAGCAGCAGCTTCTATAATTTGCACAAAACTCTTGTATGACGCACAAAAAGGCCTTATAAAAGGCGATACTAAATGGAATAAATATAAATTAAAGGAAGACAATATTTTAATAAAATTAAAAATTCTAAAAAATAATAACGATGCGAATTGGTTGTTGATTTTCCCTTTTTTAATAGCTTGTATTGCTGGACTGGTAATAGGATTTTTATATTTTCTTTATGGATGTGGTGTAACTACTTTAAATGTATTGTTTTCAAGTGCTTGGTTTATTTGCATATCGGGAGCTAGTTTGTTCATTGGTATAATCTATTATGCTATAATCAGGGAGAAAATTTCAGAGAGTTATGAAAATGAAAAACCAGATTTTGTACTAGACTTGAAAAATAGCAAGGATGACAACAATCAATGAATTTGTTTTCAATTAAATTATCATCGAAGAGGTATTTGATAAGCTTTCCTACCTCGCCTCGCAGTATTTGGAATAAAGAAGATTGCAATAAAAAAGATAACGAAAATTTTTCGTTATCTTTTTTTATATTATGTAAATTCTCTACAAATTGGAATTTGGCTTAGTTTGAGTTTTTCATGAAACTCAAAAATTCTTCACGGCTTATCCCAATAAATTCTTCATTTGGGATTCTGTAATAAGTCTTTTTAGTTATTAAGAATACGAAATTCTTGAATGCATATACTTTTATCCCTTCTTTTTTTATCGTCTTGCCATCTCTTATCAAATTCTCGTTATCTACAATGAAGGAATGCTTTTTCTTCGCACCTTCAAGAAACACTCGGTCATTATAGCCTGTAATAGAAATGCAAAGTATATAAACCAAGCATAGAATAGCAGGAGCAATCCAAAACACTAATAGATAAAAATTGTGTAATATATAAGCTAATAATGTGAAGAACAATGACACAATAACTGAAATCAGTGTCGGAAGGAACAAATTGATGCAATTATAGATTGTTATAGCCTTTCCATCATTATAGCCATAAAAGGATATCTTCTTCTTTTCCATTCCAAGCCCTCCCTACAAAGTATCAGTTAGAGAAATTCTTATTTATCGGTGAGTTTATTATAACAGGAAAATGTTTATAGCGCAAGCGTTTTTATCCACGCTTAATTTTCATTTTACATTTTTTGTAGGCTTGTTTCTTCCCCATAACATATGAACATATGAGCATGTGTTCATATGTTGTTGAGAAATGGGGGGTAGTGGAAAGGGGCGCGTAGGGGGAAGTTTTTAATTAAATATTTTAATTAAAATTTCTATATACGCGTGAAAAGTTCGTTGGAAGGGTTGCTTTTTTGGAAAAATCGGTGTATAATAAAAAGGCGACCTTGTGGGTTTCATGCTCGTAAGGTTAATGGAGCATTTTGGAGTAGGGTATGGCGGTAAAGACGAAAAAACTTGAAGAAATTTTATCTATTGACGGCGAAACGGCAAAAGTGGTATCTTATGCCGATTATTTTGCGCGCAGACCGCTGTTTTCCTTCTTGCAAATCACCAACACGGGCGAGGAAACGATAGAGGGGCTTTCCGTTTCGATAGAGAGCGAAAACGGAATGCTCTTGCCTGCCGAAAAGGAAATCGAAGTCCCTTTTGAAAGCGTAGTTGAAGTAGATTTGGGCAATTTGCTCTCCCCCTTGTATTTTTCCAACGTGGAAGAGGTCGGGGAAGAGAAAATCACCGTTACTCTTAAAAAGGATAAAAAGCTGATTGCGGCCAAGGAATGGACGGTAAAAACGCTGCCCTTTGATTTTTGGCAGGGAATAGAGGGGGACAACGAGCTGCTTGCCTCCTTCGTTCGTCCCAAGCTCGCCGATTGCGCGCGCGTGCAAACGGAGATTGCCGAGCAGCTTAAAAAATGGAACTTCCCTTGTGAATTAGGCGGATATATCGGCAATGATAAAAACGCCGTGCGCCGTATTATCGCGGCTTTGTACGCGGTGATCCGCCGTTATTCCATGCAAAAGAAGCCCTGCGATATTTCCGCACCCGTTGAGGCGGGCGCGGGAGTAAAATTGTTTGCCGAGCGCAAGGCGACCTCTTTGGAGATGGCTTTGTTTGCAGCGGCTTGCTTGGAAAGCTTAGGGTTACACCCCGTACTCCTTACGGGGAATAAAGAAGTAACCTGCGGCGTTTGGCTGTACGACGGGTGTTTTTTGGACACCGTTTCCGACGATATGGGGCGCGTGGACGCGTATATTGCCGACGGTATCAATAACCTTAGCTGTTTTGATATCGAGGATATTTTCTCGGATAAAAACGCTGCGTATTCCACTTCGGAGGCGCACTTTAAGCAAAAGCTTAAAGAGGGATATTACGAGCGTTGCGTGGACGTACGTCGTTGCCGTATTTCCCGTATTTTACCCCTGCCGCTTAAAGCCAAGAGCGTTAAAGGCTTCGAGCTTTTAAGCGAAGAGGACATGGCGCACGACAGCGCGCCGAAGGAACTGCGCGAGGCGCAAAATTTAGCCCTTGACGCCGAGCAAACCAAGGACAAACAATGGGAAAGACGTCTATTAGACCTTTCTATGAAAAACGCGCTGTTGAACTTCCAGCCCACCAAGATGGCGGTGCAGCTTTTCTCCTCGTCGGCAGACGGGGTTATGGACGCGCTGACCGAGCAGGACGAGCTTGCCTTCGCCCCTGCCACGCAGGAAGCTAAGGAGCTTGCGGCAAAGAAAATTTACTTTGGCGCGAGTGCGGAAACCAAGCGCATGAAGGAGCTTATCGAGCTTGAAAACCAAGCAGGGATTTTGCGTACCTATCTTGACGAGGTTGCGCTTGGCGAAGCCCTGCAAAAACTAATCCGCAAAAATAAAGAGGCGTACGAGGAATCGGGGACGAAGATACTCTACCTTGCGATGGGCTTTTTGAAATGGTACGCCCGAGAAGACGGCGGGGTGCATTACGCGCCTCTCGTGCTTCAGCCCGTCCTTTTGAAAAAGAGCAAGGGCGGGGCGGGGTATTCCGTATGTCTTGCGGACGAAGAACCCGTAGTCAACGCGACCCTGCTCGAATACTTAAAGCAGGAATTTAACATCGATATTCGCGGACTTTCGGACGCGATACAGGGTCTAAAAATCTCGGAAATCCTTGCCATGGTACGCGTGGAAGTCGTAAAAATGCGGGGCTGGGAAGTGTTCGACGACGCGTATATCGCGGCGCTCTCCTTTGCCCGCTACCAAATGTGGAACGACCTTAGAGAGAATATCACGGAATTCTCCAAAAACAGAGTCATTCAAGCGCTTTTGGAAAACTCCGTACTCGTGGAAAGCGGTGCGGAAGACAGTCTGCGCGAGGACGAAAGCGACCCGGAAATCACGCTTACCCCTCTCACCGCGGACGCGTCGCAGTGGAGCGCGATAGCCCTTTCGCAAAAGGGCAAGAGCTTCGTATTGCACGGCCCTCCCGGTACGGGCAAATCGCAAACGATTACGAATATCATCGCAAACGCGCTCAACGATGGCAAGCGCGTGCTTTTCGTCGCGGAAAAGCAAGCCGCGCTGTCGGTGGTTAAAAAGCGTTTGGACTCGCTTGGAATAGGGGATTTTTGCTTAGAACTTCACTCCAACAAGACCAACAAAACGGAAGTCGTGCAAAAGCTGACGACGACCTTAGCCCTTGCGGGACAGCAGGAAAAGGTCAGCCTTGCGGAAAAATCGGCGTCCATTACCCGCCTTAGAGAGGAGCTTGCCGAGCCGATGACCGCGCTGCATAAAAAACGCCGTTTGGGGGTATCCGTGTACGAGGCGATGCTCGTTTGCCTGAAGAACAAGAACGCGCCCGATATTATGAATATCGAAAGCACCTTCTACGACGGCTTGACCAAGGAAAAAATCGAGCAGTACGAGCAAATGATGGTGCAGGCGGCGGCAGCGGCGAAGGAATGCGGCGGCGTGTATAACTCCCCCTTCTCCAACGTCAATCTCACCGAATATAACCTTGAGACCCGCGATTCGCTGTACTGCGCGGCAGAGGTCGTGATTGCGGAAATCAAGCATTTGAAGAACTATATCGCGCTGTTTTTGGATTTATACCGCCAAAAAATCAGTACGTTGACGAGAAGAAAATTAGAAACTCTTTATGAAATCGCAAAACGCCTGCAAAGCGGGGCGTTGAATAAGTATTTCAAGGAAAACGAAGAGGAGTTCTACGCCTTTTTCAACGCCAACAGACGGCTGGACGCTTGTTTTGAGAAGTATTTTGCTTGCTGTAAAAAGCTTATCGATATCAGCAAAGAACACAAAGAGCTGGGCGAGTGGCTAGAGGCAGGCAGAAGCGATTACGAGCGCAATAAAACGGTGCGTTCTATCGTAAAAAGGCTGAATAAAACCGCCCTTGCGCCTATGGAACGCGAGGAAATTTTGCAGCTTTTGGAAACGGTGTACGAAATTTACGGCGCGATGGAGCGTATCCGCACCAACACCCGTCTTTCGCATTATTTCACCTACGCCTTCGGCAGAGTGGATTTCTTCAATGCAAGAAGAAACTTCCTCAAAGATTTATACGAGCTGCATCATATGTGCGCGTCCGTGTTTATGGACTATAACGCCGACAGCTTTAACAGTATGTGTATCCGCGCGGCGTGCGGGTATACCTCGCCCGTGCTTAACGGGCTGATGCGCTCGGTAGAGAGCTTTAAGGACGCCGAAAACAGCTTCTTAGAGCTTACCTTGGCGGACAGAGCCAAAGCCCCTGAGGAAGAGGTTTTGGACGCATACACGGCAAAGGCGGGCGCGCTGATTGAGAATATCGATATGCTCGCGGGCTGGTGTATGTATAAAAAGACGGCGAAAGCGCTGGACGAGGCGGGGCTTACCTTCATTACCGACGCGCTTGAAAACGGCGCGGTAACCAGCGAAAACATCATCGAAAGCTTTGAAAAGAACGTCTATAAGAACTTCCTGCAAACGAATATTCCGCTTGACCCCGTTTTGGCGAGGTTCTCGGCGGCGGTCTCCGAGGAAAAGGCGGAGAGCTTGCGCCTTGCCATAGAAGAATTTTCAAGGCTTACCAAGGAATATATCCGCGCCAAGCTCCTTATGCGGCTGCCCACCGAAAACACCGAAGGCACGCTGGCTTTGGAAATGGCGAACTTCCAACGCTATACCAAGAGCAATTTAAGAGGTATGGGCTTAAGAAAGCTGTTCGAAGAAACGCCTGAGCTTATGAAGGTGCTTGCGCCCTGTATGCTTATGAGCCCGATTACCGTTTCGCAGTATCTCAAAGCGGAAAACGGGTTATTCGACCTCGTTATCTTCGACGAGGCGTCCCAAATCCCGACGGCGGAGGCGATTTGCTCGCTTGCGCGCGGTAAGTCGGCTATCGTGGTCGGCGACCCCAAGCAGCTCCCGCCCACCACCTTCTTCAACGCAAACTACGTGGACGAGGATAACCTCGAAAACGAAGATATGGAAAGCGTTTTAGACGATTGCCTTGCCATCAATATGCCTCAGCGGCACTTGACTTGGCATTATAGAAGCAAGCACGAAAGCTTGATAGCCTTCTCCAACGCTATGTACTATGAAAACCGTCTTTGCACCTTCCCCTCGCCCGACACTTTGGCGAGCAAGGTCAGCTTCGTCTACGTCGAGGACGGCGTGTACGATAGAGGCTTGTCCAAGAAGAACAAGACGGAAGGGGATATGTTGGTGAAGGAAGTGCTTCGCCGTTTGGCTGACCCCGTTTTGAATAAGCTGAGCATCGGCGTGGTAACCTTTAGCAACGTGCAGAAGGAATATATCGAACGCAAGCTTACGGCGGCGATTGCAGAGCGTAAATTAGAAAGTATCGCGTACGACAGAGAAGAACCCCTGTTTGTCAAGAACCTGGAAAACGTGCAAGGGGACGAGCGCGACGTAGTGCTGTTCTCCATTTGCTACGGCCCTGATAAGCTGGGCAGAATTTCCCTCAACTTCGGGCCTTTGAACCAAGCGGGCGGCTGGCGAAGATTGAACGTAGCCGTATCCCGTGCGAGAGAGGAAATGGTCGTATTTTCGTCGATGACAGGGGCGATGATAGATTTGTCCAAGACCAAATCCCGCGGGGTTATGGGCTTAAAGGCATTCCTTGACTTTGCGCAAAAGGGCAGAACCAACCTTGCCATTTCCGCGGAAAACGTCGTCAAGAAGAAAGAGGGTATCGGCAAGTATATCGCCGAAGAGCTTGCTTCCTACGGGTACGATTGCCGTTATAACGTCGGGGCTTCCGGCTTTAAGATTGACGTGGCGGTCATCGACCCCAAGGATAGAAAACGCTTTATCCTTGCAATTATGTGCGACGCGCCCAGCCGTTTCTCCGTGAAGGATAGAAACATTTTGCAAATCCAAACCCTCAAACGGAGCAACTGGAACGTGCTTAGGCTGTATTCCGTCAACTATTACAACAATCCCAAGCGCGAAATCAAAAAGATAAAAGACCTTTTGGATAAGCTCACGGGCGCGGATAAAAAGGGCGGGGCGGAGCTTAACCGCCTCAAAAAGCCGTACAAAAAGGCGGTTTTGACGGACTTGTACGAGAATGCGAACTATATCACCTCAGGGGAAAACGATAAGGAAATCCTTGCCCGTTTGAAAGCTGTCGTGGCTGCGGAAGAGCCGATTTCCCACGAATTCCTCGTGCGCCGCTGTCTTGCAAGCCTCGGCGTTACCAAGTACGGCTCTAAGGTAGAAAACCGTATGCAGGCGCTCGTAGCCCTTTGCGGATTTAAGTACGAGAAGATTTTGGGCAGGGAATATTACCGCAAAACGGATAAGTGCGTAGGCTTTGATAAATACCGCGTGGAAACGGGCGAGCCTGTGCGTAAAAACGAGGCGGACTATACCCCGTATGAAATCATTTCCATCGTGCGCGGCGCGTTGGAAGATAAGGTCGCGCTGTATATGGAAGAAATCCAAACCATCGTTTGTTCGATTTTCCGTATCACCAAACCCACGGAGAAATTCTCCGCGCTCGTCAACGACTGCGTAACGCTGGGCGAGGAAAAGGGCTTATTCGTTCGTTCGGTGTCCGATAGAATTTCTTTGGCGTAAAATCTCTATATAAAAGCGAAGCCGCGACTTGTCGCGGCTTTTATATTTGCTAAATCAATGCTAAGTTGGTGCGAATTTGTTGCAGGCATGTTATAAGAATTAAAAGAATAGGATAATAGTATCAATATTACGCAAAGGAGTAGTATTGATATGAGTTTGCCTATATTTGCGAAGCGTTTACAAGATTTATTGGTATATTCTGTGAAGACGGATTCACAGTTAGCCGAAGAAACGACTTTGAAAAGAAAAGCCATATATAATTGGTTGCGGGGTATTACTTATCCAACGGCGGAATCTCTTTTAATTTTGGCAAATTACTTTCAAGTTTCCGCAGATTACATTATAGGATTAAGCGATATTGAAGAAGATATGGGAAAGGTAGAAATTTCCGCCAAAGAAGCGCATGATACGCTCATAGGGTATCTTAATGTGTATATGGTAGAGAAGGAAATTACCTATTACCGTCTTGCAAAGCTGTTAGGAGTAGGGCAAAGTACGCTTGCAAGGTGGTTTAAGGAGGGCGCAACGCCCGAAATGGCAATCCTGATTAGGATTTCCAAATTATTAGATAAATCGTTGGATGAATTATTAGGCAGAAGATAAAAGGAAGAAAGAAAAATGCATCAGGCAGGAGAGAAAAGACAACGCAAGCTGTTGAATTTTCGACCTGCCTTTTTTCTTGCCGTTTTCCTGTGCTTAGGGATAGCGTTTGGCTATGCGCACTATTTCAACGGCGTTTCCGCGCTTTGGCTTTTGTGTTTGTTTCCTTTAGCGCTGACCCCTTTTTTGCTTTGCGGGATAGGCGGGGAGTTTTGGGACAAGCTACTCCTTTTTTGTCTATTTTGCGCCGTTTTGCTTATCGGCTTTTTCGGGTTCAACCTGGAAGCGGGGAGCTTTTTCAAGGGCGCAACGGGGAAAGGCGAGGGCGCGGTGTTCGGCAGGGTTATCGAAAAACGGGAATATACCGACGGTACGGTGGGCTTGGTGCTGGACAATATTTCCGTCAATGGAGAAGAGGAGAAAGGACGGCTCATCGCATACCTGCCCGCCTCGCTTGGCGAGGACATACGCCTTGCGGACGAGGTAAACCTTCAAGGCACGATAACCAGGCAGGACGCCTTTTACGAGGGGAATTTCCAAGCCAAGCGCATAAAGAACCAAGTCCGCTTTTCCGTTCGCGGGGAAAAGGTAGAAGTTATAGGGCGCTCGTTTCACCTATTTTTGTTTTTTAGACACAGAGCCGAGCAAATGATAGCTCAAGGTATGGACAGAGAAACGGCGGCGGTAACCAAAGCCGTGCTGTTTGGCAATACCTACGCCATCGACGAGGGGTTATACAAAAATATCCGTATGGGCGGGATTGCGCATATCTTTGCCGTTTCGGGTTTACATATGGGCGCGCTGTTTGGGTTTTGCCTGCTCGTATTTCGTAAAACGCGTTTATCCAAAATCACAAAGCTTTGTTTGGTGGCGGGGATTTGCTTTTTCTACGCAGGCGTTTGCGGGTTTACTCCGTCCGTCGTTCGCGCTTTGGTGATGTGCCTGATTGCCTACGCCTCAAGGCTTATGGGGATAAAGAGCGATATCTTGGAGAATATGGGCGCAGCCGCTATTCTGCTCTTGCTTTTTACGCCCTCGGCGTTTTTCGAGGTGGGCTTTCAGCTCTCCTTTTCCGCGTGTATAGGAATAGGCGTTTTCTCTAAACGGATAGGGCAGGTATTTGACGAAGCGAGGGCTTACTTCCAAACCCGCGTACTCAAAAGGCAGTTGGACGAGGATATGCCTATCGCCTTGGGCGGGCAAACCTACTGCGCCGTATCCGCGTTCTTATCCGTCAGCCTTTCGGCGCAAATATTCACGGCGCCCTTACTTGTCTATTATTTTGGGTATCTTTCGCTTGCGGGGATTTTCCTAAACTGTCTGTTTATTCCCTTGCTAAGCGGGGTGTTCGGCGGGTTGCTTTGCTTGGTGGCGGCTGCCTGTGCGCTGCCTCTCGCGTGCGCTAAGACTTTGCTCTTTTTGCCGAACGCCGTTTGGTCGGCGATACTGCTCTTGTTTGAGTTTATCGACTTTTCCGTCTTTGCCGTGCAGGGGATTACGGGAAGCGTTTTGGGGATTGTGCTTTACTTTTTGGCGTGCAGCTTTGCAAGCGATAAGTGGAATTTGAAGGGCAGGGCTAAAATTTTGCCGTTTTTCCTTTGCATAGGGGGTATGGTCTTGGCAAATATCCTTTTTTCTCTTGCTTTTTAACGGAGAATATGGTATAATAGTAAAACCTATGAAATATATCGATTTCAAAAAATTTACCGACGAAAAGGGCGCTCAGCCTATCTATTTATTCGAGGGCGAAGAGGTGTACTTTCGCGAAAAGGGAGAACAGCTTTTAAAGGCAAGGTTTTTGCAAGAGCCTACCCTCGACTACGCCTCGTTTGACGG
>JAZKXK010000070.1:0-13705 GCA_045611525.1 Candidatus Scatosoma sp. | reverse complement strand
AAATTGGAATTTATCGTTATAACTCAATATTGATTTCGTACTTATCGTCAATGAGTATATAGTTCACATTATGCCTCTGTGCGAGGGCTAATATTTCTGCATTATCTGCCAACACGCTCTCCATTATGCACCATTCATCATCCAAACGATTTTCAATGACATTTGCATATTTCTTTATGTCGGCAAAGTGATTTCTAATATATTTCTCAGTCATTACAAGACAATAATATTTAATGTTTTTGAGATATTCAGAGTCAAAGTCCTTCTGCCAATCGAATGGAATATAGCAACCTTCGACAATTAAGTTCTGCTTGTTTTCGATAGCAGTTTTAACCATTTCACGGACGATGGGCCATAAGTATGCGGTCAAATCATTATCATCACTCATAGGAGTAAGTTCTGTATTTCCACTACGAATTAAACCCATTTTTAGATGGTCTATTGAAAGATAGGGATATTTATATTTTTCAAGCAGTTTTTGAGCAAGTACAGTTTTGCCTGTATGCGATGCTCCTGCAATTAAAACGATCATTATCTCACCTGCAAATTCTTATTTGTCAATCACTTCTCCATACCGCACGAATAGCATTGTTTGGACAACAATTCTTCGTTTTTGATAGTGCTGTATAATCTAAAACCGCCTGCAAAGTTATATGCATCAAAACCATTTTGCATTAAAATCCGCGTTGCCAAATAACTGCGCAATCCGCTTTGACACATAACGTAGATTTTCTTCGTTTTATCAAGCTCGCCCAAACGCTCTCTTAAATCGTCCAACGGAATATGAATAAACCCGTCCGCGTGTCCGCGCATATATTCAAACGGCGTGCGCGTATCAAGCAAAATCACGTCCTTTCTTTCTCTTAACGCAGGGATTTCCTCATAATAAAACTGCTTCACAACGCCGTTTTTGATATTGTCCGCAACGAAGCCTGCCATATTCACGGGGTCTTTTGCGGAAGAATACGGCGGAGCGTACGCAAGGTCTAAATCCTTTAATTCGTCCGCTTTCATACCTGCCCGAATTGCAGTTGCGATAACGTCAATACGCTTATCAACTCCGTCGTAGCCGACGATTTGCGCGCCCAATATCTTATAAGTTCCCTTTTCAAAAAGGAGTTTTACAGTCATTGCCGTTGCATTCGGATAGTATCCTGCATGCGAGTTTTGCGTTAGAATTACCTTTTCGTATTCGATACCGTTTGCTTTGGCTTGCTGTTCGTTAATTCCAGTAGTCGCCACCGTCATATCGAACAGTTTAATCACGGACGAGCCTTGCGAGCCTTGATATTCACTGTTCAATCCGCAAATATTATCGGCAACGATACGCCCCTGCTTGTTGGCAGGACCTGCCAAAGAAATCACCGAATCTTGCTCGGTTACAAAATGCTTGACCTGCACCGCATCCCCCACCGCATAAATATCGGGAACGGAAGTTTCCATTTTTGCGTTTACCTTGATTGCGCCTTTCACGCCAAGCTCTAAACCTGCTTTTTTCGCAAGCGTATTTTCGGGTGTAACACCGACGGAAAGCACTACCATGTCCGCGTTGAGTTTGTTTCCGTCCGCAAATTCAAGCGAAACTTGACCGTCTGAAAAACTCATTTTGCTTGTGTTCGTGTTCAGCAATAATTGTACGCCGTAACGACGGAAATTTGCGTGAATAAAGGACGCCATATCACAGTCAACCGTCGGCAATAGATGGTTAGAACGTTGCACGACAGCCGTCTTGATACCAAGATGCGTAAGGTTTTCCGCCATTTCAAGCCCGATAAAGCCACCGCCTATCACGACGGCTGTTTTAGGCTGTTTTTGCTCGATAAAAGCGCGAATTTTGAGCGTGTCTTCTACCGTGCGGAGTGTGAATACTCTTTCGTTTTCGGCGTAAAAATCGGGCAAAATCGGCTTTGCGCCAGGCGATAAAATCAGCTTATCGTAGCTTTCCGTGAAACTTGTCCCCGTCTTCAAATCGGTTACGGAAACGGTCTTGTTTTGCATGTCGATATCCGTTACTTCGTGATGCACTTTTGCAACGATTTTGAAACGGCGGAAGAAACTTTCGGGAGTTTGCAAAGTCAAATCCTGCTCGTCTTCAATAACACCGCCGATATAGTACGGCAAACCGCAGTTTGCGTACGAAATAAAGCCCGAACGCTCGAAAATGATAATTTCCGCACGCTCGTCTAATCTTCTTATTCTTGCCGCCGCCGTTGCACCGCCTGCAACTCCGCCCACGATTACGATTTTCATAGAAAAATCCCCCTTTTAAGATATTATAGCACATCTCCTTAAAAATTTCAACCGTTTCCCTTTTCTTTGTTTACTGCATATCAAAATTTGAGGGGTGACGGTTGATTTTTCCGTCACCCCCTTTTCAATGCTATTCTAAAATTAATTTACTATATTCCGTACATCAACACACCCAAAACGCCCGATATCACGATAAGCAAAATGGGCGAAAACGCTTTCTTTTTCCACTTGAAATAACCAAGCGCGACCACGAGCAATACTCCGAATATCACCAAGCCTTTCCAATCAAAGCTCACCGCACTTTTCACAGCCCTGATATTCAAAATCACGCTCAAAAACATCGTAAGCGCCGTTGCTAAAATCATTCCGACGATAGCAGGTTTAATTCCGCCAAGCACCGCCTTTACGCCTGCGTATTTCAGCAATTTTGTGAGCAAGGTTGCCACCAACAAAATGATGATAAACGACGGCAATACCACCCCAAGCGTGGCGAGCATTGCTCCCCAAAATCCGCCCTGCGACGAACCCACGAACGTTGCCATATTCACGGCAATCGGACCAGGCGTGGATTCTGCTACGGCAATAAAGTTCAAGAGTTCCTCTTCCGTCAGCCAACCGTATCCCAAACAGTCTTCACGGATGAGCGAAATCATACCGTAACCACCGCCAAAGGACACCGCTCCGATTTTTAAGAAGGTCAAAAACAACTTCAAATAAATCATTGTTCACCCTCCTTTTGTTCGGGTGATTTTTTCGACTTGAAATACCCGATTAAGTAAATCAAAAGCCCGACAAAACCGCTGATTAAGATGTAAAAAATGGAAGAAAAGCTGACGGCGAACACGCCAAACGCTACCATACAAAGAAAAGTAGCCGACATAACGATGAGATTGAACGGTTTTTTCTTCATTTTCTTCAGCATTTTCACGCCCGCGGAAAGAATGAGAAAGACAACGCAAACCTGAATCCCCTGAAACGCCGATGCAACCCAGCCAATCGACAAAAACTGATTGAAAAACAACGAAATTAAAAAGATAATGGTAAACGACGGAATGCACATCCCAAGCGTTGCCAAAACCGCCCCTGAAATCCTTTCTTTTTTGTAGCCGATATAGGTGGAGCAGTTGATAGCAATCGGTCCTGGAGTAGATTCCGCAATCGCTACCAAATCTATGAACTCCTCTTCCTCAATCCACTTCTTTTTGGATACAAACTCATTTTCCAAAAGGTGAATCATGGCATATCCGCCACCAAAGGTGAACAGACCTATTTTCAGCATAGTTATAAATAACAACCACAGCGATTTTAATCGCCCCGTAGCGTTTCGTTTTTCATCTTTCATCGCATACCTGCCCTATTCCTACAAGCGTAATCATTACGCTTCATTGACGAGTTTTCCCGTCATATGCTCGATTTCCAAACAAAGAATTGCCGTGTTCTTTCTAAATTTCTCGATTTCATTATGAATATAATCCATATCCGTGGTGAATTTTTTAGAAAATTCCGTTATCAACTCGTCCGACCACTCGTCTATCATGTGAATGCGTCCGAATATAATCACGCTTTTGATATTGAGCGACCAATGTCCGTCCTCGTGATAGCCCTTATCGTAAACGCAGAAAGAAACCTTATCGCTGCTATCAATCGCATCGAGCTTAGATGAGCATATAATACTCAGTTTCATAATTCTCATTAAATAACCAGCCAGGTGTAAGATGACCTTTCTGGTAAGAATCTATTTCAAAAGCAAAAGTATCGTCGATGATATTGCTTGCGTAATAGAACAGGTCGCATACGCCGATTACAATTTGCGCGTTGAGATTATTATTGATCGCCCTGATCGCTTCTTTGGCAGGCTCGTATCCTTGCTCGGCTGCTGTGTGCATATACTCCTTGCCGGCTTCGTAGTCCTCGTACTGATAATAAAGCAATAGTCCGACTCTCGTCTGTGTCCACTCATCTTCCATGGCGGAACGCTCGAACCATTCTCTCGCTTCCTCGCGCTTACCTTCCTCGAACAGCATCTTGCCGTAGGCATACTCGGCTTGGTGGCAACCGTGTTCCGCGGCTCGCCTGAGATACCCAAAACCTTTTTTGCCACCTTTTTTTCATCAGCTCCCAATTTTTTATACCAATCCTCAATTGCAGGTTCCACTCCAATTGCTTTTTTTACGCCCTCATCTTCCTTTATGTCATTCCAATCATTTCCGATAAATTTTATTTCCGAAAGTAGAAACTCACTCAACAACTTATACTCTTCGCTCTCTTGATTGAAATTTTCCCTGCTTATAGTTGCTTTATCCGATTCAGAATCCTCTCCATCTAAATCAAAAAAATCAGCATTTATAACCCCTACCCAATATTGATTATAGTGGCTCGAATTTTTTAAGCTTGACAATATATCCTCTTGTCCCATCTTTCCGCGGCAAAACAAATATATTTTATTAACGTTATCATCCCCATCATCACTCTTTAAATTGCCAGGGGAATCCACAAAACCAATCCAACCAGAAATTGAATACCCCTCTTTTATTTTGCCGTTACGCTTTTCAACCCCATAAACCAACTTTTTACACGCTTTCGCGGGATCAAAATTAAGTTCGCCGTAAGTGTAAATCTTTGAAACATATTCAAAATATTTTCGACCTTCCAAAGATAGCGGAGTTCCATTAATTTTAACAGTAAAGTCTTCCCCAATTATATCAAATCTACGAGCTAGTTCCGTTCGAATTTTTGAGATGTTAGACAAAGTTCTATTTTTTCTAATCTCTGTTAATTTAATATACGTACCCTTCGAAGTAATTGTAGGTTCTATTGGCGTAGGCTCATAACTTTTATGTTGTTTGCTATTCTCTTTTTTAGATATAAATTCTTTTAATTCTTGAACATTAATAATAAACGCATCCTTTGTTGTGCCGTTATAAGTCTGTACTTCTATGATATTAGCAATAGAAAACAACGACAACTTTCCTATCCCTTTACGGCCCATAGGTTTTCGACCAAAAATAGGCGTTCTTTGTACATCTTTTCTCTTTTGGTATCCAACCGTTAGAAAATGTCCATTATTCTTCATAGTTTCGTGGATAGAATTTACATAGGCGAAACGGAAGTTTACGAAGGACAAAAGTTCCAAGATATAAAAATCGTATATAACCTTGTAGGCGCAATAGACCTACCGCAATACGCTATGTAAAGCAAAAAGGGAATCTGAGTGGGTTGGTTTTATACCAACTTACACAAAATTCCCCAAGAGCACCCCACATTTGGGGTGCATATCATTTCGGTCAGCCCGTACTTTTTTAATCCTTATACCATATTCAGATATTTCATAGCGTTATTGTAGGACAAATCCTGTACGACTTTCCCGACAAAATTCTCGTCTTCGGTCATCTCGCCGTTTTCCATCATTTCGCCCAAGTAATTACATAAAATTCGGCGGAAATAGTGATGCCTGGGATAGGAAAGCAACGAACGGCTATCCGTAAGCATACCGACGAACGCGCCCAAATGCCCCGTTGCCGTCAAATCCTGCAAATGGCGTTCCATACCCACTTTATTGTCCAAGAACCACCACGCGGGACCGTACTGCATTTTGCCTTTCGCCTCGCTCGTTTGGAAACAGCCGATAAGCGCCATAATTTCGGCGTTCATTTTAGGATTGAGGTTGAATACAATCGTCTTAGGCAGAGCGTTTTCGCTGTTCAATCTATCAAACAGGCGGGACATCGTCTTAATACTGTTTTCATCGGAAATACTGTCGTGTCCCGTATCCGCGCCGATGGCGTCGAACATAACTTGGTTGTTATTACGCATTGCGCCGATATGAAGCTCGGTTGCAATCCCGTACTTTGCGTACAGTTTGAAGAGGAAATAAGTCAAATAGCCCTTGAAGACTTCCGCTTCTTCGTCCGTAGGGATTTCCCCCTTCATCGCCTTCACGAACACCGCGTTCGCCTCTTCTTTCGAAGTTACGGGATATACCCTTTCCACGGAAATATCGCTCGCCGTCGTGCCGACTTTTATAAATTCCTGTAAGCGGTTTTCGATGGCTTTTTCCAAGTCGTCAATCGTATTCACCCCACCCGTGTACGCCTCTAACATACCGATATAGGTTTTATACGCCTTCG
This sequence comes from Candidatus Scatosoma sp., assembly GCA_045611525.1. Classification (GTDB taxonomy): domain Bacteria; phylum Bacillota; class Clostridia; order Christensenellales; family Borkfalkiaceae; genus Scatosoma. The sequence continues at coordinate 7,328 of JAZKXK010000070.1, read as the reverse complement.
CCTCAACCCCCATAATCTTGTCCGCGCGGAATGCGGGAATGACTTTAAATTTATAATCCTTTTTCGCAATCTCCTCGAAAGTCGTCAAGTCGTCGAAAATTTCGTTCGTAGTAAAAATATGGGATACGTTCGCGCTTTCGATAAGCTTTTGGGGAGTGATTTTGTTGAGTGCAATATACTCGTTGCACCAGTCCCAAATCAGCTCCGCATTTTGCGCGTTAATCTCGATTTCGCAATTAAAGAACTCTTTAAGCTCTAATTGCGACCAGTGATAAAGCGGATTACCGAACGCCGTGCCGAGCGTAGCGCAGTACGCGACGAATTTTTCCTTAACACTTTTATCGCCCGTGATATAGCTTTCGTCCACGCCGTAGTTTCTCATCAAACGCCATTTGTAATGGTCGCCCGCAAGCCAGATATCGTAAATATTATCAAACGGCTCGTTTGCCAAAATCTGCTTTTCGGGCAGGTGGCAATGATAGTCGAAGATAGGCATATCCTTAGCGAAACCAAAATACAGGCGTTCCGCCGTCTTGTTTTTCAGTAAAAAATTGTCCTTTAAGTAACTCATATTTATACCTCGTTACAAAGTTTTGATTGCGTTTTCCAAACGGGCAAGCGTACGCTTTTCGCCCAAAATTTGCATAATTGTCCAAAGGTCGGGGGTATTCACAAGCCCCGTCGTCGCCACTCGGAGCATTTCCGCCGCGTCCGCAACGCTCCCCGGGAATGCCGCGGGGTCGGCTTTATACGCTTTCATATCCGTAGCAAAGCCGTTCGCTTCTGCCACCGCCTTGACCTTATTAAACCAAGCGGAGCTATCGTCCGCGGGGTCGTAGCTATCCTTGAACGCCTGTAAAATCTTCTTCACCGTTTCCCCGTCAAAGCGATACGCGTTGGTAGGCGTAAAGCTTTCGTCGAAGAAATAGGAAATAAAGTCCATCGCTTGCTTTGCGGTGGTAAAATCCTTCCTGCGCTTTTTACCGCCTATGCCCATACAAAGGGTAAGCACCTTTAATAGGTATTCTCTATCCGCAAAATAGCCCTTTTGCAATTCCGTCCCGAACTCGTTCGTCCAAGCCCAAAGGAAATCGTACATTTCCTCTGCGGAAAGCTTTGCAAGCTCGTTTTTGCTGATGTCGTTCAGCTTATCCAAATCGAACAGCGCCCCGCTTTTTCCCATCTTATTGATAGAAAACTTAAACTGCTCCAAGGGAGCGTCCGCGTTCTTCATATACCATTCCTCGAAGTTGGAATTGAGCAGGGTGAGCATATACACCTTGACCGCGCGGGCAAAGTAGCCCTCTTGGCGGTAAAATTCCAAGGAAAGCTCGGGGTCTTTTCTCTTGGAAAGCTTACGGCGGGTTTCGCCGTCCATTTTTTGCAAGGAACAGTTATGCCCGTACTTGGGTCTTCTAAAACCGAGTACGTCGAAAAGCTCGATATGGATAGGCAAGGACGCCAGCCATTCTTCCCCGCGAATGACCACGGTGGTACGCATAAAATGGTCGTCAATCGCGTGCGCGAAGTGGTAGGTCGGGATACCGTCCGATTTCAAAATAACGACGTCCTGGTCGTTTTCGGTTACCGTGATATCCCCCTTGATTTCGTCACGGAAGGTGATTTTATTTTCCGCATTCCCCTGCGAGCGCAAACGGATAACGTAGGGCTTGCCCGCTTTCAAATTTTCATAAATCTGCTCTTCCGTCAAATGACGGCAAGCGGCGTATTCCCCGTAATAGCCCGTGATTTTTTTCTCTTGCGTTTGCTTTTCGCGGAGAGCAGACAGCTCCTCTTCCGTGCAAAAGCAAGGATACGCAAGCCCGCGTTTAATCAAATCCTTAGCGAACGCGTGATAAATTTCCGCGCGTTCCCTTTGATAATAGGGAGCGTATTTATTTTCCGCGCCCTCAATCTCCGCACCTTCGTCAAAACGGATATCAAAATATTTCAAAGCGTTTTTCACCGCGTCCACCGCGCCGTCTACCTTACGCTTTAAGTCGGTATCCTCGATACGCAAATACATCAGCCCGCCGCTTTGGTGCGCGATACGCTCGTTGGCAATCGCCACGAATAAATTCCCCAAATGGATAAAGCCCGTAGGGCTGGGCGCAAGACGGGTTACCTCCGCGCCTTTAGGCAAATCGCGCGCAGGATACAGCGTTTCGTAGTAATCCAGCGGCTTCACGTTATCGTCGGGGATAAGCAAATCCGCAAGCTTGTTCAAATCCATAACTATCTTCCTCTTAAAATATTTTCCTATTTATTCTAACACTTGACAACATAGTTGTCAACCGTTTGTTTCAAAAAAGTCGGCGTTTCGATAATCGGTTTCGTATAAGCCGTCTTCTATACCGTGCACGATTTCCACCACCCTTTCGCAAAGAGGGGTTTTCACGCCCACAAGAGCGCCCTGTTTTACCACGATACCGTTGATAAAATCAATTTCGCAGCGTTTGCCGTTCTGCACGTCTTTGAGCATACCCGATACCAGCTTCTTATGCTTTTTCATTGCAAAGGGCAGTACCATGTACGCAAACAACCTATTTTTACACAGCAGTTTTTCAATATCATACCCTTGCATTTTTGCAAGGCGTACCCCCGAAGCGTTTGCGACGGCGACGCACTCCCGAATGATACCCAGCGCAATTTTGCGGGTCTTTGTCTTCCTTGCAACCTCGCCAAAGGTCATACCCGTTACGACGGAAAGCCCCGAAAACGCCGCGTTTATCGTCAGCTTTGCCCAGCGCGCGCCAAGCAAATCCTCGGACGGTAAAACGAAGTCCTCTTTGCCTATCGCTTTCCCTGCGTAGGACAAAACTTCTATCAAAAGCGGGAGCTTTTCACCCTCGTTTCGATACCCGCCGACTTCCATACGCATCCCCTCGATTTTGGAAGTCAATGCGACCCTGCCCCCCTCTAAGAAGGTTGCTCCAAACGAAGTCGCCGCGCCGTAAGCGCGCTCGTTTCCTATGATTGCGGCAACGCTTGCCTCGGGCAAGCCGTTCTGCGCAGTACAAACGACGCCATCCTCTTTTAAATGCGGGAGTAAGAATTGCAAAATTTCCGCATTCCGGCGTTGCTTGGTCATAAGAAAGACCATATCGTATTTCCCCGTCATTTCTTCGGGCAGAATTGCGTTTACCGCTTGGGTAAAGCTTGTCCCTTCCCCCTCGCAAACTATCGTCGCGCCTGCGGTATTCATACGCTCCACGTGCGTGCGGTTTCGGGTGATAAGGTCGACCTGCAAGCCCCCTTTCGTGAGCAACGCGCCAAGCACCGTACCCATCGCGCCTGCGCCGTACACGGCGATTTTGATATCCTGCGCCCTCACGCTTGTAACGCCTTCGCCACGGCGTTGACCGCCTCGGCAATCGTCATACCGTCCAGCTCCACCGCAATATCGGCGTATTTTTCATACAACGGCGTGCGTTCGTTGTACAAGTCAAGCAAGGTATATCCCTCCTTGAGGGCGACTCCTCGCGCTTTTAAATCGCCAAGACGGTTTGCTATCGTTTGATAGGAAAGCTTTAAGTATACCACCTTCCCCATCGTCTTGAGCTTTTGCATAGCGTAATCGCGGTAGATAACGCTCCCGCCCGTTGCCACTACGCATCTATCGGCGCAAATTTCCGAGTTGACCTTCGCCTCGATATCCAAAAACTTTTCCCTGCCCACTTCCTCAATGATTTGGGGCAGGCGCTTGCCCTCGCGCGCCACGATAACGCTGTCGCTGTCTACGTAGCCGTAGCCGAGCGTTTCCGAAAGCTCCGTGCCGATGGTCGTCTTGCCGCAGCCCGGCATACCGATAAGAATGATATTTCCTTTTTTCATATTACTCCACCTCTCCAAATACCCGTTTGAGCGTTCCCAAAATATCCGCGTCCGCAGGCGCCCATTCGTCCTCGTTCAAATCCTTGGGCGCAATCCAAGCGTAGCTTTCGTGTTCTTTGAGTTGAAAATTCGAACGCATTTCGCATTCATAAAGAAAAAGGGTAATAATAAAATCGGGATACTCAAAGGTATGGGAAGCGTATAAGCCGCCTACCTCGACGTCCATATTCAGTTCCTCTTTCAGCTCCCGTTTTACCGCGTCCTCGCCCTTTTCGCCCGTCTCGATTTTTCCGCCGGGGAATTCGAATTTATGCGCCACGTACGGATAGGGCGAAGCCCCGCGCTTGGTCGCGAACACCCTGCCCCTGTCAAAGAGCAGCGCCGCCGCCACCCTGATATGCTTTTTTTCCGCCATATTACTCCCCTTCTTCCTCTAAAAAGTTTACCAAAATGGAATTTTGTACGTACAAATACTCGTCCTTGATTTTTAAGTAATCGCCCTCTAAGGCAAGGTATTTCACCGTCTTTTTCAAAGCGCCGGGGAAATCATCGCCTAAGGACGAGCCGAAGGCGTTTTTGTATTCGGTGAGGGAAAGCCCCTTCGCTGTACGAAGCGCCAGCATAACGTATTCGAACTTTGCGTCCTTTTCTTCGACCTCTTCGCTCGTTACCGCGGGATAGAAGCCCGAAATGATGCATTTCATATATTCGTCCAAGTCAAAGGTGTTGGTAAAGCGTTTCCCGCGCATAAACGAGCTTGCCGAAACGCCCACGCCGATATATTCCCCGCGCTTCCAGTAGTTGAGGTTATGCTTGCTTTCATACCCTTCCATCGCGAAGTTAGACACCTCGTAACGCTTATAGCCCTTCTCTTCTAAAAGCTTTCTGCCAAACGCATACATATTTGCAACCTCGTCGCTGTCGGGCAGCTCACCGTTGAGATAATCGGTGTAGATGGGCGTGCCGTCTTCCACCGTCAACGCGTACATAGATATGTGCTTTGACCCGCAGGCATGGGCAAGCTCTATCGTTTTTTGGATATCCTCTAAGGTTTGGTTTTTAAGACCGAGCATAACGTCGGTGCTGAAATTTTGACCTTTCAAAAGCTTGGTCGCGTACACGTAATCGCGGGCGTTATGGATACGCCCCAAATCCGCGAGCTGTTCGTCGATTGCCGTTTGCAAGCCTATGGAAAAACGGTTTATGCCCGCCTGTAAATACGTTTGCACCTTGCTTTCGCCTATCGTGCCGGGGTTTAATTCCAAGGTGATTTCCGCGTCCTTTTTTAAACGGAAGCACGCGCGAATTTGGTTCATCGCGCCCAAAATGAGCTTGGGCGGAATGTACGAAGGCGTACCGCCGCCAAAGTAGACGGTGTCGAACTCGTAATCTTTCAGCTCCTCGCCCCGCATCTTCAATTCCTTATAAAGGCAAGCCATATACGCCTCGGCGTAGTCTATCTTGTCGGGGAAGGAAGTAAAATCGCAATAGGAACACTTATGTCTGCAAAAGGGAATATGAACGTATATACCTGCCATAGCCTTAATCCTTATTCGTCTTCAAAATTTCCATAAATACTTCGCTGGGTACTTCTACCGAACCCATCTTACGCATACGCTTTTTGCCCTCTTTTTGCTTTTCGAGGAGCTTGCGTTTTCTCGTGATATCGCCGCCGTAGCACTTCGCCAAAACGTCCTTTCTTACCGCTTTTACCGTTTCGCGGGCGATGATTTTCCCGCCGACCGCCGCCTGTACGGGAATTTCAAAAAGCTGACGGGGAATGGCGTCTTTTAAGTTCTCGCAAAGGGTTCTGCCGCGCTCGTACGCTCTGCCCTCGAATACGATAATCGAAAGCGCGTCGCAAATTTCGCCGTTTAACAAGATATCTAATCGCACGAGCTTAGAGCGTTGGTAGCCCGCAAGCTCGTAGTCAAAGCTCGCGTAGCCCTTCGTCCTAGATTTCAAGCTGTCGAAGAAATCGTAGACGATTTCGTTCAAGGGCAGGGTGTATTCCAGTTTCACTCGGCGTTCGTCCAAATAGGTCATATTCTTGAACACGCCCCGCTTTTCCTTACATAAATCCATAACCGAACCCATATAATCGGGGGGCGTATATACTTCCGCTTTGACGATAGGCTCTTCCATATACTCAATGTCCGAGGGGTCGGGCAGGTGCGAGGGGTTGTCCACGAAGAACTCCTCGCCGTCCGTCTTATGCACGTGGTAGCTAACGCTCGGCGCGGTGGTGATGATATCCAAATTAAACTCTCTTTCAATGCGTTCTTGGATAATTTCCATATGCAATAATCCTAAGAACCCGCATCGAAAGCCAAAGCCAAGCGCAACGGAATTGTCCGGTTCGAAAATCAAGGACGCGTCGTTGAGCTGTAATTTCATAATCGCGTCTTTGAGGTCGTTAAACTTACTCCCGTCCAAGGGATAAATCCCACAAAAGACAACGGGCTGTACCTTTTTATAGCCGGGCAAGGGCGCGGGCGCGGGGTTGTTCACCAAGGTTACCGTATCCCCCACGGCTACGTCTTGGATAGATTTGATGGACGCGGCGATATAGCCTACCTCGCCCGCCTGCAATCTATCCTTGGGAGTGGGGTTGGGCGCAAACGCGCCGACCTCGGTTACGTCGTAAACTGTGGGCGAGAGGAAGGTTTTGATTTTATCCCCTACCTGTACCCCGCCGTCCACGATACGGACGAAGAGAATGACCCCTTTATAGTTATCGTAATAGCTGTCGAAAATCAGCGCCTTTAAGGGCGCATCGGTGTCCCCGTCGGGCGCGGGGAAATACTGCGTAATCGCCTCTAACAAATCCTCGATATTCGTACCCTCTTTTGCGGATACGCAAGGCACGCCTTCGGCGTCCAAGCCGATGACGTCCTCGATTTCCTTTTTTACCTCGTCCACGCGTGCGCTGGGCAGGTCGATTTTATTGATAACGGGTAAAATTTCCAAGTTATTCTCTATCGCCAAATACACGTTCGCAAGCGTTTGCGCCTCTACGCCTTGAGTTGCGTCTACTACCAAAATCGCCCCCTCGCAAGCGGCGAGCGAACGGCTGACCTCATAGGTAAAGTCCACGTGTCCCGGCGTATCAATGAGGTTGAACTCGTACTCCTGCCCGTCCTTTGCCGTATAGTACATACGCACGGGGGTGAGCTTGATGGTGATACCGCGTTCTCTTTCAATATCCATACTATCAAGGAGCTGTTCTTCCATGTCCCGCTGAGATACCTGTCCCGTGCGTTCCATAAGTCTGTCGGCAAGGGTACTCTTGCCGTGGTCGATATGCGCGATAATACAAAAATTCCTTAAAAGCTTGTTGGGTTTTGCCATAATTAATTCTCTTTATTAAAATACTCGATAAAACAGTGCAGCGCGTAGGACACGGGGGTATTTTTCGGCAGGAGCATACCCACCGAGCGCGCGGGCAAGGCAGGGTCGGTGGGTACTTCGAACACCTCCCCTTCCGCAAGCTG
>JAZKXK010000069.1:0-5392 GCA_045611525.1 Candidatus Scatosoma sp. | reverse complement strand
AGTTGCCCTTATTGCCGAGGTATGAGATTGCGAGAAAGTCTATCGACGACCACGGCAAGATTATCGTGGCAAGCGATTTGACGCAGGCAATCGAGATAGCCAACGAGATTGCGCCCGAGCATTTGGAGCTTTGCGTAGACGACCCGTTCGCATACTTGGACAAGGTGCGCCACGCGGGTTCGATTTTCATGGGCAAGCACTGCCCCGAGGCGCTTGGGGATTATTTTGCAGGGCCGAACCATACCCTTCCCACCAGCGGTACGGCGAAGTTTTCCTCTCCCCTGTCGGTGGACGATTTTGTGAAGAAAACGCAGTTTAGTTATTATACCAAAGAGGCGCTTGAAAAGGTTGCGGATAAGATTGCTTTGTTCGCCAACCGCGAGGGCTTGCACGCCCACGGTAAAAGCGCCGTCATTAGAAAGGATAAAGATGAGTAAATTTTTCTCTAAAAAATACGCCTCGCTCAAGCCCTATACTCCGGGCGAACAGCCTAAAGGGCGTAAATATATCAAGCTCAACACTAACGAGTCTCCCTTCCCGCCTCCCGCGTGCGTTGTCAAAGCGGTAAAAAAAGAAGCAAAGGGCTTGCATTTGTATTCCGACCCCGACAATACCGCGCTTGTTAATCTCGCGGCGGAAAAGTGGGGGGTAAAGCCCTGCGAGGTGATTGCCACCAACGGCTCGGACGAGGTGTTAAACTTTGCGTTTATGGCGTTTTGCGATAAGGATACGCCCGCGGTATTCCCCGATATCACCTACGGGTTTTACTCGGTGTTTGCCTCTTTGCACGGCGTACCGTATGAAACGGTGCCTTTAAAAGAGGACTTTTCCATTGACCCCAAGCCGTATATGGGGGTAGGGAAAACAGTGTTTATCGCCAACCCCAACGCACCTACGGGCTTGTATCTTTCCGTGGCGCAAATCGAGGAGATTTTGCGCTCTAACCCCGATAACGTGGTCGTTATCGACGAGGCTTACGTGGATTTCGGGGGAGAGAGCTGCGTACCCCTTATACATAAATACGAGAACTTGCTCGTAACCCAAACCTTCTCCAAGTCGAGAAGCCTTGCGGGCGGGCGTTTGGGCTTGGGCTTTGGCAGCGCAAAGCTTATCGCCGATTTGCAGGCGTTACGCTATTCCACGAACCCCTACAACGTCAACCGAATGACGGAAAGCGCAGGCGTGGCGGCGCTCAAAGCGGAAGGATATTTCCAAAACAACGCGAAGACGATTATTAAAAACCGAGAATATACGAAACAACAACTGCGGAAGCTGGGCTTTACCGTATTAGAGAGCAAGACCAACTTTTTGTTTATCAAAACGCCGAAAGTGGACGGTCAAGCGCTTTACGAACAGCTCAAGGCAAGAGGGGTTCTCGTCCGTCATTTCAAAGGCGAGCGCACGGGCGCGTATAACCGCGTAACCATCGGTACGAAAGCGCAAATGGACGCCTTTTTGGCGTGCGTAAGAGAGATTTTAAAGGAGAAAGAGGTATGAGAAAAGCGGAGCTTTCCAGAAAAACCAAAGAAACGGATATTTGCCTGCGTTTAAACTTAGACGGCGCGGGGAATAGCAATATTCAAAGCGGCTGCGGTTTTCTCGACCATATGCTTACCCTGTTTGCAAAGCACGCGGGCTACGATTTAGAGGTATCCTGCGACGGGGATAAAGAGGTGGATTTCCACCACACCACCGAGGATATCGGTATTGCGCTGGGCAAAGCCTTTTTGTCCGCCCTCGGCGATAAACGCGGCATTACCCGTTACGGGGATAGCGTACTGCCTATGGACGAAAGCTTGATTGCGGCGGCGGTGGATATTTCGGGCAGGGATTATCTTTCCTTTGCGATGAACATTCCCGCGGAAAAGGTAGGGGATTTTGATACCGAGCTTTGCGAGGAATTTTTTATGGCGTTCGTGAGGGAAGCCAAAATCACCCTGCACTTGACCCAGCTTGCGGGTAAAAACTCCCACCACCTTATCGAGGGGGCGTTCAAGGCGGCGGCGCGGGCGATGGGCAAGGCGACGGCAATCGATGAAAAGCGCAAGGACGAAATTCCGTCCACCAAAGGGGTGCTTTGATGATTGCTATCGTGGACTACGGCGTGGGGAACCTGTTTTCCGTGCGCTCCTCGTTTGCCCGTATCGGGGCGGAGGCTGTCGTAACTGCGGATAAAGCGGTCATACGAAACGCCGATAAAATTATGCTTCCGGGCGTAGGCGCGTTTGAGGACGCCGCGAAAAAATTGCGGGAAGCAGAGTTGGATATTCTCCTCAAAGAGGAAGTGCAAAAGGGCAAACCTTTGCTTGGCATTTGTCTTGGTATGCAGCTCCTTTTCGAGAAAAGCTTTGAATACGGTATGCACGAGGGGCTTGGTATTTTGAAAGGCGAGGTCGTACCTATGCAAGGGTATATCGACGAGGGTTTAAAAATCCCGCATATCGGCTGGAACGCCTTGCACATAGAAAAGGAAAGCAAATTGTTGAAATATTGCAACGAGGGAGAACACGTGTATTTCGTGCATTCCTATTACGCCGATAAATGCCCCGATAGCGTGATTGCAACGGCGGAATACGGTAAATTTATGACGGCGGCGGTGGAAAAGGACAACGTGTTTGGGTGTCAATTTCACCCTGAAAAAAGCGGCGAGGTCGGTTTGAAGATTTTGCGCGCGTTTTGCGAGGAGAGGTAGAGTATGTATATATATCCCGCAATCGATTTGTACGGCGGCAAAGCCGTGCGCCTGTATAAGGGCGACTACGCCCAAATGACGGTGTACAGCGACGACCCCGTGTCCGTCGCTAAGGATTTTGTTCGCCAAGGCGCAACCTATATCCACGTCGTCGATTTAGAGGGCGCGGAGAAAGGCTCGCCCGCGCATTTGGAGATAGTGTCGCGTATTGCCAGCGAAACGGGTCTGTTCGTGGAAATCGGGGGCGGTATCCGTTCCTTGGAAACGGTGGAGAAATATTTAAACAGCGGTGCAAGCCGTGTGATTTTGGGTACTTCCGCCGTTACGGACGAGGCGTTTTTGAAAACCGCGCTTGAAAGGTACGGGGATAAAATTGCCGTCGGCGCGGATATCGCGGACGGGAAAATCGCCATCAAGGGCTGGAAGGAAAAATCCGCCTATACGGTAGACGAATTTTTTAAAAAGATGCAAGCCTTGGGCGTTAAGACTATGATTTGTACGGACATTTCCAAGGATGGCGCGATGAAAGGCGCGAATTTAGTGCTGTATAGCGATTTGAGTAAGAAATACGATTTGGATTTGATTGCTTCGGGGGGAGTATCCTCTATCGAGGACGTAAAGTCGCTTGCAAAAATGAACTTGCACGGCGCAATCGTTGGGAAGGCGTACTATATCGGCGCGATTTCGCTTGAGGAAGCGATTGAGGTGGCAAAATGATAACCAAACGCATAATACCCTGTCTTGACGTCAAGGACGGGCGGGTGGTCAAGGGCGTGAATTTCGAGGGCTTGCGCGAAGTCGCTTCCCCCGTAGAGCTTGCGCAAAAATATTCCGACGGCGGTGCGGACGAGCTGGTGTTTTACGACATCACCGCCTCTGCGGAGGGCAGAAAACTCTTCACTGACGTGCTTAGAGAGGTGGCAAGCAAGGTGTTTATTCCCCTTACGGTAGGGGGGGGTATTCAAACCTGCGCGGATTTTGAAAGGGTGCTTTCCTGCGGCGCGGACAAGGTCAGCGTCAATTCGGGCGCAATCGCCAACCCCGATTTTGTGGGCGAGGCGGCGAAAAAGTACGGCAATCAATGCGTGGTCATTTCCGCGGATATTAAGCGTGTCAACGGCGAGTTTTGCGTGTTTGCCAAGGGCGGCAGAGTGAATACGGGCTTGAACGCAATCGAATGGATAAAGCGCTGCGTCGGCGAAGGCGCAGGCGAGGTGGTCGTCAATTCTATGGACGTAGACGGTGTGAAAAAGGGGTTTGATATCCCCCTTTTGAAAGAGGTTTGTAAGGCGGTCAAAGTACCCGTTATCGCTTCAGGCGGCGCCGGCAGTAAAGCGGATTTCTTCCGTTTATTCCAAGAAATCCCCGATATCGACGCGGGGCTTGCCGCGTCCGTGTTCCATTTTGGAGAAATCGACTTGCACGATTTAAAGGCAACCCTGCTTAATCAGGGTATCAACGTGCGCGTATAGTGAGGTGTTTTATGATAGAGATTAAGGATTTGAAATTCGACGAAAAAGGGCTTATCCCTGCGGTCGTGGTAGACGGGGATTCAAACGAAGTGCTTACGCTGGCGTACATGAACGCGGAGAGTCTTGCAATTACGCTGCAGGAAAGAAAAACCTGCTTTTTCTCCCGCAGTCGGCAAACGCTTTGGCGTAAAGGGGAAACGAGTGGAAATTTCCAACACGTTCTCTCGATTACCGCCGATTGCGATAAAGACGCGCTTGTCGTGAAGGTGAAAAAGGACGGGCCTGCTTGCCACACGGGCGCGGAAAGCTGTTTCTTCCAGCCCTTATATATCGGGGAGAGTAGCGAGGCGTTCAAGCTCGAAGGCTTGTACGGTTTGCTTATGGAGCGTAAAAATAAGCTTCCGCAAGGCTCATATACCACCTATTTGTTTGAAAAAGGCTTGGATAAGATATTGAAGAAAGTGGGCGAGGAATGTACCGAGGTCATCATCGCCGCTAAGGCGGACGATAAAAAGGAAACGGTGTACGAAATCGCCGATTTGACCTATCACGTGCTTGTGCTAATGGCGGAAATGGGGATTACGGTAGAGGACGTAAAAAAGGAGCTTGCCTCCCGCCACGTCATCGACCATAAAGTCAAGCAGGAAAAAATGACCGAATAACTTTTATGGAAAGTATTGACAAGCTCACTTTTTTAGGGTACAATAGGAACATAGGAGATAAGAAAAATGAAGAAAAACACGAATAAGCAAACGGAATATGGGGCGATTATCGAAGCAATCCTCGGCAACGCAGAGGCTTGCAATTTAGCAGGGCATAGCGCTCAAATCGTTACGGGAAGCGCCGAGCTTGCCGAAGTTCTCGTGAAAGGCTTTTGCGACGCGAATACGGACAACGTAGACGTCCTGCTTACGGACGACGCCTGCATAGATGAGGTGGAGGCGGTTGAAGAAGAGCCTCAAACGGAAGAGGTAGAAGCCGTCCCCGTTGAAGAAACGGAAGAAGTAGAGGCTGTGGACGCCGTTGCGGTAGAAGAATAATACATAGAGTAACGCTCATAGCCAATCAAGACTGAATTGAACTAGTTTCAAAGCAGTCTTGATTGGCTATGCAAAGAGGATAAGCGGGGCAACCGCTTATCCTCTATTTTATTGATTCCCCATAACGCGCATACGTTCCTATTTTGTTATCATTTGAACATTTGAACAATTGTTCAAATGTTCAAATG
>JAZKXK010000068.1:0-5296 GCA_045611525.1 Candidatus Scatosoma sp. | reverse complement strand
GCCGTTGTTCGTAGTGTACATACTCGTAACGACAAGATTTTTCATTTCAACCGTCGTACCGAGGGCAAGCTCCGCATAATCGAAGGTCTTGCTTTCGTCCGCAAGGTCAACCGTGATTTCGCTGTGGAACTGCTCAACCGTCGTTTCGGTGTAGTAGGGGGTGTGTTTTTCGTCGTCAAGCTTTTGAATGTTGTTGGGGTTGGTCAAATCGAAGGGGTCGTACTGAAGGTCGGAAATCTGGTAAGATTGGCCCGTTTCATAGTACTGTACCGAACCGACGATACGTACTCGGTTGCCTACGGAAAGCACCTTTTTGCCGATAGAGGTTAAGAAATGCCCGTAGTATACGTACGTGCCGTATACCATATCCGTCGCTTCGTCGTAGCTTTCAACGTATACGCCGTCGTTGGAGTAGTAGGTGACAACGCCCTCGAAAGCAACCTTCATGCCAACGTAGTCCTCGATGTTCAAACGGATTTCTTTGATATCCATTTCAACAGCTTCGCCGTAGTAATAATCGGGGTCTTTTTCGCTGGAGTGAACGTGCTTTTTCAAGGTGACTGCTTGGTTGATTGCCTGCGTACAGGTATCGCCGTAGCGCGTAAAGCCTGCTTTCGAACCGATTGCAAGACCTTCCTGCAAAAGCTCGATATTGAGGTTGCGATAACCGAGCGCGCCTTCGTTTTTATACCATACCCAAACGAGGTGTCTATCGCCCGTGGAGTCAACTTCCCAGTCCGTACCGTCCGTTTCGATAATGATGGATTCCGCTTCTGCGAGTTTAGATTTGGTAAATCTCGCCGCTTTTTTACCCCATTCTTCGATTTTACCCGTCGATTCGGGGGTATTGACGGCGATATATCTCGCCTTCAAGATACCCCGATCCACAACGGTGTTGGGTACGTTGAAATGGGTCGTGTCGCCGTCGATATAGTTGAGGACGGTCACTTCCTGTTTCAAGGTTTCGCTTTCCATGTTCAAGGTCACTTGCCCTGCATAGTCGACCTCAACGATTTCGGTAGAGGAGTCGTCGCCTTTACCGAAAATCGATTTGAAATCACAGCCTGCAAATGCCGTAAGACACATACAAACGAGTAAAAGTAAGGATAAAAGTTTCTTCTTCATAGTAGATACCTTTATGATTTAAGATTAGTTGCCGTAGTAGTAGTTCAAGTTATCGATTGCTTCGTTGAAGTAGGACTTAACGAAATCGGTAAGGCTTTGACCGCTTGCAGGGGAGTTAACGAATACGTTTTGCATAAGCAAACCTACTTCGTCACGTGCGCCGGACGAGCCTACGAACGCGGGGGAAACGTAGTATGCATCCTTTTGCGCAACCGCTTGCTTAACGCAGGACGCCTGTAAGTTTGCATTACCGTCTGCCGTAGCGAGGAATTCTTGGTATACGGGGTTTTGTTCAGCCGATTTAATAACGGGAGCATAGCCCGATACCATAGAGAATTCCGCTTGGAATTCAACGTTCGTCGTCAGGTACTTCATAAATACCCAAGCCGCCGCAACTTCTTGGGGGTTGGACTTTTTGAAAAGACATACGGAAGGGCCTTGGGAAATTACCTTGGGGTTGGAAGGGTCTACCTGAGGAATCATCGCAACGCCGACCTCAAAGGGATAGGCTTCCGTCGTACCTTCTACCTTCTTAGGACATTGATAGGACGCGCCGCCGGAAGAACCGATGGTCATATACGTTTTACGCTTGTCTGCTGCCGTCTGCGTGAAGAGGGAGGAGGTGTAACCGCCGTTGATTTCTTCCGTCGTGAAGTAGCCTGCGTCGTACCATTCTTTAAATTCCGCAACGAAGTTCCAGTGGTCTTCCGTATTGAAAAGGAAGTGGTCGCCCGTAGAGGAGGTGTAGGGAATACCGTACTGTTCGCACATAGTAATGAACCAGTTGGATTCGGAGTCGTAGCCAAGCGGGGTGTTCTTAGGCTCAGCCGCTTCGATAGCCGCGCAAAGCGCTTCCATTTCCGCCCAAGTGGTAGGCACTTCATAGCCTTTTTGCGTGAAGTACGTCTTATTGTAGTACAATACCTCGGTGGACTTGGAGAAAGGAAGGGTGTACATTTGCGTTTCGTCGCCGAATTTCTTGCCTTCTTCGTAATACTTTTCAACGTAGTCCGCTTTTTGCGCGTCGGTAAGACCCATGATTTCCGTAGAGCCGTCCGCTTTCGTAACCGTGCCTTGCTCTGCGATATAGCCGTCGAGGGTAACCGTTGCCATAGCCTTGTTGTAAAGGGCTACGTGGTCGGGATAGCAATATGCCATCGTAGGGGACGTACCCGCGTTGATTTCCGTCGTGATTTGGTCGCGAAGTCCGGTCCAGTCGCCCTTCGAGCCGTGTTCAATCGTAATGTTGGGGTAAATTGCCTTGAACTTCTCAATGTGTTTGTTGAGTACGTTCTGCAACGTTGCGCCCATATTGTGATAGAACGTTACGGTAACTTCGCTGCCGTCGTAGGGTACGACTTCAACCGTCGTGTTACTGAAGTCGAGTTTTTCTTTCTTGCCGCCCTTACCAAAGCAGGAGGTTGTTCCAAGAACGCTGCCTGCAAGCATAAGAACGGAAAGAGCGCCGCATAAGAACTTGTTGGTTTTCTTCATTGCTTTATACTTCCTTTTTATATTATTTTTTCATTAAAGTCTTTTAAGATTAACCCTTGATACCGCTTCTGGATACCCCTTTCATGATATACTTTCTAAGGAAAATGAATACCATGAACAAGGGAATGGATACCATCGTAACCGCCGCCATCTGCATAGGGTAGTCAATGTGAGTAGGGTTGCCGTCTTCACCGAAGTTCATATCGCGCAAGCCGTTGGTAATCAGCTTGTACGTATCGTCGCTGGTAACGAGCTTGGGCCACATATAGGTGTTCCACGCGCCCATCATCTTCAAAATGGTGATGGAGATGAGGGTGGGAAGCGCAAGGGGAATCATAACCTTCCAAAGATACTTCAAATCGCTCGTACCGTCCACCTTTGCCGCCAAATACAGCTCGTTGGGGACCTGCATAAAGTTTTGTTTCAGCAAATAGATATAGAATACGCTGACGAGGAAGGGTACGATAAGTACGGTAAAGCCGTAGATTTCAAAATCCGTCCAGCCAAAGTCTCTTACCGTTTGGAAGTTGGTGATAGTGAACAGCTCGCCGGGAATCATCATCGTCGCCAAAAGGAAAGCGAATAAGACGTTTTTGCCCTTGAATTCAAGACGGGCAAACGCGAACGCCGAAAGCACGGTAATCACCAAGGAAAGCAAGGTGGATACAATGCCGACGTAGGCAGTATTCAAAAACAATCTGCCAAGCCCCGCGTCCCCGCCTGCCTCAAAGGCTCTCGCATAGTTTTCAAAGTGGAATTCCTTGGGGAAGAGGGTGGGGGTCATCAGCTCGTATTCGGGCAGGGACTTCACCGAGGAAATCAGCATCCAGTAGAAGGGGAATACGACGATAAACGCCATAATGCCGAGGAACAGGTACAAGCCGACCTGAACGAGGACTTTCATCACCTTCTGCTTCGAGGATACCTTTTGAATATCCTGCTCGTGCATTACGCCGGCGACGAGGGCGCTTTCGCTCTCTTGTTGGGTGCTTTCTGCTTGCGTTTCCGTTTCTACGAGAACTTCTTCTTCGTTTACGATATCGTTCATAACAGCACCTCCTTAATAATGCGTTTTCTTTTTGCTGACGTACAGGTTAATCATCGTTACGACGAAAATAATCGCAAAGAGGAGTAACGCCGCCGCGCTTGCATAGCCGTAGTCGCCGATGGGGATAACGCGGTAGATATACCCTACCATAGTATCCAAGCGGTAGTTGCCGCCGACGGGACCCATCTTCTCGCCGAAAATACCGACGATACTGGAATATTCCTTAAACCCGCCGATAAAGCCGGTAATAACGACGTAGGCAATCATCGGGGAAAGGAGAGGAACGGTGATTTTGGTGAACACGCGCCAACGGGGCGTGCCGTCGATTTTTGCCGCCTCGTAGTATTGCTTGTTGATGCTTTGCAAAGCCCCAAGCAAAACGAGAATTTTAAAAGGCAACGCGTTCCATACAATATAGATAACGAGTACCAAGATATTCTTCCCGTAGGTCGAGCCTGCGTTGATGAAGTTGATGGGGTCAACCCCGAAAAGCTTTAAGAAGCTGTTGGCAAGTCCCAAGGAATCGGGGCTAGCCACGTCGCCGACGATATTGAACATTGCCGCGAATACCATACCGATGGCAATCGAGTTGGTAACGTAGGGCAGGAAGAAAATCGTCTGCAACAGTCTTTGCAAGGGCTTAATCGCGTTCAAGCAAACGGCGATAAGCAAAGCCAAAATAGTGGAAAGGGGAACGGTGATGAAACAAATCAGCATCGTGTTTTTCAAGGAGGTAATAAAGGTTTTACTCTCCATAACGTGCGTGAAGTTTTCAAAGCCGACGGTATAGTTTTCCTTTACCCAGGTAGGGTCTAAGCCGTTGTAACGTTCGGTAAACGCCAGGCGCAAGGTATTGATGATAGGATATACGGTAAATATCATAATCAATACGAGCGCAGGCAAAAGGTAAATCCAACCCTTCCATCTGTCAAACTTTAAGGTTTTAACGACAAATCTTTTCCAAAACGCTTGATACACCCAAGCGACGAAAAAGGTTTGCCATACCCATTTCACGCAAAAGGTTTGCCAAAAACCTTTCACGAAAACGGTATTGAGGAAATCGAGTACTTTCGCCATACTTACACCTCGAAATAAATTCTTTCTTCCGTTTCCGCGTCGAAGAGGAATACTTTATGAGGCTTCAGCTCGTAGCTGACCGTAGCAGAGGATACGTCCACCTTGTTGTCCGCATTGATAATCGAACGGACGACGGGGTTTTGGGACGCTTCGTGGCGGGATACGACGCTGACGTCGCGACCCATAACTTCCACGTTGGAAAGTTCGCATACGAAAGACCCCTTTTCCGCCAAGGTAAAGCCCTCGGGACGGATTGCCACCGTTACGGCGCGGTCGTCTACTCCCTTCACGTTCAGTACAGCGTTTTCGCCGATATACAGCTTACCCCCTTCTACTTTGCCGTTAAATACGTTGATAGGGGGAGTACCCAAGAACTTCGCAACGAAGAGGTTGGTGGGGTCGTCGTAGATTTCCTGAGGCTTACCTACCTGCTGTACCACGCCGAGCTTCATTACGACGATAACGTCGGAAATACTCATCGCCTCTTCTTGGTCGTGGGTAACGAATACGGTGGTGATACCCGTTTCCTTTTGAATTCTTCTAATTTCCTCG
>JAZKXK010000067.1:0-10983 GCA_045611525.1 Candidatus Scatosoma sp. | reverse complement strand
GATAAACCTCAGATTTTGCTAAATCGCGGTCAACGCCGTCTTTTTGCGCGGTGCGCCATTTGAAGAAGTTTTCAGCGACTTGTTCAAATACTGCATAGGAGAGAACGTCTTCTTCTTTTTCGTAATAGCCAAGCTCGATAACTTTCTTTTTAATATCTTCGTATTCAGGCTGTAACAAATCCGCAGGTCTGCAAGTGATTCTTTCCGCGCCGTTCAAAACCTTAGGCGCAATCTCTTCATTTAAAGGCATAGGAAGGGTGCCGTATTTGCCTGCAAACAAGTCTTTTGTTTCTTTGGTAACCATTTTATAGCGTTCGCCCATAACCACGTTGAGTACGGCTTGCGTACCGACGATTTGGGAAGAAGGCGTAACGAGGGGCGGATACCCGCAGTCCTTTCTAACGTTGGGAACTTCCGCAAGACATTCCATAAGCTTGTCTGCTTTCCCCGCCTTTTCAAGCTGATTGATAAGGTTGGAAAGCATACCGCCGGGAACTTGATACAAAAGGGTGTTCACGTCAATGCCTTTGGATTTTTGATTAAGGATTTTATCGTCGATAAGGCGTTTTTCAACCGTTTTGAAATGTTTTACGATAGGTAAGAGCTTGTTGATATCAATTCCCGTATCGTAAGGCGTGCCTTGCAGTGTGGCAACCAAGGGTTCGGTCGCAGGCTGAGAAGTACCGTTACCAAGAGGCGACAATGCCGTATCTACGATATCGACTCCCGCAAGGATTGCCATGAGATATACCATATCGCCCGTACCCGTCGTGTTATGGGTATGCAAATGGATTTTTGTCGTAGGTTTAAGCGCCGCTTTCAAATCCTTGATAAGCTCGTATGCCTTGAAGGGCAAGAGCAAATTCGCCATATCTTTCAAGCAAATATTATCCGCGCCTCTTTCTTCAAGCTGCTTTGCAAGATTTACGAAATATTCGTTGGTGAACACTTCTTTACCGTCAACGATAGCGCTGGTATAGCAAATCGTAGCTTCGCAAACACCGCCGTACTTTTTAATGGCTTTCATAGAAACTTCAAGGTTTCTCGGGTCGTTCAAAGCGTCGAATACACGGATAACCCCTACGCCGTTTTCAATGGATTTCGCCACGAATTTCTCAACAACGTCGTCCGCATAATGACGATAACCGAGCAGGTTTTGTCCGCGCAAAAGCATTTGAATGGGCGTTTTTAAATGGGATTTAAGCGTTCTCAAACGTTCCCAAGGGTCTTCGTTCAAGAAGCGTAAACAGCTATCGAAGGTAGCCCCGCCCCACGCCTCGATGGAATAATAACCGATTTCGTCAAGCTGTTCCAAAACGGGCAACATTTCGTCAATGCGCATTCTCGTTGCCGCTTGCGATTGATGCGCGTCGCGCAAAATCGTTTCGGTAAGCATTACCTTTCTATTGTCAAATTTCATATCCATATCGTTTTACCTCGTAGTTTAGAATAAGGAAATTAAGAACCCTGCCGCAATCGCAGAACCGATTACGCCTGCAACATTAGGCCCCATAGCGTGCATCAAAAGATGGTTGCTGGGGTCTTCTTCACGCCCTACGTCTTCGGAAATACGCGCCGCCATAGGCACGGCGGAAACGCCTGCGCTGCCGATAAGCGGATTGATTTTACCGCCCGAAAGCTTACACATAAGTCTACCCATAAGCAAGCCGCCGATTGTACCGCAAGAAAACGCGACAAGACCAAGCCCGATAATCATCAGCGTTTGCACCTGTAAGAAGGTCGCCCCGTAGGCTTTACAGCCAACCGAAACGCCAAGGAAAATGGTAACCGTGTTCATTAAGCCGTTTTGCGCCTGCGAAGAAAGTCTGTCGCATACCCCCGATTCTTTAAGCAAGTTACCCAACATAAGCATACCCAAAAGAGGCACTGCGTCAGGCAACAAGCACCCTACTACCAGCGTTACAAGAATCGGGAAAATAACCTTTTCCAGCTTGCTAACCGTACGGAGAGGCTTCATTTTAATTTGACGCTCTGCCTTAGGAACGATAAGTTTCATTAACGGCTTTTGGATAATGGGAATCAGCGCCATATACGAATATGCCGCAACCGCAATTGCCGAAAGTAAATCATTTGGAGTATATTTCGATAAGGTCTGCGTAACGTAGATAGCCGTAGGGCCGTCCGCCCCGCCGATAATTGCAATCGAACAAGCCGCCGCAAGGTCAAAACCAAGCACAATCGCGCCGATAAGCGTCAAGAAAATACCAAGCTGCGCCGCCGCACCGATAAGCATACTCTTGGGGTTGGAGATAAGCGGGCCAAAGTCCGTCATCGCGCCGATACCAAGGAAAATAAGCGGCGGATAGATTACCTTATCTACGCCGTAGAAAAGATACCAAAGTAAGCCTCGATTTTGCACGTTCTCGAAGGTATGCTCCGCCTCTTCCGCATACGTACCCCAAAGAACATTATACGCACCGGGAAGATTGATAAGAAACATACCGAATGCTATCGGTAATAAAAGCAGCGGCTCGAATTTTTTAACAATTGCAAGATAAATCAAGACGAACGAAACCAAAATCATGACGTAGTTTTGCCACGACCCCGACGCAAGTCCCGATTGCTCCCACAAACCAACGAACATACCGCCAATGTCTGCGAGTAAATTATTTAACACTTTGCTACCTCAATTAGGAAATTACCGCCAAAACCGCATCCGATTCCACGTTTGCGCCCTTTGTAACCTGGAAGCTTACCACACCGTCGCAAGGCGAGGTAATATCGTTGTCCATTTTCATTGCCTCAAGTACAAGAATGGGTTGGTCTTTTTTAACCGTTGCCCCCTCGGCAACCAAAAGATTTTTAATAAGCCCGGGGAAGGGCGAAAGTACCTTTTCGCCGTTTGCAGGAGCCGCTTTGGGTGCAGCTACCGGCGCAGGTGCAGCCTTAGGCGCCGCAACAGGCGCAGCCGCTACGGGGGCTACTACGGAGGGAGCGCCGCCTACTTCTTCAACGCCAACCTCATAGGATTTGCCGTTTACAGTGATAATAAAATTACGCATAATCGTTTCTCCTTACTCTCTTTATTCTTTTAACAGTGAATTCACACTTAGGATTGTTTGCTTGATAAAACGCCATGATAGCCGCCATGATAACGGCAAGAGTTTCCTCGTCCACTTCATCGCTTTGCTTGGAAATTTCAATCTTTTCCTTTGGAAGTTCTTGGACGGGCTTGGTAGGTTTTTCACTAGCCTTGTTTTTCGCTTTTTTCATAAGCTCGCCCACAAGCCAAACCATAAATACCAGGAAGGCAATACCCATAAATACCACTAAAAAGCCGATTAAAGCATACAGCAGCACTTCGGATATCTCCGGTTTATAGTCGTACTTGCTTGCGTTTGTCAATAGATTAAATAACATACGCACCTCTTATTTTGCAAGCATTTGCAAAGCCGAAATTAAATATTGCTTTACAAACTGCGGTTCGATAATCGCGTCGATATAGCCGTTTTTCGCGGCGTTTATCGGGTCGGCATTTTCATCCGCATACTTAGCTGCAAGCGCAGCCTTGTCCGCTTTTTCGTCGTTTAATTCGATTTGCGCGCCCTGCACACTGTCAAAGAGTGCAATTTTTGCATTTGCAAACGCGCAGGTGTAATCAAACCCAACCGATTTAGAGGCAAACAGCGAATAGCCAAGCCCTACCGCCTTCTTATAAACGACAGCGATTTTTGCCGTATCCAAAGTATCGAAGATTTCTAAATACTCGGCAGCTTCTTTCATAACGCGGCTGTTATTTGCGCACGCGCAAGGACAAATCCCTTTGACGTCGCCAAAGGTAATAAACGGCAAGTCATAGCAATACGCAAGCCTTGCAAAATTCTTGATTTTGGCAAGCTTGGCTGCGTTCAATTCCACGCCGTTATCCCCGCCGTCAAAAACGATAGCCGCAACGGAAATACCCCCGACGCGAGCCAAAACCGTCTTAACTTCAGGTTCGCAAACGTTCCAAACCTCGATTGCTTTCTCAAAGACGTTCAAAAGCGTTTCCGCGGAAACGTTCTCATTCAAAACAGGCGCGCTATCGTTCAGTTCCGCTTCGATGACGGGTACGTTTACAAGCTCGTTAATCTCAACAAGCTTTGTTTTTACTTCGGCAAGATTTTTAAGCTCAAAAGCCGGAATACCGGACTTGTCCAAAGCCTTTGCGCCGCCAACCTCTTCCTTGGAAAGGTTTTTGCCCATTTTAGCGGAAAGCACGAAGGGGCTATTGATGGCAAGCACGCTCTTTTTCTCGATAAAGAAAGTAAAATCCGCCACGGCAGCCAGCATCGCCGCCGAGCCGTATACTTCGCCGTTTACAACGACGTACTGCGGCACAATGCCTTTCAATTGCGTGCTTCTTGCAAGCAATTTCCCCAACCCCTCAAGTACGGTAACGCCCTCGCCGATTTGTACGCCTTGGGTGTTAAGCAAATACAACACCGGAGTGGAATTTTTCTCCGCCATGTCAAGACATTTTACGATTTTATCGCAGTTTGCTTTGGACATACCGCCGCGCAAAACGTTAAAATTTTGCGCAACTACGTAGAAAGGATACCCGTCTACCGTAGCAAAGCCGGTTACAACGCCCTCGCCCGCCGCTTCTTCACCGTAAAACTCGTTTTTGGAAAAGCTAAAAGCCGAAATCTCAACAAAGCTTTCTGCGTCGATAATCTCTTCGATTTGCGCGCGAATTTCCTTTGCCGAGGACGCAAGCTGCTCTTTCCTCTGTTGTAGTAACTGAATTTTATCCATAATTTCTCCTTCAAGAATTTGCATTTATTTTTATAAAAATCTCAAACTCCCGACAAATACTATTATACACTATCTATCGTCAAATTGCAAGACCTGAGCGACAAAAAAATCCCAAAATCTGTAAAAAAATAGTTGATTGCAGACAAATGATTATCCATTTTTTCTTTTTCTCTTAAATTCTTGGATTTTTGCCTGAATTTTGTCCATTTTTTTATATATAAATATAAAAACAATAGTAACCCCGACGATAAAAACGCCCCAAAGCGTCAAACCCCACCAGGTATTAAAGGGTATAAATTCAAAGGAATAGCAGGTAGCAAAAACGGCAAGAAGCCTCGAAATTAAAATCATAATTAAAAAATACTTCGCCGTCATTGACGAAAGCCCCGCGACGAAGCATAATACGTCGTCGGGAAATACGGGAAGAAGAAACATTACGGTTAAAAATAAAGCGTCTTTCCCTTTTAATTTCTTTTGCCATTTTAACAATGCATCTTCCCCGATAATCCAGGTTACCGCTTTGTTCCCCAACTTTCTGCCAATAAAAAACGCCGTTATTGAGCCGAGCAGTATGCCTATTAAACTGTATATCGCTGTCTTAAACGGACCAAACAGCGTTACCCCCGCAACCGTACTCACTACGCTTGGAATAGGTAAAATGACGACCTGAAGATATTGCAACAAAATATATAAAATCGGCATCCATACGCCCGCCTTTTCAATATATGCCTGCAATTCCTTAGGCGTATTAACGACCTTAAAAAAGCCGGTTTTTTGAAAAATATAAATAAGCGCTAAACAAAAGGCAAAAAAGATATAGGCGCTTATAAAGCTTTTCATCACCCTTTCCTTGCCCTTTAGAGTAAAATATATGCAAGCACCGCAAAAAGCGCAAAGCAAAGCAATCGATACCGCGCTTATCCACCCGCTATTCCTGTTAAAAAACGGGTTTTGCGTGCCGTAAATACATAATACGGAAAACACAATACAAAATGCCGTAAATAAAAAGAAAACGATTAAAAATAACCATTTTCTTTCTTCTTTCTTTTTGCCGAACCTTTTATCCCGCATACTACCTCCGCTTTATAATATAGTATGCATGGTTTATACGGAAAATATAAGGAATTACTCGGTAATTTCCTCGTCAATGCCCTCTTGCGGCAACTTTGCGCGAAGCGCCACGATTGCGGCGCGGGCAAGCTCGTCGCAGCGGTTATTTAACTCGTCATCGGCATGCCCCGCTACTTTATGAAAGGTTACCTCGTGTTCGCGGGTCTTTTGATAAAGCTCTTCCCACAAGTCTACGTTTAACACGGGTTTTCCGTCTGCCTTTTTCCAGCCTCCTTTCTTCCACGCGTAAATCCAACCGTTCGTAAAGGCATTTACGGTATAAGCAGAATCGCTGTAAACCTCTACCTTACAAGGATATTTAAGCCTTTTTAAACCCTCTAATACAGCCATAACCTCCATACGGTTGTTGGTTGTTTGTGCTTCCGCACCGCTGTATTCCCTTTTCACCTCTCCGTAAATAAGAATGCCCGCATAACCGCCAAGCCCGGGGTTTCCCGAACAAGCGCCGTCCGTATATAGAATGACTGTTTTTTTCTCCATAATAAATTCCGTTAATCTTTTATGAATTTCCCAAATATTCGCCTTAAAAATAATTGACAAATGCTTTTTTTTGTTATATAATGACTAAGATGTTTAGGGGAGTGGCTCAACGGTAGAGTAGCGGTCTCCAAAACCGTAGGTTGCGTGTTCGAATCGCGTCTCCCCTGCCAAGCCTGTGTCTTTAGACGCAGGCTTTCTTTATATCCCGTTAGATATTCACGGCAAACGCTAGAGTAGCGTTTCCCACCAAAACCACAGGTTGCGTGTCAAATCGCGTCTCCCTTGCCAAAGCCTGTGTCTTTAGACGCAGGCTTTTATTTATCTTCAAAAATCACCAAGCATATACAGCATATCATCTTTTAAGAAAAATGTCAATCTTATAAGGAAATTTTTTATGATTAAGTGCATTTTATTTGACCGAGACGGTACTTTGGGAGAATTAAGCGATAAGCGCTTCCCGCAAACCTTGAAGCCCTTTGCAAATATCTTCTCCGTTTTCTGCAAAATTAAACAAAAAGGGTATCTTGTCGGGATTATTACCAATCAATCAAGTATTGCTCGAGGTACGGCTGGAAACTACGATTACGCGGCGGAATTCCAAAGCTACGGAGCTGATATTTGGGAAATTTGTCCGCACGACGATATCGATAAATGCGATTGCCGAAAGCCTAAAAGCGGTCTATTATTAAAGGTGTGCGAACGCTTAGCCCTTACTCCTTGCGAATGCCTTGTCGTTGGGGATAGAATGAGCGATATTCTCTGCGCAAAAAATGCAGGCGCAAACGCAGTTTTGGTATTGACGGGTTATGGAAAAAAAGAGGTTGGGCAAGTAAACCGTTTGTTCCCCGATACCCCCATTCTTACTCAATTTGATGAAATTTTAAACTTAATATAGAGAAAGCGTAGCCTTAATGGCTACGCTTTTTAATCGTTATCACAACGCTCTATAGAACATATAAAGTCGTTTTCCGCAATAATTTGGTTAAGTCTGGTCGATGAGAACTCTTTATCCGTATTGAGCGTAGCGCTATACACCACGCGGTCTTTTTCTCTTTTAATGACGAGATGATTAAACCTATCCGTTCCAAAAATCTCTTTAATTCTTTTGTTCTCGTCCAGCGTTTGCAAAAATTCGATTTTTACGGAATAATATCTTTTTGAGCGAAAAACCTTAAGGTTTAAATGGAAAATGCACTGTGCCGCAACCAAGAGGGCTGTTGCGCCGATTGCAATGATATACAGTCTTCCCCCGCAAGCCATACCAACGCCTGCCGTAGCCCAAACGCCTGCCGCCGTCGTAAGCCCGCGAACCTCGTGCTGTCTATATACAATCATCCCCGCGCCCAAGAAACCTACGCCCGATACAATTTGCGCCGCAACACGGGCAGAGTCCGCATCGCTCCCAAACGCGTTCTTCGATACAATCATCATAAGCGCCGAGCCGACGCACACAATCGTATGCGTACGAATCCCCGCTTCTTTAAAACGAAGTTTTCTTTCAAAGCCGATGATAAAGCCTAATAATACGGCTAAGAGCAAATCAGGTAAAATACTTAATTCCTTCATTACTTGTTCTATCATAATCATTTCTCCTCTTATTTCTTACATTATATTATATATTTCCCCGTTTGTCAAGATGCATTTTTTCACAGGGATAAAAAAGATGATAAGAATATGATTTTTTTTGCAAATACCCCCTTTTTCGGCTTGACTTTTACAAAAAATTTCACTATAATGTCATAGTACTGCGAATAAATGCTGCTATGGCTCAGTCGGTAGAGCGCGTCCTTGGTAAGGACGAGGTCGGCGGTTCAAATCCGCCTAGCAGCTCCATAATGAAAGAACATCTCGTTATCGAGGTGTTCTTTCTTTGTATACAAAGAAAAGCGAACAGCTTTCGCCGTCCGCCTTGCTCATTTATCAAAAATATTCCCTAGAACAAAATGAGGGTTTTAGGTCTTTATTTCGCGTACTCAACCCCGCGGAATTCGCGGATAACGTTGACCTTGATTTGACCGGGATACTCAAGCTCCGCCTCGATTTTCTTAGCGATATCCTTTGCAAGGAAAAGAGCCTGTGCGTCGTCTACCTGTTCGGGTTTTACGATAACGCGTACCTCTCTGCCCGCTTGGATAGCATAACTCTTATCTACGCCGTTAAACCCAGACGCAATCGCCTCAAGTTTCTCCAAACGTTTAACGTAGTTCGTACCCGTTTCTCTTCTTGCACCGGGACGAGCGCCCGAAATCGCGTCCGCCGCTTGAATCAATACCGCCTCAATCGTCTTAGGCTCTACGTCGCCGTGGTGCGCCATAATCGCATTGACGATATTTGCATTTTCCTTATACTTTTTCGCCAAGTCCGCGCCGATTTGGATATGCGTGCCTTCCTGTTCCTGGTCGACCGCCTTACCGATATCGTGCAAAAGACCTGCGCGCTTTGCAAAGTTAACGTCTAACCCAAGCTCCGCTGCCATTTGACCTGCAAGCATGGATACCTCTATCGAATGCTTGTACACGTTTTGACCGTAGCTCGTTCTAAACTTCAAACGACCGATAAGCTTAATAAGTTCGGGGTGCAGCCCGAAAATACCCGCCTCAAACACCGCAGCCTCGCCAGCTTCTTTAATTTGCTGGTCCATTTCGCGGGTTACTTTCTCTACCGTTTCTTCTATGCGCGCGGGGTGAATTCTGCCGTCGTTGATAAGCTTTTCAAGCGACAATCTTGCGATTTCGCGTCTTACGGGGTCAAAGCCCGAAAGAATAACGACTTCCGGGGTATCGTCTACGATAAGCTCGATACCCGTCGCGTTTTCCAACGCACGGATATTTCTACCCTCTCTGCCGATGATACGCGCTTTCATATCGTCGCTGGGCAAGGGTACTACGGAAACGGTGATTTCCGACGCTTGATCCGCGGCGCATTTTTGAATGGCGAGGGAAATAATCTTCTTCGCGTTGATATCCGCCTCGTCCTTTGCCTGCTGTTCAAGATTGCGTACCTGAATGGCTACTTCGTGGCGGGTTTCGTCCAAAATCTCTTCCGTCAAGATTCGTTTTGCCTCTTCACGGGTGAGCTGCGCCACCTTTTCAAGCTCTTGAATCATCAACTCGTGTTGAGAGTTGAGCTTTTCCTGCAACAGCACCACCTCTTCCTCTTTTTTCAAAAGGTGGTTCTTTTGCTGTTCGAGCGCCTCCGACTTCTTGTCGATTGCGTCCTCTTTCTGCGTCAAACGCTGTTCCATACGCTGAATTTCAGCCTTCTTTTCCTTTGTTTCACGCTCGAATTCGTTTCTTAATTTTAAATCCTGTTCCTTTGCTTCGAGAAGAGCCTCTTTCAACGCTCTCTTGCTTTCTTCTCTTCCTTGCGACCTAATACGTTCCGCCTCCGCTTTCGCATCCTCTTCGATTTTACGAACGCGTTCCTTCGCCGAGCCAACCTTCTTTTCGGACGAGAGCTTATATACCATAAGCAACGCCACGCCCATAGCCAAGCCTACGAGGGCAAGAACGATACCAAGCCAAATAGGCATCGTAGTACTGAGAAACAGGACGCTCAAATTAAAACTGTGCATTTTTTGTGCCTCCTGTATTAAAATTAAATTGATAAAGCCATTATTTCAACGGATTTTTATAAAACCCGACTTATAATTTTTTCTATCAACTCTATTTTACAATATATTTATAAAAAAGTCAATTGTTTGAGGAAAAAATGTTTACGCTTGAATGGAAATATTTACATAAAACAAGAAAAACGGAGCAATCGAAATTGCTCCGTTACGCTTTAAAAAATTATTCTTCCTCTTCGTCAAATTTACCCGTTGCGGCATCGCGGATTTTTTGTTCAATTTCCGCCTTGATTTCGGGATTTTCTTTCAAGTAGGTACGCAGTTTTTCTCTGCCCTGCGCAATTTTATTTCCGTTATAGCTATAGAACGCCCCGCTCTTGGAAATGATATCGTACTGAACGCCCATATCCATAATACAGCCTTCTTGCGAAATACCTTCGCCGAATACGATATCGAATTCCGCCTGACGGAAGGGAGGCGCAAGCTTATTTTTAACGATTTTCGCTTTCGTTCTGTTACCCATCGCGCCGTCGGCGTCTTTTAAAGTATCCGTCTTACGGATATCCAAACGCATACTTGCATAGAATTTAAGCGCTTTACCGCCGGGGGTGGTTTCGGGATTCCCGAACATAACGCCCACCTTTTCGCGGAGCTGGTTGATAAAGATAACGCAGGTTTTGGATTTATTGACGATAGCCGTCAATTTTCTAAGCGCCTGCGACATCAAACGAGCCTGCAAGCCAACGTGCGTATCCCCCATATCCCCTTCGATTTCCGCCTTAGGGGTAAGCGCCGCAACCGAGTCGATAACGATAATATCTACCGCCGAGCTTCTAACGAGCGCGTCCGTAATATCGAGCGCTTGTTCGCCGGTGTCGGGCTGGGAAACGTACAGCTCGTCTAGGTTTACGCCAAGCTTCTTTGCATAAACGGGGTCGAGCGCGTGTTCCGCGTCGATAAACGCCGCAACGCCGCCCATCTTTTGCGCCTCGGCAATCGCGTGCAGCGCAACCGTCGTTTTACCCGAAGATTCAGGGCCGTAAATT
>JAZKXK010000066.1:0-2461 GCA_045611525.1 Candidatus Scatosoma sp. | reverse complement strand
GATACATACGTCTACGTATTTGCAAAGCTCACTCATCGCTTCGCGCGCCTCGGCTCTCGTCCAAAGCTTACCGCGGTAGTTAAGGTCGCAGGAGATTTTTACCCCTCTCGCCTTTGCCGCTTTACAGGCCTCTACGCAAATTTCCGTTACGTTCTTGCCCAAAGCGGGGGTAATGCCCGTGAAGTGGAACCAGTCCGCGCCCTCAAAAATGCTATCCCAGTCGAAATCCGCTTTATCCGCAAGCGCGATAGCGGAGTTTGCTCTGTCGTAAATACATACCGAGCCGCGTTGGGACGCGCCCTTTTCTAAGTAATAAATACCCACTCTGTCGCCGCCGCGAACGACTTTCGTCGTATCCACGCCGAAGTGGCGAAGGGAGTCCACAGCCGCCTGACCGATAGCGTGCTTAGGGAGCTTGGTTACGTATACGCTGTCCAAGCCGTAGTTGGCAAGGGAAACCGCTACGTTAGCCTCGCCGCCGCCGAAGGTTGCCTGCATTTGGTCGTTTTGGAAGAAACGGTAATACCCGTTAGGTGCAAGACGAAGCATAAGCTCGCCGAATGTTACTACTCTTTTCATTATTTTTGTGCCTCCATTTTTTCTAAAGCTTCTTTTACGTAAAAGCTGCCGCCTACCGCCTCGATTTTATCCCAAGCGAGGAATTCGTCGATGTTGCTTCTGTCCACGCCGCCCGTGGGGATAAATTTGATTTGAGGGAAGGGCGCGGCAAGCGCCTTCATTGCCTTCAAGCCCCCGTATACGTTTGCGGGGAAGAATTTTACCGTGGTGATGCCAAGCTCCAACGCCTGCATAATTTCCGTAGGCGTTACGCAGCCGGGATAGTAAGGAATCCCTCTTTCACGGCAAATGTTCGCAACCGCCACGGAAAGACCGGGGGATACGATAAACTGCGCGCCCGCCGCAAGCGCCGCCTCGCACTGCTCGGCGTTGATAACCGTGCCTGCGCCTACGCTCATTTCGGGATAGTTCTTGCACGCATAGGCAATCGCCTCTGCCGCGCAAGCGGTGCGGAAGGTGATTTCCGCCGTGTTGATACCGTTATTCTTTAACGCCGTTAAAATTTTGTCCGTTTCGCTCAGTTCTTTGATAACGACTACAGGTACGAATTTTTCCATACTTACACCCCGCTGTATGCTGCAAAACCGCAGTCCACGGGCAATACCACGCCCGTAATTGCCGACGCCGACTTATCGTCGCAAAGGAATAAGGTTGCACCCAAAAGCTCTTCCGCGTCCACGAAACGCTTGGTGGGCGTACCGTTCAAAATCTTAGCCGAACGCGCCGTAGGCGTGCCGTCCTCGTTGAAGAGGAGCGCCTTGTTTTGCGCGGATACCAAGAAGCCGGGCGCGATTGCGTTGCAACGGATACCCGTACCCGCAAAGTGCGTCGCAAGCCATTGCGTAAAGTTGGAAATACCCGCTTTCGCCGCCGAATACGCGGGGATTTTCGTCAAGGGAATGTACGCGTTCATAGACGAGATATTCAAAATACAACCGCCCTTTTTCGCTACCATATCCTTAGCGAACGCCTGCGTAGGCAAAAGCGTGCCTTGGAAATTCAGCTTGAACACGAAGTCCACGCCGCTGCTTTCCAAATCGAAGAAGGACTTGCCCCCTTCCTTCGCCTCGTGCTGGTATTCGTTGTCCGTGGTCGCTCTGGGATTGTTCCCGCCCGCGCCGTTTACGAGGATATCGCAAGGGCCAAGGTCTTTCAAAACCGCCTGATGTACTTCTTCCAAAGCCGCGCCATCCAGCACGTTCGCTTTGTAGCCCTCGCATACGAAGCCTTCGGCTTTCAGCTCGTCCGCGAGCTTTTTCACCGCTTCCTCGTTCAAGTCAAGAGCCGCCACTTTCGCGCCGCTTTGCGCAAACGCGCGCGCCATCGCGCCGCAAATCAAACCGCCTGCGCCCGTTACGACGACGACTTTACCGCTGTAATCTACGTTCAAAGGTAATTTAATCATTTCTAACACCTCTATGATTTATTTCTTTAATTTATCTAACATATCCCAAACGCCGAGCATATACATAATGCCGAGCGCTCTGTCGTACAACCCATATCCGGGGCGCACCGTACCGGGGCCTTCGTTCCAAAGGTGCCTACCATGGTCGGGACGAATGTATCCGTTAAACCCGCAATCGTGGTATGCCTTGAGGATATCAAGGATACGGGTATCGCCGTCGCAATCACGATGGCTTGCCTCGGAGAAGTCGCCGTTTTCAAAGTGCTTTACGTTGCGGATATGCGCAAACGCAATTCTTCCGCAGTGCTTTCTAACGATAGCCGCTACGTCGTTGTCGGGGTTAGCGTTCAAGCTGCCCGAACAAAGGGTAAGACAGTTGTACTCGTCGTCCACCATTTTCAAGAACCTGTCGATGCTCGGCTCGTCCACGAGCAATCTGGGCAAGCCGAAGATATCCCAAGGGGGGTCGTCCATATG
>JAZKXK010000065.1:0-5219 GCA_045611525.1 Candidatus Scatosoma sp. | reverse complement strand
GATTTTTCGTTAAGCAACGCATAATGGATTTGTTGATATCCGTCATCTTCGGCTGTAAAATCGTGTTGTTGCGCATATCCATAACGGGCAGCCACATTTCGTAGCTGCAATCCCCCGCCGTTACCCGCGTTTGCACCATATACCCCATCTTCTCGTTCCCCGAACAAAACTCCCCGTTAAACTCGTTGACTTTATAGCTCGCGTCGGGATAGACCTTCTTAAACTCCGCCCAAGCGAACGCCCAAGACAAATAGGTGAGATTGCCCTTCTTTTCCGTCTTGTCGTTTACGTTGATAGCGTATACTTCCTCAAATTTCCCCATACCCCTATCGTGTGCGAATTTCGAGCTTTTTATACGCAAAACACCCCCTTTAAAGGGGGTGCTTAAACTCAATTTTTGCGTTCTTTTAAGAAAAGGAAACAACCCGCGAGCAGTAGTACGCCCGACACGGATAAGCCTATGCTTGCCCCGCAGCCTGCAAGCCCAGGCTTGCTTTCTTCCTCGCTTGACGAAGCCCCGCCAAGAGCAGGAATACTCTCTTTTTCCGTCTTCCCGCATTTAGGACAGGTACGCACCTGCATTCCCTCCTCCGTTTCCGTAGGGTCAAGGGTTATAAACCATTCGTCATACGCGTGGTCGCAGGATTTTTGCTCCTCGGTCTCCTCGCTGCTTTCCCAAAGCTCGCTAGAGCTGCCGGAAGACTCGGACGAGTTGCTTGAGGAACTATTTGACGAGCTATTTGAAGAACTGCTCGAACTGTCCTCACTGCTGCTCGAAGAACTACCCGAAGAGCTGTCCTGCGAACCGCCCGATTGCCCCGTTCTCTTTGCTTTTGACGGGGTTACGTAGTCAGCAGGTACGGATTGATTAAACAACAGCCAAGCGTATTCGGGATAATCGATAAAGACGTTTCTCGTGCCTGTGATTGCCTGCACGGCGTCGTTTCTGCCCATTTCCCAAGTATCCACGGGGTCTTCTTTCATCCATTCAAGCAAAACGTTCATACTTTCCATAACGTTGCTTGCACCCCAAATACTCGTATTTCCCCAACGCACATAGTTGTACAGTATCATTCGCGCGCAATCCCCGCGAATTTTTTCACCGTTTTTATCCGGATCGTAATATCCGCTGCTTTGTCCGTATGCTATATCGTCGCGTGCCGTATTTTCCTCCGTTTTTGTTGCACGAAGCGTCATAAGATCAGCAGAATCATTCGTCTTGTTTGTATAAATGCATTTACTTTTAGGCCAAACGTGTTCTCTATTCCAAGTAGCCCCGCTATTCCAAGTACTGGAATAATCGTTTCCTAAATAAAAGGAGGATATTCTGGCGGTATTGCTCTTTACGCATTCGGTATAGCAATATAAGTTTCGCGTTCCGTCATAGGTAGTAATCGTCGTATGCTTACCTTTCATTAGCGATTGTAAGGATTTATACAGCGTACTTTGAGGCGCGCTTGACGAAGACCCGCCGTTTTGCTTAGAGAGCGTATCGTACACGTAGCTACCCGTATAAAACGCCTCGCCGTACGTACTGACGAATACGCACGTTTCCTCTCTTGCGCCCCAGTTTGCAATATACTTCCCGTTATAAACATATTTCACCTGCGACGCGTCCGTATACCCCGTACCCGCTGCGCTGACGGTAACCTCTTCCGCCGTTCTTACGGCAAAAGAAGGCAGGGAAAAACCTACCGCCACGCAAATCGTAATCGCCGCTTTCGTAAATGCTTTCATTTCCGCCTCACGCCATCATAATTTCGGAAATCACGTCGAGTACCTTATCGTGGCAACCGCCGCAGCCCGTCGAACAATGGGTAATCTTTTGTACTTCCTCAAAAAGCTTTAACACGTCTTCCATTTTGTTTTGGTTTTCAAGCGCGTGTTCGATATCCTTGTAGCTCACTTGCTTACAGTTGCAAATAATTACGTTTTCCATAACATTTTCTCCTTATATCTCTTTCGCTATATATTATAACAAATAACTTCGCCGATTTCAAGCCTTTTTTGCAATTACTTTCCATTTTTTTTGCGCAGCTTGATGAATAAGATAAAAATTTATCGATTTAGCGATTTTTTCTTTAGATTTATTGCTTTGAAATATTTGGTAAAGAGTAAAAAATATGATATAATATACTAAACGAGTATGCGCACGCGCATATGTACATTTTAACAAAAAAGGAGGCTATTATGGCTCATTTGCAAGAAGCGGCGGTTAAAAAAATCAACGAGATTTGCGATAGATATATCGAGGAAAAAACCCCGCTGATGATGATTTTGAGCGACATTCAAAAGGAGTACGGGTATATTCCCCTGGAAGTACAGGAGCTGGTATCCCAGCGCACGGGTATTTCCGTCGCGGAAATTTACGGCGTGGTTACCTTCTACTCCTTCTTCTCCCTTACCCCTAAGGGAAAGTACGTCATCGGCGTTTGTCTTGGTACGGCGTGCTACGTCAAGGGCGCGGGGCAGGTGTTGGATAAATTCGCTGAAATCATCGGTATCAAGCCCGGCGAAACCTCGGCGGACGGATTGTTTACCTTGGACGCTTTGCGCTGTATTGGCGCGTGCGGTATCGCCCCTGCCGTTACCATCAACGGTAAGGTATACCCCAAACTCACCGTCGACGCCGTTCCCAAAATCGTGAACGAGTACAAAGCTATGGAGGCACAAAGCAATGATTAAGAATTTTGAAGAGCTGAAACAAACGAGCGCAAAATGCGCCTCCTGCCTTAGCGCAAAATTCACGGGCGGGGACGGAAAAAGACATATCGTCCTTTGCGGCGGTACGGGCTGTCTTTCGTCGAGGGCAGACGAAATCACTAACCTTTTCAACTCCCTCGTGGCAGAGAAAAATCTTACCGACAAAGTTACCGTCAACCAAGTAGGCTGCTTTGGGTTCTGTTCGCAAGGGCCTTTCGTTAAGATTTACCCTGAGGATACCCTCTACCGCCTCGTACAGGTCGAGGACGTGGAAGAAATCCTTGAAAAGGATATCATCGGCGGGGAAACGGTAGAACGCCTTTTGTACGTTGACCCGAATACCGCTGAAAAAATCACCAAGCAAGAGGATATCAACTTCTATAAAAAGCAGGTGCGCATCGCCCTGCACGGCTGCGGCAGCATCGACCCTGAAAAGATTGAAGAAAGCCTTGGCGCAGGCGCGTTCCAAGGTCTTGCGCGCGCTTTGCAAATGGATAGAGCAGACGTCATCAAGGAAGTGCTGGATTCGGGACTCCGCGGGCGCGGCGGCGGCGGGTTCCCCGCGGGCAGAAAGTGGCAATTTGCCTATATGCAGCCCGAGGGCGAAAAGTACGTGGTATGTAACGGCGACGAGGGCGACCCCGGCGCGTTTATGGACCGTTCCATCTTAGAGGGCAACCCTCTTGCGGTTATCGAAGGTATGATGATTGCGGGCTATGCCATCGGCGCGCAAAACGGCTATTTCTACGTCCGCGCGGAATACCCTATCGCGGTCAATCGCTTAAAGCTTGCCATTGAACAGGCGGAATCCTTAGGGCTTCTCGGCGACAATATCCTCGGCACGGATTTTTCTTTCCGCGTACACCTCCGCCTTGGCGCAGGCGCGTTCGTTTGCGGGGAAGAAACGGCGCTTTTGAACTCTATCGAGGGACAAAGAGGTATGCCCCGCCCCCGTCCTCCCTTCCCTGCCGTTAAGGGGCTTTGGGATAAACCCTCTATCATCAATAACGTAGAAACGCTGGCTTGCGTACCCTTCATTTTGAGAGAGGGCGCAACCAAGTTCGCGCGGTACGGCACAGACAAATCCAAAGGCACGAAGGTGTTCGCGCTCGGCGGAAAAATCAACAACGTCGGTTTGGTGGAAATCCCTATGGGGACGACCCTGCGCGAGCTTATCTACGATATCGGCGGCGGTATCCCCGCGGGTAAAAAGTTCAAGGCCATTCAAACGGGCGGCCCTTCGGGCGGTTGCTTGACGGAAGCCGACCTCGATACCCCTATCGACTTTGACAACCTCGTGGCAAAAGGCTCGATGATGGGTTCGGGCGGAGCTATCGTTATGGACGAGGACAACTGTATGGTGGACGTTGCGAAGTTCTATATGGAATTCATCTGCGACGAGTCCTGCGGGAAATGTACCCCCTGCCGTATCGGCACGAAGAGAATGCTGGAAATCCTCACTAAAATCACCGACGGCAAGGCGACGATGAAGGACTTAAGCGAGCTGGAAGAACTTGCCCAAAGCGTAAGAGCCAACTCCCTTTGCGGGCTTGGACAAACGGCGCCCAACCCCGTCCTTTCCACGCTCAAGCATTTCCGCGAGGAGTATATCGCGCATATCGTAGACAAGAAATGCCCCGCGCATATTTGTAAGAACTTGATGCAGTACGATATCGAAATGAACAAGTGCTTCGGCTGCGGCGTATGCGTGAAGGCTTGCCCTGCGGACGCTATCGTTAAGACGGACTATATTGCCCCCGGCAAGCGTTTGCCTGCCTACACCATCGACCAAAGCAAGTGCGTGAAGTGCGGTATGTGTATTGCCTCGTGTAAATTCAAGGCAATCGTGAAAAAGTAAGCGGAGGAAAGACCATGGCGAAAATTAATATCAAAATCGAAGGTATTCCCTTTGAAGTAGAAGAAGGCTTGACCATTTTAGAGGCGGCAAAAGCATGCGGCTTTGAAATCCCCTCTCTTTGCGCATTCAACCACGGCGAATGCTCCAAGGGTTCCTGCCGCGTTTGCCTCGTAGAGGCTACGGGCGCGAGAGGCTTGGTTGCGTCCTGCGTATACCCCGTTGCAGAAGGCATGGAAATCACCATTTCTTCCCCCAAAGCAACGGCTGCAAGAAGAACTTCCGTAGAGCTTCTTCTTTCCAACCACAACAAAAACTGTCAACAATGCGACAAGAACGGCTATTGCGAGCTTTTGCACGTAGCCAAGCTCACGGGCGCAAGAGACGATATGTACCAAGGCGAGCAAACCCCCGTTACCGTGGATAAGCTCACCCCCTCTATCGTGAGAGATACCTCTAAGTGTATCCTTTGCGGGCGTTGCGTAGAACGCTGTAAAAACGCGCACGGGCTTGGTATCCTTGGCTTTGAAAAGCGTGGATTTAATACAATTGTTGCGCCAGCTGAAAATAGAAGTTTTGCAAATTCCCCCTGTATCCTTTGCGGTCAATGCGTGAGCGTATGTCCCACGGGTGCACTGATGGAAGTTTCCGAAATCGACAA
>JAZKXK010000064.1:0-9854 GCA_045611525.1 Candidatus Scatosoma sp. | reverse complement strand
TTTAGACTTTACCTCCGTAATTTACGAAACGTTCATAACCCGCTGCGTGATTCCTCATCACGCCCATAAAAAGGCAGCGGAACGCTCGAAGTCAAGGACAATTATATACGATTTCCCTAGCTTTGGCAAGCGTTTTTGACTGCTTTTTATCACTTTTTTTATATTTTTTTACGCGAGTGCGAACAAGTACACGTAATACGCCAAAAAGGCGCAAAGCATAAGGATACCGCACCACCTTCTCACCTTATTGCCCTTGGCGTAGCCGAATACCGCAAGCAGCGCCGCCGCCCCAAGCGCGATAAGCCCGTCTATGACGAACGACTTAGCAAAGCTTAAAGGCAAAATCACCGCGGAAAACCCCAAGGTACGCAAGACGTTGAACACGTTGCTGCCCACGATATCGCCTACCGCGATATCCGTTTCCCCTTTCTTCGCCGCAATAACGCAGGTAACGAGTTCGGGAAGCGAAGTGCCTATCGCTACAATCGTAAGCCCGATAACCTTTTCCGATACCCCCGCTTTTTCCGCAATCGCGGTAGCCGCGGGAATAACCCCGTACAGCGCGCCGACGACGACCAGCGCCAAGCCCACGAAGGTAATGGTGATTAAGAACCAAGTATGTTCTTTCATTTTTTCATACCACGCGCCGAATTTGGTATGGTTTTCTTTGCCCTTGCCTTCTTCAAAAACGGCAATCGTGTGCGAAGTGTCTATACCGTTGAATTCGGGCTGTTTTTTGCTTTCTTGGATTGCGTACCAAATCAAAAAGCCCATATAACCTAAGGATAAAAGGAACATAATCCAACCGTCCAAGCGTCCAAGCACGTTATCAAACCCGCCCAAAAGGAGTACGAGTCCGCTTGCGCCGAGCAATACGGGGAAATCGATTTTACGGGTGGATTCCTGTACGGTCAAGGGGCAAATGATAGCCGCCAAGCCCAAAATCAATAAAATATTCGTGATATTACTGCCGATAACGTTGCCCACGGCAATATCCGCGCTGCCTTGCACGGAAGAAATGATAGAGGTGGCAAGCTCGGGCGCGCTCGTACCGAAGGATACGACAGTAAGCCCGATAATCAGCGTGGGCACGCGGAGTTTTTCCGCAATCCCCGCCGCACCGTCTACAAACCAGTCCGCGCCCTTAACAAGCCCGACAAATCCTAAAATAAGCAATAAAATAGCTACGCCTATATGCACGATAAAAATCCTCCAAAATTTGAAATACCTATTTATTTTACCATATATTATAAAAAATTAAAAGCGTTTTCTCCCTCTCATTTGCTTTTTTCTTGACAAGTCTTCGACGATTATCGTATAATAAAATCGTCATATATCCTATGAAACTTTACGAATATATAAAAATAAACAAGGAATGCTTATGACAAACCTTCTTATTCGACTTTCCGTCGGCAAAAATCCAAATCCAAACGACACGAAAACCCGCGCAAGATACGCTTCTTTGGCGGGTTTTACGGGTATTATCGTCAATTGCTTGCTCTTTGTCTGCAAGCTGACCTTAGGCATTCTATCCGGCTCGGTGGCGATTATCGGCGACGCCTTGAACAACATTACGGACGCAGGCTCGGCTATCGTTACCTTGATAGGCTTCCGCTTGGCGGGCAAGCCCGTGGACAAGGAACACCCTTTGGGACACGGCAGGTTAGAATACGTTACCGGCTTTATCGTGGATATGCTGATTATCCTCGTAGGCTTCGAGCTGATGACCTCGTCTATCGAAAAGCTCGTAAGCAAACAGCTCCCGCAGGTGGACAATATCGCTATGGTAATTTTAGCGGTTGCCATTCTCGTAAAGCTGTGGCTGTTTTTCTTCTATCGGAAAATCGGAAAAACCATTTCCTCGTCCTCTCTTAACGCGTCCGCGCTCGATAGCGTAAGCGACTGCCTGGCGACGGCTCTCGTTCTCGCCTCGGCAATCGTGGCGCGCGTTTGGGGAATACCCGTGGACGGGCTTGCGGGCATTATCGTTGCGGCGTTCATTCTCTTTACGGGCGCAAAAGCCGCCAAGGAAACGATTGATTTACTCCTCGGCTCTCCGCCCGACCCCGCGTTTATCCACGAAATTTACGCCTTTACAAAGGCGTATCCGCTGATTTTGGGCGTGCATGACGTTATGGTACACGACTACGGCCCCGGCAGACAAATCGTATCCTTCCACGCCGAAGTTTCCGCCGACGAGGATATCAATATCGCTCACGAGGAAGTGGATAAGCTGGAAAGAGATATGCACGAAAAATTCGGCTGTATCGTAACCGTTCACCTCGACCCTATCGTTATGAACGACCCTCTTGTCAATGAAATGCACGCGCTCGCCAAAGAGGCGGTTAAAGCGGTCGACCCCACCTTTTCCCTGCACGATTTCCGTATGACGGTGGGAGAGGTCAACCTCAATCTTATTTTCGACCTCGTCGTCCCTACCGATTGCAAATTAACGGCAAAAGAGGCGGAAAACGCGGTTATAAAAGAAATTACCTCAAAAAGAGAAAACTGTTTTTGCGTGATTCGAGTAGAGCACCCGTTCGTGTAAGGAGCCGTTATGAAAAAATCCGTTATTTCTATTCTTTTCGCCCTGCTTTTGGGCTTAAGCTGCCTCTTTAGCGGCTGTAACAAGACCATTTTCCCCGTAAAGGACACTTTGCCCGACGGCGAAGGGAAAGAAGTCAAGGTCATACTGCTTGCAGGACAATCGAACGCGGCGGGCTGCAGCAGCGACGAATACCTGCAAAAAAAGGTATCCCCCGAAAAATATGAGGAATACCAAGCGGGCTACGATAACGTATATATCAATTATTACATATCGGGAACCAGCGAATCGCAGGCATTTGTAAAAAGCACCACCAAACAAGGCGAATTAAATACCTATTTCGGCCCTGAGCTGGGTATGGCGGAAAAGCTAAACGAACTGTATCCCAACGAACAGTTTTTCATTATCAAATACACTTGGTCGGGTACCGACTTATACGAACTTTGGCTTTCGCCTTCCAGCAAGGGTAAGACGGGCGATTTGTATAAGCCGTTTATCGATTTCGTGCGTTGCAGCATGAAATACCTGCGCTCTAAAAATTACGACGCGGAAATCGCGGGAATGTGCTGGATGCAGGGGGAATCGGACTCCCGTACCTCTAAGCACGGCTCGGATTACGAAAAACATTTAAAAAACTTCATTAAAGATATGCGCGGCGACCTGTCGAGATACGGAAAGAAAATCCCCTTTATCGACGCTTATATCGCCGATAATCCCGTATACTGGACGTATTGCGATTTGGTCAACGAATCCAAGCGAAAGGTTGCGCAAAGCCTTCCCAATTGCGCCATCGTCGATACGATAGCCGCAGGGCTTACCTGCAGCGAAGAACCCGAAGACGCCCCCGACCTTGCCCATTACGATTCGCTCAGCGAGCTCAAATTAGGCAATCTCTTTATCGAAGAACTGGTACAATTCTTTTGATAAAAAATCCTGACCCGACGGTCAGGATTTTTTATTATCGAATGAAATTCGTCCAAATTTTCTTCTCGCGGACGGGTTCTAAACCCGCTTGCTTGCCAAGCTCGATACATTTCAGCAGCCAAGCCATATTGTTGCCAAGTACCCGCATAGTTTGCAAACCCTCCTCGTCTTGGAGCGCCTCCTCCGCTTTATTGCCGTGGATTTCGTTCCAGTAGTTCGACCCGACGATTTGCATATTGTTAATGGTAAAATACTTATTGATAACGTCAAAGGTCGTGCTTGCGCCGGCTCTTCGGCAGCTCACCACCGCCGCCGCGGGCTTGTAGGCAAGGTTCTTGCCCCCGCTGTAGAATACTCTGTCCATAAAGCTAACGAGCGCGCCCGCCGCAGACGCGTAATACACGGGCGAACCGAAAATATACCCGTCGGCTTCCGCCGCCTTCTCCACGAACTCGTTCACGCCGTCGTCGATAACGCATTTACCCGTCTTTTTGCAAGCCCAGCAACCCGTGCAGCCGCTTACCTTGTGTTGACCTATCCAGTAGATTTCCGTTTCCACGCCGTTGGCGTTCAACGCCTTGGCTACCTCGCTAAGCGCCGTGTAAGTACAGCCCTTTTCGTGCAAGCTACCGTTTACTAATAATACTTTCATAATAGTACCTCTCTTAATCCGTTATCATTTCTAAACACTGTCTAAACGCCGTCGGCAGGGAAATGCTTTCCTTGATTTCGGCTAAACTATACGCGTCGAAGGGCGCGCCGTCCGTCTTTACCCAAACGCAGGTCATATCCCAGCGTATATGGGTGAAAATATGGGTATAGTTTGCCCGTTTTACCTCGGTAAAATCGTATATGCCCCACTCGTTTAAACTGTTTTCAGGCGTTTCGCCGTCCGCGATAACCCGCGAAGGCAATTCGTTTAAGCCCCGCAAAACCCCCTCTTCCCGTCTACGGATACAAAATCCCTGCGGGGTTTGAATGAGAAAGACGTACACCCTTTCCTCGCGCTTGGGCTTTTTTGCGGGCATAACGGGGAATAAGGCTTGCGTGCCGCGCTTATTTGCCCTGCAAAGCCCTGCTAAGGGGCAAAGCCCGCAATCGGGGTTCTTAGGCTTGCAAACGAGCGCGCCAAGCTCAAATAAGCTTTGCGTAAACGCGCTGCAAGCTTTCCCTTCTTCGGGATAAACCTTGGCAAGCGTTTTTTCCAAATATTTACGGTACTTGGGGTCGTTGATGGGCGTAGAATTTTCCTCTAAACGGGACGCCACGCGGAAAACGTTGCCGTCTACCGCAGGCGCGGGCAAGCCGAAAGCAATCGAGGCAATCGCCCCCGCCGTATAGCTGCCTATCCCCGGCAGCGCCGTCAATTCCCGCAAGGTTTTTGGGAATTCCCCGCCGTAGTATTGCACGAGCATTTTCGCCGCCTTTTGCAAATTCCTCGCGCGGCTGTAATAGCCTAAGCCTTCCCAAAGCTTTAACAGCTTTTCTTCCTCGCA
This sequence comes from Candidatus Scatosoma sp., assembly GCA_045611525.1. Lineage (GTDB taxonomy): Bacteria > Bacillota > Clostridia > Christensenellales > Borkfalkiaceae > Scatosoma. The sequence continues at coordinate 4,889 of JAZKXK010000064.1, read as the reverse complement.
AGCCGCCAACTCCTCTACGCTCGGCAACGCCTGCATAAAGCGGGCGTAGTACTCCTTCACCGCCTCTACGCGGGTTTGTTGGAGCATAATTTCGGACACCCATACCCGATAGGGCGTGGGGTTTTCCCGCCAAGGCAAGCTCCGCTTATTCGTCTCGTACCACGAAAGCAAGGGGGCAGGTATTTGTTGAAAGTCAAAATCTTGCATATGTACTGGGGTTGAAGGTGAAATTTTTACTCCGTCGGCAGGGCGTTTAAGTAGATAACGCTTTCCATAACGCTGGGCTGAGAGGGAAAATGTACGGGCGTAGGCATGGACATCGAGCCGTCGCCGCTAACGAAAGTAACGTCCGCTTTCCCTTCCTCGCGGATAGTAATAAGGCAGTTCCCCACCCCTAAAAACGCGCCGGGGTAGCCTGCGAAAATGCTCTTCATTAAGTCCAGCCCGCAAATGAGGTCGATATCCGCTTTACGGGTGAGCAGTTCAAACAGCTCGCGGTATTCCTCAAAATCCCCGTTTTTATTGCAATCCTCAAGCTCGTCCAAGCCGTCCAAAACGATAAACAGACGGGGATAGCCCTTGCCCTCTTGACGCATACGGAGCAGTTCTTTCACCGTTTCGATTGCCAAGTCGAGGTCGGCTTTGGTATGGATATAGGGTACGGTAATATCTGCAGAAAGCAAACGAATCAATTCGCCGTACCCCGCGCGCGGAGAGAGAATGAAAAAGCACGCTTCGTTTTTATCGTGCAGACAAGCCAAGGTTATGAGAAATCTTCTAATGAAGTTCGTGCGCCCGACCCCCGTAACGCAGGTGTTGCGCACGGTAAGCGGTTTTTCCTGCTTTTGCGCGAGCAGGATATTCCCCACCGAGTCCTTGCCGATGGGAAGCCCCTTTCTTATCTCGTCAAAGCGTTCGTCCTTGGTATTTGAAATTTCTTGAATAAATTCTTCAATGCGCATAACCGTATTCTCCGTTTCCTATAGTATACTATAAAAAACAAGCTTTGTCAAGCAAAGAAAAACGCCCTTGTCGGGCGTTTTCATTACTCGTATTTAGTAAAATAGGAATCTCTGTCGAAGTGAATTTCCACAATTTTCTCCGTGCCGTTGGAATCGTGCATTTTAAAGTATACCCTATCCCCTTTCTTGACGGAAAGCAAGGTGTCGTTGACTTGGTGTCTTCTTGTCAGCTCTATCCATTCGCCGTCGTTGATTTTCATTTGCTTGAAGGTATCGCCCACCGCAAACTTGCCGTAAGAGGACGCCCCGAGGCTTGCCGTTTCCGCTATCGAGAAGGTTTCGCGGATTTTTAATTTCCCTTCGCTGTCATAGTAGGGCTGAGAGGCTGTAATCCCCACCAAAACCCCAAGCGTTGCCACGCGCACCGTGCCGTCGTTGTTATTTAAAATATTCGCGCAAAGGTTTTTCACCTGCGTCGTAGGCAGAGCATAGCCCATATTATCCACTTCCGAGCTTGCGTTCTTCGCGTTGGTAATCCCGATAAGCTCTCCGCTTGTGTTGAACAGCGCCCCGCCCGAATTCCCGCCGTTGATAGCGGCGTCCGTACGCATAACGCGGTAGTCCACCGTTCTGTTCGCGCCGTCCGTAGACGCCATGGTGATATATTCCGATTCCACGGATACCAAGCCTTGGGTTACTGCAATCCCCGCGCCGTCGGGATTGCCGATAGCGAATACCTTTTCGCCCACGCTCACTTCGTCCGAGCTGGCAACCGTTGCCGCGGAGTAAAATCCGCTTTTAATGATATCGCTTCCCTCTACCGCCAAAAGCGCGATATCGTAATCCATCGCCCCGCCGATATATCTTGCGCGCATACGCCCGTCCGTCGTGATATCGTCTTCGGGAACCGTATGGAAGCCGTTGAATCCGCCGTAGCCGTAGAGGTAAATTTGGTCGCAAATGCCCGCTTTATCGCTCGCCGCGTCGTAGATGACGTGGTAGTTGGTTACGATAAGCGCGTTGCCCGCCTCTTGATTGATATCGAGGATAACCCCGCTGCCCGCCGAGGAATAGTATTCCGTTTGCGCGCTGCCGAAAATACCGCCGATTCCCCCAGACGTGGTTTTGGAAAATCTACAGTACACGCTGACGACGGAAGTGATATTTTTCGCGATTTGGTCGGCGTCGTTGTCCTCTTTGACCTCTACCTTCAAAATATCGCGGCAAAATTCGATATACGAGCCTTCGTATCCGTTTTCCACCGCCGTTTGGTATAAATCCTGCGCGGTAACCCCTGCGCCGTCCTCGCCGTTTGCGCCGTGCAGACTTGCAAGCCATTCCTGCTCCGTCCCCACGAACCCGTTTTTCACGGCGATTTCATACGCGCTGTCCCCGCACGCGGTCATACCCAAAAGCAGGAGCGCCGAGCAAACGATTGCGATTATCCTTTTTGCCATTTTTTTCATAACATTATCCTATTTTTTCTTCGTTGTCCTATATTATATGCTACTTTATTGTTCGTAAGTTTACAGCATTATGAAAATTTGGTGTTAAATGCCTTCCAAATCGTCCAAAGTCAGGGAAAACGAGGGAATGAAATGCTCAAAAAAGTACTCCACTTCGGGCATTTTACGGCTATGCAAATCCTTTTCTATGCTCTTTTTCGCCTTGGAAAACTCGCCGTTACCCGAACGCAGCTCTTCCAAGCACTTGATATACGCCGCCAAGCGGTCTGCCGCTTTGACGAGCTTGTATTCTACGCTCTCCTCGTCCGCAAGCACGAAGGGCGCAATCGAAGCTTGAAGCTCTTTGGGCAAAGTGCCGACGATGGTTTCGCAGGCGTTCTTTTCCAGTTCCTTGTACGCGCCGTGGATATGGCGGTTATAATACTTAATGGGCGTGGGCAAATCCCCCGTCATCACCTCGCTGATTTCGTGGTAGGTGGCATATAGTACCGTCTTCAGCACGTCCGCTTGCCCGCCGTATACCTCGTTGTGTATGGTAACGAGGGCGTGCGCAAGCATCGCAACCTGCTGGGAATGCTCCATAATGTTCTCTTCGCGAACCGAGCGCATAAGCTGCCAGCGTTTGATGTATTTCATTCTGTCCATATAGGCGTAAAAATCGTAACGCATTTTTTCTCCTTTTGCTTGACAAAATGGATTTTGTCTGTTATAATAGATTTACAAATTTATAAACGTATCCGTCGTGGGTGCCTTTTTAGGCTGAGATTATACCATTTGAATCGGCAAGGTAATACTTGAGCGAGAGATTGATAACCGTTTTTATCCTTTGAAGGAATAAAGAAAGAGTTTACGCCCACGAACGCAATCAAAGCAATCGTTTGGGCGTTTTTCTTTATAAAAACGCATACGGCGCGGTACAAAGGAGGCTTTATGTATCTTTATTCCCTATTAGAGCGCGCCGTATGGTATCCGGTACTGTTCGACACTCCGCTCAACGCCGTGCGTTCCGTTGCTATTTGGCTTACGCTCGCACTCGCCATCGCATACCTGGTATGCTTATTTGCAGTAAAAGCCGATAAGAAAAAGAAATTTCTTACTCTTTCTGTATACGGTATCGTAACCTATGCCTGCGCCTTAGGCGCACTCTTTTTGATTTTGTCTTTTCAAGAAGACGGCATCGAAACAATACTCTTTATCCCCTTGCTCGTTCTGCTCGTTTGTATCGCAGGCAGCGCGGCAACCCTCTTTTTAAAGCGTTCTAAGGGAATATATATCACGCTGGGCGTTCTTATCAGCACGGCTTTCGCTGCCGTTTTAATCTGTATCGGTATTCACTTTTCGTCAGGTAAAGCGGCTGAAAACAACTGGCTGAGCAACGACGACGTGCAATCCGTTTGGCTGTATATCACAAGCGTGCTTTCCATCGCGGCGTTGCTTTCGATTGCACTTTTCTGTGGAAAAAACGAGAAAAAAGGCTTTGATTCCAAGTCGATTACTTACGCCGCAATCTGCATTGCCATGAGCTTTGCGCTCTCCTTTATGCGTATTGTTCGTTTGCCGCAAGGCGGATCCATTACACCTGCATCTTTACTCCCTCTTATGATATACTCCTATATGTTCGGCATAAGAAAAGGCGTATTTGCAGGCTTTGCCTATGGACTTTTACAAGCTTTTCAAGACCCTACCGTATTGCATCCTGCGCAATTCTTACTCGATTATCCCGCCGCCTTTGCGTGGATTGGGCTTGCTGGGCTGTTTTCTCGTTTGGAAAAGCTGGATAAGTTCCCGCAAATACAGTTTGCAATAGGCGGAATAATTGCAGGCTTGGGCAGATTTTTTATGCACTTCCTTTCCGGTACGTTCGCGTTTGGCGTATTCGCACCCGAAGGCACGCCCGCGGCATTGTACAGCTTTTTATATCAGGCAGGCTACGTACTTCCCGACCTTGCGATTGCAATCGCTTTTGGAATAGCGCTCTTTTCCTCCAAAGCTTTCGTCAAGGAAGCGCGGAAATTTCGCACTCTGCCCCTAAAAAACGAAGCTTAAACCCACATTCAGCTCTCTCGCTCTGCCGCGAGAGAGTTTTAATATACCGCTATTTCGTCGAACTTGGACTTATTGACGACGATTTTACCGCCTTCGATATCCACCTTGACGATGACGTTATTTACGGACGGGAAAAGTATATTTTTCCCGTCTTTTTCTAAGGTATACACGTCCGAGGAAAGATTGACGATTTGCTTCACCACGCCTAAAAATTCCCCCTCTTCCGTTTCGCACGAAAGCCCTAAAATATCGACGATATAGTGCCGCCCCTCTTCCAAGGGGGGCGCGTCCTCTCTGTCCCCTTCCAGCTTTTTCCCGCGGAAAAGCTCCGCCGCGTTGCGGTCGGGAATGCCTCTCAGCCCCATATACGCAGCGCCGTCGGGGCCGACGCGGAAGGAAAGAATTTTATACGGCT
>JAZKXK010000063.1:0-5251 GCA_045611525.1 Candidatus Scatosoma sp. | reverse complement strand
GCGGGAGCGGAGGACGAGCCCGCGAACTGCGCGTCGCCGTGCATTCTGCCGAGAGTATCGGTCATGCCGTAAGAAGCGGGGCCTGCCGCCATATTATCGGGGTGGAGGGTTCTGCCCGTACCGCCGCCGCTTGCTACAGAGAAGTATTCTACGCCGTTTTCAACGCACCATTTCTTATAAGTGCCTGCAACGGGGTGTTGGAATCTCGTGGGGTTGGTGGAGTTACCCGTAATGGAAACGCCGACGTTTTCAAGTTTCATAATTGCAACGCCTTCGGGTACGGAGTCAGCGCCGTAGCATTTAACCTTTGCTCTGGGGCCGTCGGAGAACGCCTTTTCGTAAACGACCTCTACCGTTTCGGTAGCGTGGTCGAACTTGGTTTCTACGAAGGTGAAGCCGTTGATTCTGGAAATGATATACGCCGCGTCTTTACCAAGACCGTTCAGGATAACGCGAAGGGGTTGTTTTCTTACCTTATTTGCATTGAGTGCGATAGAGATAGCGCCTTCTGCCGCTGCGAAGGATTCGTGGCCGGCAAGGAAGCAGAAGCATTCGGTTTCGTCGGACAAAAGCTTTGCGCCGAGGTTGCCGTGCCCAAGACCTACCAAACGGTTTTGCGCAACGGAGCCGGGGATACAGAACGCCTGCAAGCCGATACCGATTGCGGCAGCCGCGTCGGAAGCCTTCGTGCAGCCTTTCTTGATAGCGATTGCCGAGCCTACGGTATACGCCCAAACTGCGTTTTCAAAGCAGATAGGTTGACCTGCGCGTACGATTTTATCGCAATCTACGCCCTTTGCAAGGCAAATTTCTTTACATTCTTCAACGGAAGAAATGCCGTATTCCTTCAAAACTGCGTTGATTTTGTCAATTCTTCTTTCATAACCTTCAAATAATGCCATTTGCTTGTCCTCCTTACTCTTTACGAGGGTCGATGAACTTCACCGCGCCCTGTTCCGCAGTAAATCTGCCGTAGTGCCCCATCGCTTTTGCGTAAGCTTCGTTGGGTTCCATACCTTTCTTGATGAAGTCGGTCATTTTACCAAGGGAAACGAATTCGTAGCCGATAACCTCGTTGTTTGCGTCGAGCGCAAGACGGGTTACGTAGCCTTCTGCCATTTCCAAATATCTAACGCCTTTTTGGAGAGTAGAATACATCGTACCTACCTGAGAACGGTGTCCTTTACCGAGGTCTTCAAGACCTGCGCCGATAACAAGACCGTCGTCGGAGAACGCGGATTGCGAACGGCCGTAAACGATTTGCAAGAACAATTCTCTCATCGCGGTGTTGATTGCGTCGCAAACGAGGTCGGTATTCAGCGCTTCCAAGGGCGTTTTGCCGGGCAAAATTTCCGCAGCCATTGCCGCAGAGTGGGTCATACCCGAGCAACCGATGGTTTCTACGAGCGCTTCTTGAATGATACCTTCTTTGATATTCAAGCTAAGCTTACAAGCTCCCTGTTGAGGTGCGCACCAGCCGATACCGTGGGTGAAACCGCTGATATCTTTGATTTCCTTCGCGTGAATCCACTTGCCTTCTTCGGGGATAGGAGCGTTTTCGTGGCGAGCGACGCCTGCGCCTTTTGCTACGCAGTACATCTGTTGAACTTCTGACGAAATTGTCATTATACATTCCTCCAAAATATTTTTATCTCTTTTCGTTCGTTAGCGGGCGTTTACGCGGAAACGCCGTACACCATTTAACAGTATAGCATACATTTTAAAAAAATTCAAGCGTAGAAAAGAAAATTTTTATATTTTCTTAAAAGAATTACGCAAAAATTTTAACATAGTACAAACCGTAGCTTTCATAGGATAGCAAAGTGAGGTGAATTGCTATGTTTTTGGATTTTTTATGGACTTTGCTTGGAAAAATCGTATTCTTCACGGGTGCAATCGGAACGAAAAACTCCTTCCCTAAGCCCCTAACCAAGGAAGAAGAAGAAAAATATCTCGCGCTCGCCGCCGCGGGGGATAAAAACGCCAAGGATTTACTCGTCAAGCACAATATGCGCTTGGTTGCCCATATCGTTAAAAAATACACGGGCGCGGCGGAAACGGACGATTTGATTTCCGTAGGCACTATCGGGCTAATCAAAGCCATCGGCACTTATAAGCCCGGACACGGCACGGCGCTTGCAACCTACACCGCGCGCTGTATCGAAAACGAAATCCTTATGCTTATCCGCGCCAACAAAAAACACAAAAACACCCTTTCCCTCTCCGACCCCGTCGGAACGGATAAGGACGGCAACGAGCTTACCTTGATGGATTTGCTCTTTGAAAAAGAGGACTGCGTGTTTGAAGAAGTCGAACGCTTGGTGCAAAGAGAAAAGCTGCTTGAACAAATCAAGCGCATTTTAAGCGAACGGGAATACACCATTATTTGCCTTCGGTACGCCTTAAAGGGCGGTATCCCCTTGCCCCAGCGCGAGGTGGCAAACGCCCTCAAAATCTCCCGTTCCTATATCTCCCGCATTGAAAAGCACGCCATTGAAAAGCTGCGCCTAAAACTTCGCGCCGAGGACTTTTTAGATTAAACGATTATGCCACACATAGGTATTATGCATGGCATAATCCTTTGGTTTTCAGGGTTTTTCGCCGTCATTTATGCCTGACATAGGTATTATGTCAGGCATAAATGATAAAAACTCCCCTATTTTGGAGAGTTTTTATAAGCAAGGGATTTGAGTTTGTCTGTAAGCCGAGTTCTGTCGTGTACGGTCATTTATCTAGGCTTGCCGTCGCCGACAAGCTCAAGCGATATTCACGGTATTCCGTCGGACGGACAGCCCTATTGACGGATACCCAATCTTGCAGCGGGTGGGGTTTACATGGCATACCTTGTTACCAAGATATCGGTGAGCTCTTACCTCGCCTTTCCATCCTTACCGCAAGTGGGCTGCCTAAAAGGCAATCAAGACCAAAGGTCGAGCCGCTTGCGGCGGTTTATTTCTGTTGCACTTTCCCTAAGGTCGCCCTCGCCTGACGTTATCAGGCACCCTGTCCTATGCTGCTCGGACTTTCCTCATGGTCTTTCGACCCCGCGACCGTATAACAAACTCAAATTCTTTTTCTATTATACCACCTTTTTTGAAAAAAATCATCTATTTTCCCTTGCTATTTTTAATAAAAAGGAGTAAAATATAGGAAAGTAATAAAATAATTAAAATGGGTGGGAGTTGGCTCTTTTAAAAGCTTAACAGAAGCTATTTTCCCTTATAAACAATAGGAGCGCTTATGAAGAAAACAAAAATCATTTGCACCATCGGGCCTGCAAGCGAGAACAAGGAAACCTTTGCGAAAATGGCTGACGCGGGTATGGATATCGTTCGTTTGAACTTCTCCCACGGCTCGCACGAGGATTTTGCAAAAAAGATTGCAATGATTAAGGAAGTACGCGAAAGCAAATCCCTTCCCCTTCCTATCCTTTTGGATACGAAAGGCCCCGAATTTCGTATTAAAACCTTTAAAGACGGTAAGGTTTTGTTAAACGCGGGCGACGCATTTACCTTTACAACGGAGGATATCGAGGGCGATAATACCCGCGTTTCCGTTTCCTACGAAGGCATATGCGAGGAAATGTCCCCCGGCGATAAAATCCTTTTGAATAACGGTATGATGGTGTTTTGCGTTACCGAGGTAAAAGCCCCCAACGTACACTGCGTCGTTGAAATCGGCGGCGTGCTTTCCAACCGTAAATCTATGTTCTTTCCCGATAAGGAGTTGCATATCGAGTTCCTTTCCGAGCAAGATAAGGCGGATTTGCTTTTTGGTATCGAGCAAGATATCGATTTCGTAGCGCTTTCCTTCGTTTCCAAGGCGCAGGACGTTCTTGACGCTAAGGAATTCCTCGCAAAGCACGGCGGTTCGCATATCAACGTTATTGCTAAAATCGAAAACCGCGCGGGGGTAAACAACCTGCTCTCCATTATGGACGTTTCGGACGGCATTATGGTTGCGCGCGGAGATTTGGGCGTGGAAATTCCTTACGTAGAGCTTCCCAACGTGCAAAAGCATATTATCAGCGAATGCCGTATTCACGGGAAACGCGTTATCACTGCAACGGAAATGCTGGAATCTATGATTCACAACGCCCGCCCTACCCGCGCGGAAATTTCCGACGTTGCAAACGCCGTTTACGACGGTACGTCCGCGGTTATGCTTTCGGGCGAAACGGCTGCCGGTGAATACCCCGTTCAATCGGTAAACGCGATGGCGAAAATCGTAGAACACGCCGAGGAACATATTGAATATATCCAAACGATTGATAACTTTGAAATCGAGACGACGGCGGAAGCCCTTTCGCACTCGGCTGCTACCTTGGCAAAGGATTTGAAAGCCAGCGCAATCGTCGTATGCACCCGCACGGGCGGTACGGCGCGTAAAGTTTCCCGTTTCCGTCCAAATATCAATATTATCGGTATCACGACGGATATCCACGCTTACCGTCAATTAGCGCTTAGTTGGGGCGTTTTACCTGCTATAACCGAAGAATACTCCTCGATTGATATTCTCTTCTATTTCGCAAAAGAAATTGCAAAAAAGAGCGGTTTGGTCAAGAAAGGCGACACAATCGTCATCACGGGCGGTACTCCCAACGGCAAGAGCGGAAATTCCAACCTTATCAACGTAGAAAAAATTTAACAACCCTCAAATTAAAAAGCGGAAAGGAGCAAAGTGCGTGCCCCCATAGGGATTTTTATATACATTATATAATTGCACTTTCAAGCGGTCAAAAGAAAATTAGAACTTGGATATTTCTTCCGAGTTCTTTTTCTTTTGTAAAAAATTTTTCAAAAATTACCTATTTCCCTATTGACAAACATCTATGCGATGAGTATAATAGTATTGACGGTAATCTATGTGAGGTGCGTATAATGGAAAGAGAAGAATGCACAAAAATCTTAAAAGCATTAGCGGACGATACCCGTATGCAAATATTTGAAACGTTGCGTGGCGGTACGCTTTGCGGTTGTAAAATCTTGGAGCAACTCAATATTACACAACCCACGCTTTCCCATCATATGAAAGTCTTGTGCGATTGCGGTTTGGTAAAAGCCGAAAAAGATTGGAAATGGACTTATTATACGCTTGCGTGCTGTAAACTGGGTGAAATGCTTGATTTTCTCGGCGATACGAAATGTAGAACGGGAAGAACAAATGAAAGTTCTTGCAAAAAAAATACGTGCGATTAAGTTCGCATATATTTTTTCTCTATCACATTGATAATTGTCTATATAGATAAGAG
>JAZKXK010000062.1:0-11334 GCA_045611525.1 Candidatus Scatosoma sp. | reverse complement strand
ACCCACCGCCCACGCTGCGCCTAAAGACGCTTTGGGGGTTACGGGAGAACGCCCCTCGCTATCGTGCATACCCACCCCCGTACAGTTGACGAGGATATCGTAGCCCCCTTCTTCGGGGTCTTGCGCGGCTTGCACGCCAAGCTCCTTGCAAAGCTCGTCCAGCTTATCCTTGCTCCGTTGATAGACGGACACTTTCGCACCCGCGTTTTTTAACGCCGCTGCCGAGCTTCTGCCCGAACCGCCGCCGCCAAGCACGAGAACCTTTTTACCGTTCACCTCTACCCCCGCCGTACGGAGCATCAGCAAAAAGCCCGCGCCGTCCGTGTTATAGCCCTTGCCCGTTTGGGAGATGACGGTGTTCACCGCCCCGAACGCAAACGCGTCGCCGACGATTTCGTTTAGATACCCCATAATATCCCGTTTATAGGGAATGGTGATATTAAAGCCGTCAAAATCGCCGAGGAGCAGCCTTGCAACTCCGTCGAACTCCTCTTTAGGTATGGAAAAGCTCTCGTAGTCGCACTCTATCCCCCACGCGTTGAGAATGAAGGTATGAATTTGTCCGCTTAGGGATTTGGAAACGTCCTTTCCAACCAGTCCCAAGCGCAGTTTGTTTTTGTTCATCACATACCCACCTTTTTAAAGAAATCGGGGAAGGAGATTGCGCAGCATTCGGGATTTTTGATATACCCGCCCTTTTCGCTTGCAAGCAAGCCTACCGCGCCCGTCATTGCAATACGGTGGTCTAAAAAGCTGTCTATATTCCCGCCGACGAGCTTTTTCTTGCCCCGAATGACAAAGCCGTCGGGAAGCTCCTGACAATCCCCGCCGAGATTTTTAATAAGCTCCGCCGTCGTGCGGATTCTATCGCTTTCCTTCACCCTCAGCTCCTTCGCGCCCGTGATACGGCTTTCGCCGTCCGCAAACGCGCAAAGCAGGGCAACGAGGGGCAGCTCGTCTACCATAGAAGGAACCAGCTCGCCCGTGAGCGTAATCGCTTGCATATTCGATTGCTCCACAAGGATATCCGCCGTTTTTTCTCCCCCGGAAGTGCGTTGGTTTAAGAGGGTATATTTTACCCCTAATCTATCAAACGCCGTTAAAATCCCCGTTCGCGTCGGGTTAACGCCTACGTTTTTGCAAAGGGTCTTGCCCTTTAACGCGCCAAGCGCCATAAAGTACGCCGCTGAGGAAATATCCGCAGGCACGCATACGTCTACCGCATGAAGGGTACTCTTTTTCACCGTTACCGCATTGCCGTTTTCCTGAATATCCGCGCCCATCGCATAGAGCATACGCTCGGTATGGTCTCGGGATTTCACAGGCTCGGTTACCGTCGTTTCTCCGCTTGCGGAAATGCCCGCAAGGAGTACCGCGCTCTTGACCTGCGCAGAGGCAATCTTAAGCTCCACCCTAGCCCCCGTCAAGGGCTTGGGGGACACGAACACGGGCGCGTGCCCGTCCGTCGTTTTGATATCCGCGCCAAGCAAGGACAACGGCTCCGCCACTCGCCCCATGGGTCTTGACGAGAGAGAGTCATCCCCGTACAGCGTAGCGTCGATTTGCTTGCCCGCAACGAATCCCGTCAACAGCCGCATGGTCGTACCAGAGTTTCCGCAGTCCAGCTCTCTTCCGCGGCGGAAATGGGGGGTTCCCTCTACTTTGAGCGTAGCGCCGTCCACCTCCACCTTCGCGCCGAGCGCGCGCATACAGCGGCACGTGGACAGGCAATCCTCGCCCATAAGCGCGTTGGTAATTACCGCCTCGCCCTCCGCACCCGCATTCAGCATAACCGCGCGGTGGGTGATGGATTTATCGCCGGGAAGGTCAAACTCCCCCTCAAAATATTCTCTCGATTGTATTCGCTGCATACCTGCCTACTTCCTTTTAGGAATTTACCGCCCTTTTAAGCGCGGCTTTGTATTCTTCGAACGGCAAGGAATATACCGCCCATTCATTCTTGGCTTTCGCCACCGACATAGTGATTTTATTATCGTCCGTATTTTTCTTATCCGCCTTGGCTTTTTCCGCGTCCTTTTCGATAGCAGAAAAATCCGCCTTTTCCGAAATTGCCTTATGCACGATTGCAAGCAAACGCTCGCCGTATTCTTTCTCGCAAACGCCCGCTTCTATCGCCATACGCGTTTCCAAAAGCATACCGTAAAGCACGCTTTCGCCGTGGGAAAGCCCTGTGGATAACTCGATGGCATGACCCGTCGTATGTCCGACGTTCAGGCTCTTTCTTTCCACCGACTCCTTTTCGTCCGCCTCGACCACCTTGGCTTTATGGCGCACGCAAGCGGCGATAAGCGTTTGCAAAAAGTTTAAATCCTGCATCTTTTCGATATTACATTCAAGCAAGTCGAAAATTTCTCCGCTGAGCGCGGCATATTTAACGATTTCCCCAAGCCCGCATCGAATTTCCCGTTCGGGCAGAGTTTGTAAAAACGCAGGGTCGATAAGCACCTCTCGCGGTTGATAAAACGCCCCGACGATATTTTTTACCCCGCCAAGGTCAACCGCCGTCTTTCCCCCAACGCTGCTGTCCACCTGTGCCAAGAGGGTGGTGGGGATTTGTACTAAGGAAATCCCGCGCATATAAAGCGCCGCCGAAAGCCCGGCTATATCCCCGACTACGCCGCCGCCGACCGCAAACAATCTCGACGTTCGATGCAGCCCTGCCCCCGCCATTTTTTCTAAAATGGCGTTTAACGAGGAAAAAGTCTTATGCGCTTCCCCCGCAGGAAGTACGAAAATTTCCGCGTCGGAAAAGTATTTTTCGAACCACTTGGCGTAAAGCTTTTTGACGTTGGAATCGGTTACCACGAAGTTCTTCTGCCCCTGCGTTAACGCAGGCAAACGGTTTTCTATCACTTCGCTTCCTATATAAATATTCCCTTGCATAGAAGGTGTTTTCATGCTGATTATTTGCATAACGTTTTGTATCTTTCCTGTACTTGTTCCATCGTGTCCCCGCCGAGACGAGCCGCTACGGCGTTGGCAAGCGTTTCCGCCACCGCGCTTTCCGCAATCACCTCTAAGGCAAAGATAGCGCAAACGTCGCTGCGTTCAGACGCCGCCACCGCCCTTTCCTTCGTAGAAAATTCCACCGTTTGCAATCCCTTCATCAGGGTGGGAATGGGCTTCATCGCCGCGCGTAAAATAATTTCTTCGCCGTTGGACATACCGCCCTCTATCCCGCCCGCGCGGTTGGTTTCGCGGTAAAATCCGCGCGCCTCGTCGTAGAAAATTTCGTCGTGAACCTCTTTACCGCTTTTTGCGGCAACCTCAAAGCCCGCGCCTATCTCTACGCCTTTAATCGCCTGAATGCTCATCAGCGCGCCCGCAAGCTGCGCGTCTAATTTGGTAGCGTAGGTCATAACGCTGCCAAATCCGCTTTTTAAGCCTTTTACGCGGATTTCCACGACCCCACCTGCCGTATCGCCCTCTTTTTTAAGGGCGGCGATTTTGTTCATCGCAAGGCGCTCCGCTTTGGTATCCAGCATACCCGTTTGAGTAGCTTTTGCGTGCGCAAGCTCGTTGAACGCATACCTGCCCTCGTCTTTGACGCCGCAAATCTCGCAAACGTACCCGCCGATTTCCACGCCTAAGGCGGAGAGATATTGTCTATACACCTCGCCTGCCGCTACGCGGATTGCCGTTTCGCGGGCGGAAGCGCGTTCTAAAATATTCCGCGCGTCCTCTTGCGCGTACTTGAGCATACCCGTCAAATCCGCGTGTCCGGGGCGTACCTTGGTGAGCTTTTTACTTTCCATTGCCGCCAAGGAGCATTCCCCCGCCGACATGCTTTCTTCCCAGTTCGCGTAGTCCTTATTATAAATGCAAAGGGTAAGGGGGCTGCCCAGCGTTTCTCCGTTTCTAACGCCCGTTAAAATCTCTACGCGGTCGCGTTCGATTTTTTGCCGCCCGCCGCGCCCATACCCACTTTGTCTAAGTGACAATGCCTCGTTGATTTTTTCGATATTCAGCTTTAAGTGCGCGGGCAAGCCCTCGATGATTGCCACCAAGGCTTTGCCGTGCGATTCTCCTGCCGTCGTTAATTTCATATGTTACTCCCTTGCCGTAAAGACAAATTCGCCCGCGATAACGTCCACCGTTATATGCTGACCGCCGCGGATTTTGCCAAGCAAAATTTCCTCTGCCATTCTATCCTCTATCCTGCGCTGTACCACACGCTTTAAGGGTCTTGCGCCGTATTGCGGGTCGTATCCCTCTTTGACGAGCGCGCCCAACGCCCTTTGCGTAACCGTGAGTACGATACCCCTTTGTTCAAGCAGGCGTTTGGAAAGCCCCTCGATGATTTTTTGCGCTATCCTAGCGCAGTCCGCCTCGGAAAGGCGGTGGAAGACGATAACGTCGTCCATTCTATTCAAAAATTCAGGACGGAATTTTTCCCTGAGGGCTTTGGTGATATTTTCTTTCATCGCGTCGTACTGCTTTTCGCCCACTTCCTCGCCGCTGCGATTTTCACTGCCAAAGCCGTACACGCCCGTCTTTTCACTCTCCGCAATCGCCGCGCCTACGTTAGAGGTTAAAATAATCACGGCGTTTTTAAAGCTGACCGTCCTGCCCTTGCTGTCCGTCAAACGCCCGTCGTCCAAAATTTGCAGCAATAAGTTGAATACGTCGGGGTGCGCCTTTTCTATCTCGTCGAACAGGATAACGGAATAGGGCTTGGTGCGTACCTTTTCGGTAAGCTGACCCGTTTGCAAATCCTCGTACCCTACGTATCCCGGGGGCGCGCCGATGAGCTTGGATATGGACTGCTTTTCCATATATTCGCTCATATCCAAGCGAATCATTTGCTCCTCCGAGCCGAACATAGCCTCCGCAAGCGCCTTGCAAAGGTCGGTTTTACCTACCCCCGTGGGACCTACGAAAATGAACGAGCCGATGGGCTTGGACGGGTCCTTCACGCCCGCGCGCGCCCGCCTTATGGCTTTCGCCACCGAGCTGACCGCCTCGTTTTGACCGATAATCCGTCTATGCAGCTCCTCTTCCAACCGCATGAGCTTTTCGCCTTCTGCCTGCGTGATATTTAAAAGGGGAATACGCATTCTCGCGCTGACGATAGAGGCTACGTGTTCTCTGCCGATACCGTACCTGCCGTCGGGTAAGCGTTTGGGGGCTTGCGCCTGCTCCAACGCCCGTTTTTTGTCCTCGGCGTACATTCTGTTTTTGCGAGCCTCCGCCGCCAAAGCGTGCTTGCCCGCTTGCAGGTGTACTTGCTCCTCTTCCGTAAAGATTTGGATTTCCTTTTCCGCCTCTTTCAGTTCAAAGCTCCCGCCCTCTTCGACGATACGAACCTTCGCCGCCGCCTCGTCCACGAGGTCGATTGCCTTGTCGGGTAAAAACCTATCCGTGATATACCGCGAGGAGAGCTGTACCGCCGCCTCGATTGCCTCATCGGTAATGACGATACCGTGGTGTTCTTCGTATTTACCGCGCAGCCCGCGGATAATTTCTACCGTATCCTTTTGGGACGGCTCTTCCACGAAAATGGGCGTAAAACGCCGTTCCAAAGCGCTGTCCTTTTCGATATACTTACGGTATTCCTCAATCGTCGTTGCGCCGATGACCTGCAAATCCCCGCGCGCAAGCATGGGTTTTAAGATATTCGCCGCGTCCATGCTGCCCTCGGACGAACCGCCAGCCCCTACGAGGGTATGGATTTCGTCAATAAACAGCACGATATCCCCGTCCTTTAAAACGGTATCCAAAAGGTTTTTGAGCTTTTCTTCAAAATCTCCGCGATAACGCGTGCCGGCGAGCATACCCGGCAAGTCCACCGAGAATACGCGCTTATTGTATAACTGTTCGGGAACTTGACCTTTTACGATAAGCTGGGACAGTCCCTCTACAATTGCGCTTTTGCCAACGCCCGGCTCGCCTACGAGTACGGGATTGTTCTTTAATCTGCGAGAAAGTACCTGCACGACCTTTTCAATCTCTTGCTTTCTGCCGATGACGGGGTCCATTTTACCCTTGCGCGCACGCTCGGTCATATCAATCCCGCATTCGGGCAATTTTTCGCCCTTACGGGAAGGCTTTTTGGTTTTCTCGTCCTTGTCCTCTATCCTTTCGACGAGGATTTCCTGCATTTTTTGAAGAGCGTCGTCCTCTGCGCCCGTTTGGGGATAATCGTTGGCGGAAGCGCCGCCGCGAACGGCGGGTTCTTCCTCTTCCCCCCATTCCTTTTTATGTTGCAAAGCGCGAAGGGCAGACAGCGTTTTTTGCTTGAGAATTTCAATATCCGCAAATTGCCTTAAGTAGGACACCCCGCAGCAATCTCCCGCGCACAAAATCGCGTAGAGCATATGCGCCGTACCCGTGGGAAGCTCGACTTTTTCCGCCAAAGCGATTGCCCTCGCATAGATTTGCTGAGTGCGCGGCGTTAAGCCTTGGGCTGCATAGCGCTTATCCACCGCCTTGGTAAACAGCGCGCCGTATTCGTCCTTGCGTACTCCCTCTCCTTCGAGGATTTTGCAAGCCTCGCAGGCAGGCAAGCACAAAAAAGCATAAATCAAATGCTCGCTGCCGATAAAGCTCGTCCCAAGCCGGCTTGCCGCCGCGCCCGCAAGCTCAATTGATTTTTTGAAATTGTCCGTCGTATTTGACAATGGTTGCATAGCTTTTTAGCCCCTTCTGTTTACTTGTACGAGCTTTGGCAACACGCTGCACACCGTTTCCGCGCGCACCTCGTCGAAAAAACGCTCGCTTTCGCCCTCTAAATTATTATTCAAACAAAATGCCGCGGGACGCATATCGTCCAAAAACTCGTCAAACTTCTTTTGATTTGCCGCTTTTAATATCTTTAATACGATACCCGTTTTCACGTCCGCAATCTTACTCAAAAATTCCTGCAAGCTGAGCGCGGCGCAATTCGTCAGCGTACCGTACGCGCGAAGGCATCTGTCCCGCGTTTCCGTTTCTTCCGTTTCCAGCATTTTTTGTCTTGCCAAGTCCTCTAAATCGCAAAGCTTGAGGGTGAACTCCGTTACCTTTTCTAAAATCTCCTGCTCCGACCAGCCGAGCGTGCGCTCGTTACTGATTTGATAAAGATATCCTTCCGCGCTCGACCCCTCGCCGAACGCGCCGCGCACCGTCATACCCGCCTTGCGCCATTCCCTTATATATTTTTTCAGTTCCCCACTCCAAGCCAGCCCCGGTAAAAAGAGCATCACCGACGCGCGCATACCCGTACCTAAGTTGCTTGGGCAAGAGGTGAGATATCCAAGTCTATCGTCAAAGGCGAAATCGAATACCGACGACA
Organism: Candidatus Scatosoma sp.; assembly: GCA_045611525.1. GTDB lineage: Bacteria > Bacillota > Clostridia > Christensenellales > Borkfalkiaceae > Scatosoma. Next base: position 4,040 of record JAZKXK010000062.1, on the reverse strand, counting down.
GCCCGTCGTCCACCGCGCTCAAGCGCTCGTACGCCTTGTATAAATCAAAGCCCTTATAAATGTACTGCTCCCGAAGATGGTCTTCTTCGTTGACCATAATCGACACCGCCTTGTCTGAAGAAACGAACGCCGCGCCCCCGTCCAAGCGGTTCAATAGCGCGGGACTGATGAGGTATTGTTCCTGCAACAGGCTCGCCTCGCTTTCGCTGAGCTTTGCAATATCGTAACGCTTATACTCGTACGGGTCTATCCGCTTTAAGCCCTCGGCAACAAGCTCCGCGATATCCGCCCCGTGCGCGTCGCTCATTTTACGGGGAAAGGGAAACCCTGCGAAGTTTCTGGCTAAGCGAATACGGGTGGAAACGACGATGGACTGAATGAAGTCTAACGTTTTCTCCATACGAATTCCTCCTCCACGTCCCCCTTGGCGCGCATTTGCGACAGCTTTTCCTCGTAGCCGTTCGCGCCGTCGTAATCCTTATGCTCGCGCAGGTAATCGCTTAAAATTTCCAGTTCCTCGCACTGCCGTTCAAAGCGCACCCGTCTTGCCGCGTCCGCGCGGTAAGCGCTGCGCTCCGTTTGCGTAGAAAACCTGCCCTGTTCCAAAAACTCCTCGTCCTCAGCGGATAAGGGGGGCATTTTGCCCCTATGCGCGCTTTCGCCCTGCATTTTTATCACGGCGGGAATTAGCCCCGACGACATCGTTTTATAGCAGTACGCGCAGCCCACGAGCTTGGTTTCCTTGAATTCGGCAAGGGAAGTACCGCAATACGGACAAGCGGAAAGCATACCTTCTCCCTCCGCCTCGTTCCCGCTTAAAAACAAGCGGTGGTAGCATTCCATACAGTAGTACTCTACGGAATTTTTACCGTTTTTTATTTGCTGGTACGTCTTCGTAGCCTCGTTTTTATTGCAATACAAGCAACGCATAAACTAAAGTTAATCCTGTTTCTTTTTTCTAAGCAGACTGCGGAAGAATGCCCAAAGCACTTCCAAAACCTGTAAGGGAATACCGATTAAAAAGATACACCAAAGCCCCGTCGTTTCTATTTCCATACGACCCGTAATCATCTTTACCGTTAAATACAAGGATACCAACGCCACCCAAATCATCGTACTAACCGAGATGAAATTGAGGATTCTATGTTTCCAAAGTACGCCGTAAACAAGTAAAACGACGGCATTTACGACTACAGCGTAAACGAACGCCAACCACCAAGCCCTACCCGGCTGTAAAAGCTGCAGCGCAACGAAGATACAGCTTGCAACAAGCCAAACGATACCGCTGGATAAAAGCATAATAAGCAAATGCAAGCCCCGTACCTTCTTTTTGTGTTGTACGGGCGTATCCTCGCCGACGAGCGCATTGATACTCACTCCGTATAACTCGGCAAGCTGCAATAAGGTATAGATATCGGGTACGCCGTTGCCAGATTCCCATTTGGATACCGATTTATCCGAATAATTGATTTTTTCGGCAAGCTCGGCTTGGGTAAGCCCCGCCTCTTTACGGTAGTAAATGAGATTTTTTGCAATCGTTTCGTTGATAACAGTACTATTTTCCATACTACTATAATAGCATTTTTTTTACCTTCCGTCAAGCAGGTATAGCGATTTTCCTACATTATTTATACGCACGCGTAAAGAAAAAGAGATAGTTTTCCCCTTTTTTCGCCTCTGAATAGGCAAACAAGCCACCCATGTACGGATTGAATACAAAAAAACGGGCGTTAAACGCCCGTTTTTGTTTATGCCGTTTTCATCAATACGCTCTTGCAAAAATGATAACGTGTTTTGCTTTTTTACCGCAAACCGCGCAGGTTTCTGCGCTTTCGCCCTCGGCAAATACGCGCGCCGTTGCCGCCGTTTGCTCTTTGACCTTATCCTCGCATTCGCGGCAGCCGCACCAGCCGGCTTTGACGAAGTTACCCGCCTCTACGCCCGCAAGGATACCCGCCATATCGTCCGCGTAAACGATGCGTTCGTCGCGGTGCTTTCTTGCCTTTTCAAGCAAGCCTTTTTGTACGGACGAAAGCAATTCCTTAACGCCGTTTACGGCATTTTCAAGAGGCATTTCCACCTTTTCAAGCGTATCTCTTCTTGCGCAAAGCATCTTGCCCGCCTCAATATCACGGGGACCAAGCTCAATGCGCACAGGTACGCCCTTCATTTCCCATTCGTTGAACTTCCAACCGGGGCTGTTGTCCGAGTTGTCCAAGGTTACGCGGATACCTGCCCCCTCTAATTCGGCTTTGAGCGCCTCGCAAGCTTCGACGACGCCGGGCTTTCTCGCTGCGATAGGCACGATAACGCATTGAATAGGCGCGACTACGGGAGGGAATACCAAACCGCGCTCGTCGCCGTGGGTCATAATGATTGCGCCTATCAAGCGGGTGGACACGCCCCAAGAGGTCGTGTACGCCGTTTGCAGTACGCCCTCGTTGCCAAGGTATTTGATATCGAACGCCGTGGAGAAGTTTTGACCAAGGTAATGGGAAGTACCCGCCTGCAAACTCTTACCGTCGTGCATCATCGCTTCCATAGTATAGGTGGCTACTGCGCCCGCAAAGCGTTCTTTTTCCGTCTTTCTACCCGTCAAAACGGGGATAGCAAGGCAGTTTTCGGCAAACTCTTTATAGATTTCGAGCATTGCCATCGTTTCTTCTTTCGCCTCGTCCTCGGACGCGTGCGCCGTGTGTCCTTCCTGCCATAAAAATTCGCTGGTTCTCAGGAAAGGACGGGTAGTCTTTTCCCAACGCATAACGTTACACCACTGATTGATTTTTAAGGGTAAATCGCGATAGGATTGTACCCATTTGGACATCATAGTCCCTATAATCGTTTCGGAAGTTGGACGGATTGCCAAGGGTTCGGCAAGCTCCTCTCCGCCGGCGTGCGTTACTACGGCTACCTCAGGCGCAAAGCCTTCTACGTGTTCCGCCTCCTTAGTGAAATAGCTCATAGGAATAAGCAGAGGGAAATATGCGTTTTCTACGCCCCGTTTATGAAAACGGGCGTTCATCTCTTTTTGAATGTTTTCCCAAACGGCGTAACCGTACGGACGAATGACCATCGTCCCCTTTACGGGCCCGTAGTCCACGAGCTTGGTTTTCAACACGACGTCCGTGTACCACTGCGGGAAGTTTTCGTCTATGTTTGCTATTTGTTCTACAAATTGCGTTTCTTTTGCCATAACCTTTTTCATTTCCTTGTCATTACTTGTTTTAGAGAAACGACCCTTAAAAGCCTTTCCGCTTTTAAGGGTCGCCTTTTGCTAAACCGCTTTTTTAAACAAACCCGTGAGGCTTAGTTATCGAGAATGTTTTTAAACTTCTTTTGAAGGTGGAAAACCTTACCGCAGCAAGGGCAGCGGTGATATTCCGAACCTACCTTCGTCTTAACTCGTTTAGAGCAGGTAGGACAACGAAGCTCCCAAGCACGCGCTTCTTCCTTCTCCTCTTCCTCGTCCGTATCCACGGGTGCAACGACGGGGGCTACGATAGGCGCAACTACAGGCGTCGTTTCTTCCTTCGTTTCAGGTTCTTCCTTTACTTCCTCTTTCTTTGCCATAGGGCAGATGATTTGAGGAGCAGTTTGTTCAGGCACCTGAATGTTGATAGGAGGCATAGGCTGCGCCGTTTCTTCTTTTTCAACGGTGTCGTTTTCCAAATGCAATAAGCTGATAGGAGGAACCTTATCCAAGCTCAAGCCGCCCTTCTGCTCAGGTACGTGTACGTTGATGGGAGCAACCTTTTGCTCGGGTATATTTACGTTAATAGGCTGCGCGTTAGCGGGCATATTTACGCTGATGGGATGCGCCGCAGGTTGCTGAGGCACGTTTACGTTAATAGGCTGCGACGTAGGCGCGGGAACCCTCACGTTAATAGGCTGCGAAGCAGGCATATTTACCGAGATAGGCTGCGCCGCAGGTGCAGGTACTCTTACGTTGACAGGCTGCGTTGCGGGCATCGTTACGTTGATAGGTTGAGCCGCGGGAGCAGGTACTCTTACGTTGACAGGCTGCGTTGCGGGCATCGTTA
>JAZKXK010000061.1:0-9002 GCA_045611525.1 Candidatus Scatosoma sp. | reverse complement strand
ATGATTTTCGTAGGAAAGTTTATTTTAACTAAACTTTCCGTTTATTTTTAACAAACCGAGGACAAAGCATGGAATTAGGTGAAAAAATCAGGCGAATGCGCAACCAAAAAGGCTTGACGCAGGAAGAGCTTGCCGATAGATGCGAGCTAACCAAAGGCTATATTTCACAGCTTGAAAACGACTTGAACAGCCCCTCTATCGCAACGCTGACGGATATCCTATCCGCTTTGGGGAGCAATCTTGCCGAATTTTTTAAGGAAGAAACGGAAGAAAAAATCGTCTTTTCCAAAAACGAGTTCATCGAAAAGGACGCGGACGGCGTGCTTTGGAACTGGCTTATCCCCAACGCGCAAAAGAATATGATGGAGCCTGTTTTGGTAGAGCTTGCCCATCAAGCGGAAACGACGGGCGATATCCCCCACGAGGGCGAGGAATTCGGTTACGTATTAGAAGGCAAAATCGCCGTTATCCTCGGCAATAAACAATATATATGTAAAAAGGGCGAAGCGTTTTACTACGCCGCCGACAAACCGCACTCTATCGTGAATAAGGGTACGGGAAAAGCGAAATTTTTGTGGATATCCACACCCCCCAACTTTTAATTTTAGGGAGAAAAGCTATGCAAAAGAACAATCAGCAAAAACCTATTATCGAGCTTTTGGACGTCGGCAAGGAGTTTGACGGCGTTTCCGTTGTGGAAAATTTGAATTTAAGCATTCGCAAGGGCGAATTCGTTACCTTCTTAGGCCCCTCGGGCTGCGGTAAGACGACGACCCTGCGTATGATTGCGGGCTTTGAACTGCCTACAAGCGGGAAAATCCTATTAAACGGCGAGGATATCAGTACCCTCCCCCCCAACAAGCGTCCCGTCAATACCGTTTTCCAAAAATACGCGCTCTTCCCCCACCTTAACGTTTTTGAAAACGTTGCGTTCGGGTTAAAGCTCAAACGCATCGAAACGACCTTCGTCGATAAAAAGGGAAACGAGAAAATTAAATATACCAAGCTCCCCAAAGCGGTGATTGAAGAAAAGGTTAGAAAAGCCTTGGAAATTGTCGATTTAACGGGCTTTGAAAAGCGAAGCATTTCCACCCTTTCGGGCGGTCAGCAACAGCGTATCGCCATCGCCCGCGCTATCGTGAACGAGCCGGAAATTTTGCTTTTGGACGAACCCCTCGGCGCGCTTGACTTGAAAATGCGCAAGGAAATGCAGCTTGAACTCAAAGCCATGCACAAGCGCCTTGGCATTACCTTTATTTACGTTACGCACGACCAAGAGGAAGCGCTTACTATGTCGGACACCATCGTTATTATGTCGGACGGGTCTATCCAACAAATCGGTACGCCCGAAGCAATTTATAACGAACCGCAAAACACCTTCGTCGCCGACTTCATCGGCGAGAGCAATATCTTTACGGGGGTTATGCCAAAAGACGGCGAGGTGCGGTTCTGCGGAAAGGCGTTTACCTGTCTTGACGGCGGGTTTGAAAAGGACGAGCCTGTGGACGTCGTCGTACGCCCTGAGGACGTAAAAATCGTCTCCGCTGACGAGAGTAAGCTTAAAGGCAAGGTTACCTCGGTTATTTTCAAGGGTATCCACTATCAAATCCTCGTACAGTGCGGAAGATACGAAATCGAAATCCAAAGCACCGTTGCCCCCGAAACGGGGTCAACCGTAGGTTTGACCGTCGACCCCGACGGCATTCACGTTATGAGAAAGAAGTTCCGCGTCAACAAGTTTACGGGGGTTATCACCAAGCGCAATACGGTAGAATTCGGCGACGGCGAGTTTGAATGCGACGTTACGCAGCTGTATCCCGGCAGCCGTTTGGACGAGGAAGGCTACCTTATCACGGCAAAAGGCGAACGCCTTGATTTAACGGGTACGGAAGTAAACGTTGAAGTCGGCTTGCACGATATCACCATGAGCGACAACCTTGATGAAGGCGGCGCGCGCGGCAATATCATTTCCCTTATCTATAAGAGCGAATACTATCGCTATATCGTCCGTACGGAAAACGAGGAAGATTACGTGCTTGCCTGCGAGGATTTGTGGAACGAAAACGACCTCGTCAGCCTGATTATTCCCAAGGATAAAATCCGTTTGACCCTTAAAGTGGCGGAGGGCGCGAAAAAATGACGAAAACCAAGTTCAAGCCCCACTTTTCGCGAAAGCTTTTAGCAATTCCGTATGGGTTGTTCTTGGCGGTTTTCGTGCTGATTCCCCTCTTTATCATCGTGTACTACGCGTTCACCAACGACGATGGGAAATTCACGCTCGAATACGTGCGCGTATTCTTTAACGAAAACGGCGAGGGCTTTTTCGCGTTCTTTAAATCGTATAACTTCAAGACGATTATGCAAAGCTTGTTTATCTCCTTTACGAGTACTTTCCTTTGCCTTTTAATCGCTTACCCCGTAGCCTATATTATCGCAAATTGCAAGCTGAAAAACAAATCGGTGCTTTTGCTGCTCTTTATCGTGCCTATGTGGGTCAACTTCGTACTGCGTATCAACGCCTTAAAGGAGCTGTTCGTATGGCTCGGTACCTATAATAAGTCCCACGCTTGGAATATCGCCAACACCATTATCGGTATGGTGTACGACTTCCTGCCCTTTATGATTTTACCTATCTATACCACGATTATCAAGATAGACAAGAGCTATTTAGAAGCGGCAAAAGACCTCGGCGCTACCCCCGCAAAGGGCTTTTTGCAGGTAACCCTGCCCCTTTCTAAGGCGGGGATTATGAGTGGCGTTTCTATGGTATTTTTACCGTCTATGACCAACTACGTCGTATCCAACTACCTCACCTTCCGTAACGTAAAAATCATCGGTAAGCTTATTGACGATTACTTTATGGGGGATTTGTGGCACGACGGGTCGTTTATCGCGCTGGTGCTTTTGCTGTTTATGTTTTTGGTTACTTACCTTACGGGCGGGTTTAGCGCAGAAGAACAAACGGAAACGAGAGGTACTTCCTTATGGTAAAAGTAAAAAGTATCTTAAAATGGGCGTTTATCGCTTTGATTTTGCTCTTTATTTACTTCCCGATTTTCTTCTTAACGGTAAACAGCTTTAACGCAAGCGATACCATTCAAGAGGGCTGGACGGGCTTTGACTGGGCGCACTATCAATATTTCTTCGATATCGAAAACGAGCCGTTGCAGGTGGTTTTGCAAACCATGCTTTTGGCTGTCGTCGTGGCTACCCTTTCCACCCTTTTGGGCACGGTAGGCGCAATCGGCATTTATTATTCCAAAAAGAGAGCAAACGCCGCCCTTTCAGCAATCAACCGTATCCCCGTCATCAACGCGGAGGTTGTTACGGCAATCTCCTTTGCTTTGTTCGTTTCTTTCTTTGGATTTGATAAATCCACCTATATACCCCTCGTTTTAGGGCAAATGATTTTGTGTACCCCCTTCGTTTTGCTTTCGGTTATCCCTAAGCTCAAACAAATGGACAACAACCTCTACGAGGCGGCGTTAGACCTTGGCGCTACCCCCGCAAAAGCCCTCTTTTCGGTAGTCATTCCGCAAATTTTACCCGGGATTTTGTCCGGTTTCTTGTTGGCGGTTACCCTGTCCTTGGACGATTACGTCATTACGGCGTATACGAAACCCGATTCCTTCAAAACGATTAGTACGCATATCTACGGCTTGGATAAAAACAACGTGGTAGGCCCGCAAATCAAAGCCGCGTACTGGGCGTTTACCGCCATTATCTTCTTTATTATCGTCGGCGTGGTTGTTTTTGCAAATATCGCCACCTACCGCAAAACGAGGAGTAAAAAGAAATGAAAAAGAAATTCACTTTTATCCTTGCCTTTTGTATGCTGTTTAGCGCACTGTCTACCGCTTGCACCCAAGAGGACGACGTTAAAGGCGAAAACGTGCTCCGCGTAGCAAGCTGGGACGAGTATATCGATATGGGCGGAAGCTTCCTTGATACCGAGGACGAGGACGTTATGGACTACGTAGAATGGTTTAAGGAAGAAACGGGCGTCGACCTTTTGGACAGCAGACCTCTTTACGAGGAGTTTGAAGACTGGTATTTACAGGAAACGGGCAAGAAAATCACGGTGGAATACGTGGCGTTGCAGGACAACGAAACCATGTACAATAAAATCAAAATGGGCGATCGCTACGATTTGCTTTGCCCCTCCGAATATATGGCGATGAAGCTCAAATCGGAAGGCAAGCTCCTGCCCTTTGACGAAAGCTTTTACAACCCCGAAATTCAAGGCAATTACTACGCGCAGAACGTTTCCTCGTACACCTTAGATATCTTCGATAAAGCCGATTTAACGGGCTATATCGCAGGATATATGTGGGGTTCAACGGGATTCGTATACAATCCCGAAAAAATCGGCGCAAGCACGGACGAGGCTCGTGAAATCATGAGCAGTTGGCACTGCCTTACCTCTAAGGAATGCGAGCGCAAAATCACCGCAAAGGACAACACCCGCGATTCCTATTTTATGGGCTTGGGTATGTACTATGAAAACGAACTGCTTGCCTTAGACCCTGCCTCCCCTAACTATGCGGCGCTTTTATCCCAAAAAATGAACGATACCTCCCCCTCCACGATGGGCGAAGTGAAAAAACTTTTGGAAAAAGCGCGAAAAAATCTGTACGGCTTGGAAACGGACGAGGGAAAAAACGACGTAGCCGCCGGCAGATTAGACGCGTCCTATCAATGGAGTGGGGACGCCGTATATATCATGGATATGGCGGAAGCCAACGGCTTGGAGCTGGAATACAGTATCCCCAAAGCCGCGTCGAATTTGTGGTTTGACGGTTGGGTTATGATGGAAGGCGCGAACAAAGAGCTTGCGCAAGCCTTCGTTAACTTCCTCTCCCGTCCCGATAACGTTATCCGCAATATGTATTATATCGGCTATACAAGCTGTATCGCAGGCGAGCAGATTTATAATTACGTGGACTATTCTTACAGCGCCGAGGAAGACGAGGAAAACACCGTAGAATACGACCTCTCCTATTTCTTTGGAAACGGCTTCGCTCCCCTTATCGTTTCTGAGTCGGCAACCCGCAGACAGCTCTTTGCACAGTATCCCGACGCAATCACCAAAAATCGCTTGGTCGTAATGAACTTCTTTGATAAGGAAGAAAACGAACGCGTCAACCGTATGTGGAACAACATTAAATAGCCAAAACCCCGCCTTTTCATTCAAAGGGCGGGGTTTTTAGTAGTATGCTAGACGTAGGTATTACGTGAAACATAGTAATTATAAGGACAATTATGCCACACATAGGTATTATGTGTGGCATAATTGCTTATTTTTCTTGGTTTTTTGCGGGAATTGCGAGCTTTTGATACAATTCCGCGCGTTCTTCCTCTGTATACCGATAAACGGAGTATAAAACGAAGATTATCGTAAAAATGCTAACGGTTAGCATGGTAATTGCGGTGCCAAGGTCGATTACCACCCCTGCTCCAAGCCCCATTCTTGCTGGAACGTCGAAAAGCAGTCCGCAGAAGTTATACAACCCATGCACGAATGCGCAGCAGAGAATATTTTTGGTTTTTAGCAGTACGAATGCGAATAAACCGCCCGTCAGCGTCGTATAGCATACTTGCAATATCGTTGCGATGGAAAATCCGTTAAATAAATGGGCGGCTCCAAATATCACGGAAGAAACTATATAGGTTTTCCAAAGCCCTTTCTTATCTTGGCTGAATACGCCTGCAAGCACGCTAAAAACAATACCTCTAAATATGCCTTCTTCAAATAACCCTACCGTAAAGCAGTTTAAGCCAAAAAGCAGGAAATCGATAGGTTGGGTATGGACAAGCTCCATTTTACCGCTAAAATAGGCGTAGAATTGAAAGTTATCTATCGCCACGATAAGGCAAGGAAGTAAATACAAAAGCTTTTGCGGTTTCCCAAAAAGCTTAAGCTCTAACCTATGCATAAGAAGCAGTACAGCCACCGCCCCGCAGGTTTGTTGGACGATATGATTGAAAAAGGCATTTCTTATTTGATTTTCAAGGTACGGAACGGATAGAAAATCAAGCGCAACGGTTACCGCACATAAAATAAGAATTGCAATTAGCTCTATCCTCTTAAGCTTCATTTGCGTCTCCCCATACGAGGGTTGCGTTAGAACCCGTATACCAGTCGTCGTGCCAGTCTTCAAGCGGATATGCTAATTCTTCAAAGGTAATCGTTTGATGCTCCGTCCAACCAAAAAATGCTTTTTCTCCCTCGAAACGGACTTGGTTGGAGAAAGTAACGCTCTGGATGCTGATACAATTCAAGAAAGCATGCTCCCCAACCGTTTTTACGGCAGTTAAATCGCTCACCTGTAGCATTTTACAGCCTGAAAATGCAGAATCGCCTATGCTCGTAACCCTTTCCAAGCCGACGACCTGCATAAGCTCTTCGCAGTTGATAAAGGTTGTTTCCGCTATTTCCGTTATGTTTTCGGGCAAAGTAATACTTTTTAACGCCTTGCATTCGTTAAACGCCGAGGTTTCAAGTGTAAGCAAGCCGTCAGGCAATTCTATGCCTTCAAGCGCAGTACATTTTGCGAATGCACCTTGATGAATACCCGTAACCGTTTGCGGAAGCTTTACCGTTTTTAAGGCGATACACTCTTTAAACAGATAATTCGGCACTTCGCTTATGCCCTGCAAGTCCACTTCTTCGATATACGGATTGTCCGAAAAGGCGTAGGGATTGACGGAATTCGTACCTGCCTCTAAAATTACCTTTTTAACCTCTAAACCCGCAGGACAACGCACCAAAATACCGTTTTTGCGGTACAACATACCGTCTACTACCTTAAAGTTTTCGCTGTTTTGCGATACTTTAATCTCTTTTAAAGCAGTGCAATCCTCAAAGCTATCCCCGTGTACGGTTTTTAGACCGTCGGGCAAATCTATACTCTCTAATGCGGCGCAGCCTCTAAACGCCCATTGACCTATCATCGTCAAGGTTTCGGGTAAATGCACCTTCTTCAAACTTGAACAATAGGCAAAAGCTTCGCTACCCACGCTTAAAACGGGCAAAGCGCCGTGTATACCGTCGTTATAATAGGCGGGAATATGTATTTCTTCAACGGTACGGCGGATATTACTGCCCTTTTCAACATCGTATTTTACAATATAGCCGTCGAAGTTATTATACTTGAATACCAAGCCTTCGGTATAGTAATACTCGTCTACAAGCGCCCATTTTGCATATAAATTCATATCGCACAAAACGGGGTCGTAAGAGGTAAACTGCTTATCGTTTGCGCCTGCGCCCGTAAACCAACCGACAAAAACGTAGCCTTCGCGCTCGGGCGTGGGCAATTCCGCACAATCTCCTTTTTTAACCTTCATTTCGCTATCGAAATTTTCATAGCTATCGTTAAAGGTCAAGGTGTATTCCGTTTTATCTTCCGCGACGACGCCCGTATCCTCGCCGTCTATCCACCAGTTGCCGTTTTCGCCGATATACGGCGTTTTACCGTCCTCACCGTCGCTTGCGGCTAGGTCTATCTCAAAGCTTGTACCGTCGTGGAGAATGATTATGAGGGTGTTCCCATCGCGTTTTACCTCTTTAACGCCGCTGCCAAGCTCTACCCCAAGCGAGGAAATATCTTCGATAAACTGCGCTTGTGAACCCGTATAACCGTTATCGATTGCGATTTGATAATAATCAGTGGAAGAGCTTTCCTCGTCGTCCTTGCACGCGGCAAGGGTAAAAAGCATACTGCCCGCAAGCAGGCAGGAAATAACTTTCTTCATAACTGTACTCCGTAAGTTCGATAGTATCATTATACCACGGTAAGCCATATTTGTCAAGAATATAAAAACAGCTTACCCTTTCGAGTAAGCTGCTAATATTTTAAATTGCCTTAATTATTTAAGGATTTTCGTGATAACACCGGAACCAACCGTTCTGCCGCCTTCACGGATAGCGAAACGAAGACCTTCTTCGAGTGCTACGGGCTTAATGAGAACAACTTTCATTTCGATGTTGTCGCCAGGCATAACCATTTCTACGCCTTCGGGAAGTTCAATCATACCGGTAACGTCCGTCGTACGAACGAAGAACTGAGGTCTGTAGTGGTTGAAGAATGCAGTATGACGGCCACCTTCTTCTTTCTTAAGAACGTAAACCTGAGCCTGGAATTCCGTACCGGTAGCAACCGTGCCGGGTTTCGCGATAACTTGACCCTTTTGGATATCCGTTCTGTTGATACCACGAAGAAGTGCACCAACGTTGTCGCCTGCCTGAGCTTCATCCAAAAGCTTGTGGAACATTTCAAGACCGGTAATGGTCGTCGTCATAGGCTTGTCGATAAGACCAACGATTTCAGCGGGTTCACCAACGTGAGCAACACCACGTTCGATACGACCGGTAGCAACGGTACCACGACCGGAAATCGTGAATACGTCTTCTACAGGAAGAAGGAAGGGCTTGGAATCTTCACGTGCAGGGGTAGGAATGTAGGAGTCTACAGCTGCCATAAGTTCAAGCACGGGAGCTACTGCGGGATCCGCCATAATTTCATCAGCGGGCTTGTCGGAAGAAGCAACTTCAAGTGCTTTCAACGCAGAACCGCGGATAACGGGGATATCGTCGCCGGGGAAGTCGTAGGAGGAAAGAAGGTCTCTAATATCCATTTCTACGAGTTCAAGCAATTCTTCGTCATCAACAAGGTCGGTCTTGTTCATGAATACTACAATATAAGGAACGCCTACCTGACGAGCGAGCAGAATGTGCTCACGGGTCTGGGGCATAGGACCGTCGGTCGCTGCGCAAACAAGGATAGCGCCGTCCATTTGAGCAGCACCGGTGATCATGTTTTTAACGTAGTCAGCGTGGCCCGGGCAGTCAACGTGTGCATAGTGACGTGCGTCGGTCTGGTATTCAACGTGTGCGGTATTGATTGTAATACCACGTGCTCTTTCTTCGGGTGCTTTATCGATTTGGTCATATCTCATCTTTTCTGCACCGCCGCGAGCTGCCATTACCATCGTGATAG
>JAZKXK010000060.1:0-30499 GCA_045611525.1 Candidatus Scatosoma sp. | reverse complement strand
TAACCAAGCAAACATAATCCAAACACGATTTTGAGCGGCGAATTTTGCCCCATACATCGTTGTCGGCTTTGTTAAACCTTTAAGGTTTATCTGCCCCCTCCGCCTCGTCTAAAACAAAATTCGTTCGCTGAAAATTGCTTCGCACCCAAAGGTGCGGATTTTTTGACGATTTTTGGCGAAGAGGAAGCAGTAATACCAACGTATTACAATGACGATGAGCCTGAAAGCGCGGAAAAGACGCGCCTTTGGGCGGGCTTGGATTATGTTTGCTTGGTTATCCATCACAAAAAAGAGCGAGTTAAAATAACCCGCCCTTTCGTGCTTGCATTATTTTCTAAGACCCAACGCTTCGATAACTGCTCTGTATCTTTCGATATCTTTTGCTTTCAAATAGTCCAAAAGACCGCGGCGCTTACCTACCATCTTCAAAAGACCGCGACGGGAGTGGTTATCCTGCTTGTTTGCTTTCAAGTGTTCGTTCAAGTGATTGATACGATACGTCAAAAGCGCGATTTGTACTTCGGGCGAACCGGTGTCGCCTTCGTGGGTTGCAAATTTTGCAATGATTTCATTCTTTTCCATCTTTTTTATCCTCCTGATATGGAAATTTATTCTCGTACCGCTGAGTTGACCGTGGAGAATCGAGCCCCTCAGACAGCCGTCTTTACTATTTTAGCACTTTCTTTTAAGAAAGTAAATCAAAAACACGCCGTTTTTTGATTATTTTTGTCTTATTTGAAAAATTCCTTGCGTTTTTCTATCAAAGTATCTACGTTTTCAATGTACGTCTTCAAATCCTTTTGCGAGGCGAAACGGGTAATCAGCCCTTTTTCGGTAAACACCCGCTTGGAAACGGCGTTTGCGCCCAGCGCCAAGTTATCGGCGATTTCTTCCATAATATCGATATTGTACACGCACGCCTTGCCCGCTTTCGTCCAGCCCACGTTTTCGTTGTTGCCCACTTGGTACTTTTGACGGTACATATAATAGGGCATATAGCCGTTTTGGCTTAAAATTTCACGAGACGAGGCTACCATGGCTGAGATGAAATCGTTTTCTAAGTACTCTGTTTCCTCTTTGAGCTTTGCCCCCGATTTGAGCGAAAGACAATGCACCGTGATATTCTCCGCGCCCGTTTGCACCGCTTTTTCTACGCTTTGCGCGAATACTTCGGGCGTTTCGTCCGTTAGACCTGCAATCAAGTCCACGTTAATATCGAAATCATACTTTTCCGCCATGGCAAACGCGCGGTAAACGTCCGCTTCGGTATGCTTTCTGCCGATTTTTTGCAAGGTTTCGTTTGAAAAGCTTTGGGGATTGATACAAATTCTCGTAACCCCGTAGTCCTTTAAAATTGCCAGCTTTTCGTCGGAAAACACGTCGGGGCGACCCGCCTCTACCGTATATTCGGCGTGCGGATTGCAAGTTTTGAAAAGCCCGTCCAAGCTCTTTACTACCCTCTCCAAATCGGGCGCGTCTAAAGCAAACGGCGTACCCCCGCCGATATAGATACTTCTAAGATGCCCCACGCTCTCCTTTGCCGAGGCGATTTCCTTATCCAAAGCATCAAGGTAAGCGGGCAAAAAATGCCTCGTCTTATCAATCGGCGCAGTAATAAAGGAGCAATACGCGCACTTGGTCGGGCAAAAGGGAATGGATACGAAGAGGTCTGTGTTGCCGTCCTTTTTTTCGTAAATCCCCTCTTGCGTTTTGAGGATATCCGCAACCAGCTTGATATTATCCTCGCGTACCTGCATACGGTTAAAAAGCTGCGTAAAATCCCGCCCGTTTTCCTTTTCCATATAGGCAAGCTTGGTAGGTCTAATCCCCGTCAAAGCCCCCCAAGGCATTTTTTCATTGTACAAATTGCTTAAAATTTCATACAATCTAAGCTTGGCAAAACGGCGTTCAAAGCGTTTAAACTCTAATTCGTCTTGTACCTGCCCCCTATCTTCAAAAGAAAACGACTGTCCGTCTATGCAAAAAGCATTATAAAACACTCCCTCTTCAAAGCGAAAAGAGTGTTCGATGGCTTGCGGTCTGCGCTTAAATAAGCGCACGACGTCTAAAAGCTCGTTTTCTAAAAAGGAACAGTTGGTCTTGAACATAGTTTATTCCATAAAAGGGTTATTCTTGCGTTCGTGTTCGAGGGTGGTTTGCTCGTTGTGTCCGGGATAAACGGGCATATCGCCGTCTAGGGCGGAAAGGCGCTTCAAGGAAGCGCGCAAATCCCCGATATTTCCCGTAGGAAAATCGGTGCGCCCGATACTGCCTAAAAAGAGGGTATCCCCCGTGAACAAATACCTGCCCCCCTCGTTATCGGTTACAAGATAACAAACGCTCCCCGAAGTATGCCCTGGGGTAGGAATGGCTTTTATCCGCATACCGCAAAGGAGCTTCTCCTCGTTCTCGTCAAAGGTTTCGTCTACCGTAAAGGGTACGCGGGGCATACCCGCCATATCGAACAGGTCGGCGGAAGTGCCGATAAGGGCTTTCGTCTTTGCCGAGCAAAGCACCTTTGCACCGCTTTGTTGAAGTACGGCAACCCCGCCCACGTGGTCGAAATGACAGTGGGTTAAAAGCACGTACGCGGGCGCAAGCCCGCGTTTGATAAGTTCGCTTTCTACTTTTCCGCCCGACGGGTCGATGACAACGGCGCTTTTGCCGTCTTGGGTAAGAGCGTAAGCGTTTGCCCCAAACCCGCGGGGATAGATGGTGATGATTTGCATAAGAGCCTCTTATGAAGTGAATTGTAAGCAAGCTTACGTGAATAGGCTTACGCCGTGAATTGACGGCATAGCCGTCGTGAATTGCCGACTTCGTCGGCGTTATTGTAATATCCCCACAACGTCTTGCTTTGCAAGAAAATTCACGTCCCGTTAGGGACAATTCACGTCCACAGGACAATTCACGCCCGCAGGGCAATTCACGCTTTATTATGATAAAGAAGTAATACGATGAACCTTATAAATCCGCTTATCCGCCTGCATTTTTTTGATAAGCAAATCCACTTCGCTTATATCCGCCAAAGAAATGGACGCCTCTAATACCGCGTCGTGGTTTTTGTCAATTCTGCCGTTGACCATGGTAATGGAGAGCTTTAACTCGGCGACCACCTGCGAAAGCAGCGCAAGCGCCGCGCCTTGGTCGGCTGCGCGGATAGCAATGTTGGCGTTGTAGCGTTGCTTTGCGCCCGCCTCGATTTGCCACGCTGCGGAAAGCAATCTCCCCTTATCCACCCCTTTAAGGTTAGGACAGTCGGCGCGATGCACGACTACCCCGCGCCCGCGGGAGGTATAGCCCACGATTTCGTCCCCCGGTACGGGCGAGCAACAGCCCGCAAAATGCACGAGCATACCCGTTTGTCCGTTGATAAGCACGCCGCCGGGCGTCTTCCCGCCCCCGCCTGCGTGAACCTCGAACGCCGTCGGGGTTTCCTTGCGGTAGAAGTCGATGAGCTTGAATAAAATTTGATTGACGGAGATAGAGCCGTAGCCTACCGCCGCGAACATTTCCGCTTGCTCGTTAAAAGAGAAGCGTTCGCTGATACGCTTAAAGCTTTCCTCGGTCAAAAGGGTATTCAAGGTAAAGCCTTTTTTCTTCGCCTCGTCCTCTAACTTGATTTGACCGATACGGATATTTTCGTCCTTTAACTCGTTCTTATAAAATTGACGGATTTTCGCCTTCGCGCTGGACGATTTTATAAATTTTAACCAGTCTCTTGAGGGTCCCTTGGAGTTTGGCGAGGTGATAATTTCCACCACGTCGCCGACTTCCAGCTTCGTCGTCAAAGGCACGATTTTGGAGTTGACCCGCGCGCCCGTGCAACGGTTGCCGACTTCCGAGTGAATGGCGTAAGCAAAGTCGATAGGCGTAGCCTCGGGGGGCAGAGAAATGACCTTGCCCCTAGGGGTGAACACCAAAAGCTCGTGGCTGTACAATTCCGTTTTGAGAGCGTCGATGAATTCCTTAGAATCTTTCAAATCCCCCTGCCATTCCATAACCTCTCTAAGCCAGGCCAGGCGGTTTTCGAAGTTAGTGTTTTCTTCTTCGGTCTTGCCCTCTTTGTACTTCCAGTGCGCCGCGATACCGAATTCCGCGATACGGTGCATTTCTTCCGTACGGATTTGGATTTCAAAGGGTTGACCGTACCTCGTCATAACCGTGGTATGCAGGGATTGATACTTGTTGGGCTTGGGGGTAGCGATATAGTCCTTAATGCGGCCGGGAATGGGTTTCCACTTCTCGTGGATACGACCCAGTACGGTGTAGCATTCCTTGATATCTTTTACGATAACGCGTACCGCCGTTAAATCGTAAATTTGGTCAAGGGTCTTTCCCTTGTTCTTCATTTTCTTATAAATGGAATAGAAATGCTTGGGTCTGCCGAACACTTCCCCTTCTATCCCGTCCGCGCTCATCAGTTCTTTTAACTCCTCTACGATACCGCTTACGAATTCCTTTCGCTCGGACAAGCGTTCGCGAATGTTATAAAGCAAATACTCGTAGGATTCGGGGTCGAGGTATTTCAAGCACAAATCCTCTAATTCGCACTTGATTTGCGAAATACCCAGTCTGCCCGCAAGAGGCGCGAAGATATCCAAGGTTTCGTTCGCCATACGTTGCTGGCGCTCGTGCGAAAGGAAATTCAAGGAACGCATATTGTGCAGTCTATCGGCAAGCTTGATGATGATAACCCGCACGTCCTTTGCCATCGCAACGAAAATTTTACGGAAATTTTCCGCGTTTTCTTCCTCTTTGGATTTGAAAACGATTTTTTCAAGCTTGGTAACGCTGCTGACCAACCCCAACACCTCATCGCCGAATTCCTGCTTAATATCCTCGGCGGTAGAGTCGGTATCCTCGATAACGTCGTGCAAAAGCGCCGCCGCAATCGTTGCGGCGTCCAAGCCCAGCTCCATCAAAATATCCGCGACGGCGCAAGGGTGTATGAAGTACGGCTCGCCTGAGGCGCGCTTTTGATTTGCGTGCGCCTCCTGGGCAAAGGTGTGCGCTCTAATGAGCATCGCCCTGTCTTCGCCTTCGTATATTGCATTGATTTTTTCCAGCGTGGTTTCCATATTTGCCTCTTATAAAAATCAATTCTGCTGTAACAAACAAACCTTCCTATAAATCCCCGAATCGCTAAGCTCGGCTTTAATCCCGCGATACACGGTGAGCTTGCCCTCTCCAAAGGACACTAAACCAAGCTCCTCGAATACGTTCAGTGCAAAGATGAACTCCCGCTTATCAAAGCCCAGTCCGCCGCAAAAGCTCGCCAGCTCCTCCGCCGTTTGACCGTAGAGATTGTTTACCTCTCTGCGCAGCGCCGAAAAAATATCCAATAGGCTCTCTCTTGCAACGTCCAGCGTTTCAAACATTTTATACCCGCAAATTTCGCGGTTGACAAATACCTGCCTGCCCCCAACGGACTCGATATGGAAATCGGCGGGAGTATCTAGGAACACGAAGTCCCTAAACCCCGAAAGGTCGCAATCGGGCGCGGGAGATACGATGAGCGTGTTCGCCAAATTCCTCGACGAGGGATAAAACAAATCGCAGCCCATATCCTCAAGTTCCTCATAGAAACGAAGGGTTCTTCTATCTGAGGCAATCAGGCAAAGCCCGTAGGCGCATTCCGCGCGCTTTTGTCTTATAAGCGCCTTGATTTCCTCCGTCGAAAGCTCGACAGGCTCGATTTCCGCGCTCGGCGCGTAGAACCGCGCGATGGAGTTTGCGAAAATGCTTTCCGCAGTAGCCCGACCCGTGCGCCCGTCGTAGAGTAAATCGCGCACGTAGCCCTTGATATACTCCCTGCCCTTGAATTTGGAAAGGTTGATTTCAAAGATAAAATCCTTTCTAACGTCGCTTTCGATAATCTTTAAATTCTTCGCCCCGGAAAAGTACATAAGGTCGATATAATCGCTTTTTACGCTCAAATGCGGGGACATAGGCTTGACCGCCCGCGCCGTACATGCCCCTGCCGAAATGGAGAATAAGGGACGTCTGTGTCCTACGCCGTACGGCTCCATCTGCGCCAGCTCCCGCGCGAATTTTTCAGGAAACGCGCCCGTTATCTCCTCGCTGACGGGAATGGTTTGCTCAAAGTCTTTTTCCGTATACGTTCTGCCGATTTCTTCGTTTAACGCCCTCTCTAAGGCGTCGAAATTTTCAAATTTAATATTAATGCCTGCGGCTTGGGCGTGTCCGCCGAACTCCTCGATATGCGCGGAGCAGCTTTTTAAGGCGTTAAAGATATTCACGCTTTCGATACTGCGCGCGCTGCCCTTGAGCATATCCCCGTGATGAACGAATAAAAGAGTGGGTCGGTTGTACTCCTCCGCGATACGCGCCGCAACGATGCCGATAAAGCCGGTGTTCCAGCTCTCGTCCGAAAGCATAATCACGTTGTCGTACGCGCCCTTTTGTAAGAGCTTGCGCTTTGCCGAGGTATACAATTCGTCGCAATACTTTTGACGCTCAGTGTTATACAGGCAAAGCTTGGTTGCCAAATCGTAAATTTCCGCCTCGTTTTGGGAAATGAACAGCTTGAACGCCGCCTGCGCGTCCCCCATACGCCCCGCCGCGTTTACCCGCGGCGCTACGGTAAACGCCAAGGTCTGGGCGGTGATACCGTCGTAGCTTTTGCCGATAAGCTGAGAAAAACAGGAGCGAATGTTGGTGTTAAAGCGTTTTAACCCCTCGGTTACGATGTCGCGGTTTTCTCCTAACAAGGGTACGCTGTCCGCAACGGTTGCCAGCGTTGCAAAGTCCAAATACTTATACGCCGCCTCGCCGATTAACGCGCAGGCAAGCTTGAACGCTACCCCCGCCCCGCAAAGGTTATCGTAGGGGTAATCGTCCTTGAGCTTGGGATTGACGATAATGCAATCGGGTAAAACCTCAGGCAATTCGTGGTGGTCGGTTACGATAACGTCCGCGCCAAGCTCGTAGATATACTGCGCTTCCTCGGCGCAGGAAATCCCGCAGTCTACCGTAATGAACAGTTCGGGATTGCATTCCTCGAAAATACGGTCTATCGCCTCTACGGAAAGCCCGTAGCCGTCCACGCGCTCAGGCACGTACACGTGCGCGTCGATACCGAATTCCTTTAAGGCGTGGTACATGATTGCCGAGGCGCAGATACCGTCCGCGTCGTAGTCGCCGAATACCGCCACGGTACGCCCCTCGTCCCTCGCCTGCGTGATAAGCTCCACCGCCTCTTTCATACCCTTCATAAGGAAGGGGGAAAGGAAATTTCGCTCGGACGGGCGCATAAAACGACGGATTTTTTCCGCGGTATCTATCCCGCGCGCATATAAAATCCGCGTAATTTGCTCCGTGTACCCCGTTTGCAGAGCAAGAGAGGCAATCGTATTCAGTTGTTCTGCCGAAAAGGAGTATTCGGGAACGATTTTCTTCATGAGCGCGCTTTCACCTGACGAGAGCCGACCTCGCAAGCCTTAAAAGTTTATTTTTCACATATTCCGCCAAATGCGTTCTTGTCGTATGTCATTGTCAAGAAGTTCAACGAAGCATCCAGCCATTTTTTGCCGTTAAACCCTTTCGAGGTCAGCTCTCGTCAGGTTAGCTTAAATAAAATTTCGGGCGGTCGGGAACAACGCCCCCGCCGCCCTTGTGCTTTTTCTATTTGGTGTGCGGGGAATGGATTATTCTTCCGCGCTATCTTCTGCGGGTTCTTCCGCAGGCGTTTCTTGAACCTCTTCTTCTACGGGTTCTTCAACCGTTTCCGCAACGGGTTCTTCCGCAACCTCTGCCTGTACGGGCGCTTTCTTTTCCTTCGCAGAAGTTTTCTTCGCGCCGACGTAAGCGCCTTTTACGGGCTTGCTGTCTGCCACCGCTTTCCATTCCAAGCAACGTGCAGGCGCGTAAATCAAACCGATAAACGCCGCGACAACGAGCGCGATAAGCGCTGCGAGCGCGAACCATCTAACCCCGCCCGTCGCTACTGCGCCGACGATTACGAGCGCCGCACCGCCAAGCGCGGTGAATACAAGCACGTCTTCGTTTGCAAAATCCTCGGTATCTTTATCCGCGCGGAATTTGTTCAGCACGAACACGGTCGTGAGTGCGGAAAGCAACGCCGCTACAGCAAACACATAGGAAACGGACGCGGTTACGGGGATACGGAAGAGCGCGATAAGCATCGCGGAAAGCACCGTACCGACCAGCATACAGCGAAGGGCAAGCAAGCCCAAGCCGAAACGGTAACGCAGGCAAATATAGGCAAACACGGCTGCCATCATCGCTACGCCCGCAAGCACGCCGCGGAGAACGTAGTTTTTCGCAAGCACGGCTTTGGTTGCCTCAGCGTTTGCGGATACGGTAATAAACGAACCGTTCCATTCGCCCTTTACGAGGACGTCGAACGCGTCTTCTAACGCTTTCTTTTCCTCGCTCAAATCCTCGTCCTTATCGAACACGTAAACGAGTTCGTTGTCCGCGCCCGACATTTCCCCTTTCAGGGTGTAGGAAATCTTCAAGCCGTCAAACGCGTCTTCGCAGATTTCTTCTACCTCGTCAAGCTTGGTTGCATAGGTGGTTTGGTCAACGGTTACGGTAATCGTTTGGCAATCCTTTAAAAGCTTACTGCTGTTGAATACGCCGTTACCCGTTACCCCGCAAATGACCGCTACGATAACGGCTGCCGCCAAAATCGCGGCAACTACGATGGAGATAAGACCGGACTTTTTCACAGCTTTGTTTAAAAACTTATTCATCGTCGTCATCCTCCCTTACCAAACGGAAATAGTTATACTTATTTTTGCTTGCGGACATCAGCATATAGCTTACCACGCGCGTCCAAAGCAAGGAACAGAACGCGCCCGTTGCGATACAAAGAAGCGCCTGCCAAGCGAGCGTTTGCAAGCCAGCCGCCCCGATAAGGAGCGCAACCGCGCCAAGCCCAAGCACCGCATAGATATCCACCATACCCCAAAGGTTCTTTTTGTATGCGCCCTTGATAGAGGATTCCACCGTTTTACCAAGCGCAAACTCCGCCTTGATTGCCTTATATACTTTGAGGTTCAACGCGGTGAGAAGCGCCATACCCATTACGAATACGAGCGCCGTACCCAAGGTAACCTCGAACACGCCTTGCGTTGCGAATGCAAAGAAGAGCGCGGTGATGAGAAGATAGGTAACCAAGGAATATGCGTTTGCAACGCCGAACCCGCCCGTCTTCACGATTGCGAAAGCAATCAAGCCTACGATAACTACCGCCAACGCGATGAAGAGCAAGGTAAGGGTATTCTTGCCGTAAGCAGGCTCGAAGGTGCGGATATCGCTGTTTGCTATCTCGCGGAAGGAGATATCGAACCCGCCGTTATTGAGCGCGGAGTTGAACAAAATCACAAGCGTTTCCGCATTGTGTACGGAAGACTCGTACGCTACGGGATATTTCACCACGTGCTTAGTGTCAATATGTTGCGTAGGGTCGATTTCAAAGGTCTGCTCGCCGAGCACGATAGAAAGCTTTTCCGCTTCTTGGCTCGTCGCGTCATAGCCCTCTACATACGACTTAATCATCTCCTCGCCAACGCCCGTGAACTTGATTTGCAGGTACGCCACTTCATTTTTCGTGTATACGGAGAAGCTCTTGATGATTTCGTTTACTTCGTAATCCTTGCGCTCCTCTACTACCGATTCGCCGAGCTTGATTTCCAGCTCGCCCGTTTCTTTGAAAAGGTCGAGGGTGCTGGCAACGCTTTGCAAGGCGGAAGTTTCCCCGCTTGCGATTTCGTAGCCGGGAAGAACGATTTTAAGCGCGTAGTCGTCCACGACGGATACGCAATAATCGGAATACCCTTTCGCTTCATAGCGCGCGATGATTTCCGCCGCCGCCTTGGCGAAGTTTGTTTTGAATTCCTCCGTTACTTCGTCGCCGGAAAGAATGTTCAGTTCGCCCTTCGTACTCAAGTACAAACCGCCGTGCGCTTTGTAGTCTGCACGGTCTTCCTCTTCAAGATTTTTATATTCGGATTCGGGAATAACGCCCTCGGGATAGTAATACGCATAGTATCCTCCGCCAAGGTCCGAACCGAAGTCGTATTGCATAACCGCGGGATTCCATTTTTTTGCCGTGCCGGGAATGGCAAAGCTGGGGAATACCGTAATCGCGCATAATACGACCATGACGATGGTGAGCAAAACCATCAATACAATCGATTTCTTTTTGCCCATTGTAAAAAGCCTCCTGTTGTCTTTTGGGGTTTGTCCCAAAATACGATTATACTTTCTTATTATACCTTATTTTAATAGACCCCGTCAAGCCATAACGCTTAGCGTTGACAATTTTTTTTGCCTATTTAATTAAAACTTGCCGTTTTTTTGCCCCCGCACCCTGTCGTTTGAGCCAAAAACTCTTTGTGTGAATTGAAAAGCGTTGCTTTTCGTGAGTTGGCTTACGCCGTGAATTGACGGCATAGCCGTCGTGAATTGCCGACTTTGTCGACGTTATTGTAATATTTCCACAACGTCTTGCTTTGCAAGACAATTCACGTCCCGTTAGGGACAATTCACCTAAGTTTCACGTGGACAAAGTTCACAATTCACTTTAAAAGCTTTTTCTCCGCTAAAATATGCATCGCGCACTCGATACGCTTTTTCATCATTCCGCAGGTAACCTCGTAGGGTTCGTCGATGTCGCCGTTGTAATGGTAGTTGTTGGCGTTGCACCCGCCTGAGCAAATAAACTTTGCAAAGCAATCCCCGCACTTTTTACGGGTGAATAAACACGAGTTTTTGAACTTTTCGCGAATGTCCGCGCGTTCGATACCCTCGAAAACGCTCCCCATACGGAAAGCATTATCCCCTACGAACTGGTGGCAGGGATACAAATCCCCGTTGGGCGCAACCGAGAAATACTCGTTGCCCGCGCCGCACGCCGAAACGCGCTTGGAAAGGCAGGGTCCCCCCTCTAAATCTACGTTGAAATGGAAGAAGTTAAAGCCTTGTCCTTTCGCGTATCTTTCCAAATACGCGTCGCAAAGGTTTTCGTATTCCTTTTCGATTCGGGGCAAATGCTCGTTTGTGATTTGCAAATCGGGGATTTCCGTAACCACGGGTTCCATAGAAATGGAGTCCACCCCTTGGTCGGCGATAAAGAGTACGTCCTTTGCAAAGTCGAGATTTTTCGCGGTGAACGTACCGCGGACGTAATAGCTCTTATCCCCGCGCATGGAGATGAATTTCTTGATTTTGTCGATGATAAGCTCGAACGTACCCTTGCCGTTTATCGATTTTCTAATCGCGTCGTGGATTTCCTTGCGCCCGTCCAAAGACAGCACCACGTTTTCCATTTCCGTATTGAAAAACTCAATCACCTCGTCCGAAAGGAGCAACGCGTTGGTCGTAGTCGTGAACAGGAATTTCTTGCCCGCCTTCGCCCCCGCTTCCTTCGCATAAGCCACCGTCTTTTTGAGTACGTCGAAGTTCATCAAGGGTTCGCCGCCGAAAAAGTCCATTTCCAAAACCTTTCTATGCCCGCTGTTGGCGATGAGGAAGTCCACGGCGGCTTTTGCCGTTTCCAAGCTCATAGACTCGCGCTTGGAATGGTACGCCCCCTCGTCCGCAAAGCAATATCTGCAACGGAAGTTGCAGTCGTGGCAGATATGGATACAAAGCGCCTTTACCTCGTTGCTTTTCACGGGGTACGCGCTCACTTCGTCCTTGAACAGCAAGCCTTGCTCCTTCAAGCCCTCAACGTCCAAAAGGATTTCCTTGATTTGCTCGTCCGTGATATAGGTGATATCGATTGCCTCGCCTTCCTCTTTGGCTTTAAGGTAATCGGCGGTGGGCTTGTCGCATTCGTGCAAGCTCCCGCTGCCGACGTCGTATATGTAATTTTTATCTTTGTAGTTAAATACGTGAATCATAAACTCCCCTAAACGCAAAAAAGGGCGCGTAACATACGCGCGCCGTTTTTTGCTTTGCAAAAATTATCTGCGTTCGATTTTTTCTTCGCGGGTAACTCTTTCGCAGGACTGGTTGCCTACCGTGCAGCTCGTTTTGCAAGCGGACTGGCAGGTGCTTCTGCATTCACCGCAGCCGGTAACTTTCTTTTCAGCGGGTTTTGCAATCGTTTTAATCATAATATCCTCCCGATAATTTGGATTTGTGTTACCATTATAATACAAATTTTGCAAAATTGCAAGCGCTTTGCCCTATTTTTTTACAGTTTCCTATTTGTTTTTTACATTGACGGCTACGATACCCCCAAGCGCGCCTACGGCAAGGGAAATCGCAAGCTCTGCGATAATCAGCCACGACAGGGAAAAATCCCCGCCGAGCGAGGAAAAAGCCAGGTAGGAAAGCGCCGTAAACGCCAAGCCTACTCCCGCGCCCTTCAGCAAGCCCTTCTCCCCGCGCACGAATACCAACGCCCCTATGCAAAGACAAATTGCCTTTAGGGTTTGGGTTACGGGATAAACGAGCTTTTCGCTCAGTTGCGTACACCGCAAAATCACGGCGAACACTACCGTCGACAAAAAGGATAAGGCAAGGGCGAGCGCCGCCCCCTTCACCACGCAAAACGCGCCGTCAAACGAACTTTCATTACGCATAAAAAAACACCTCCGCTTTATCCTATGCGAAGGCGTTTTGTTTTTATTCTTCCGTTTTTTCTTCCTCGGCAGGAGCAGCCGCTTCTTCAAAAGGCGCTTCGTCGGCGGGAGCTTCTTGGACGGCAGGCTCTTCCGTTTTCTTAGCTACGGCGTCCGTTTGGTATACCGCTTGCTTATCAAACTTGATATAGGATTTCCCGCTTGCTTCCGTACCCGTTTCCAAAACGAAGGTATTGTCTTCGGGGCAAACCTCTACGACTACGCCGCAGATACCGCCGATGGTCTTTACCTTATTGCCGGGCTGGATGGCATTGAGCATATCCATCGTTTCCTGCTGTCTTTTTGTCTGCGAGCGTCTGTTGAATACCATAAACACCACGATGATTGCGATGAGTATCAGCATTACCCACAAAGAACCGCTTCCGCTTTGCGTATTTTCGGTCAATAAATTAAACATTATCTTCTTCTCCTTAAATTTCTATACCCTTATGATAGCCGTTTTTTCCCCTTTTGGCAAGCGATTTACAGGGGAGTTTTGTATTTTTTCTCTTTTTCACTTATTTTTCATTCTTCCTTTTGGTGCGCGCGCTTAATACGTTGACAAGCACGAACGCCCCCACCAGCAAGAGAATACTGCCGATAAGCACAGTATACGATACCCAAGTAGGCACGGCGTTTTCAAAGAAATACAAATTGCAATCGGCTACGTCCTTAATCTCCTTGATTACCTCGACAGGGAAGCCCTGCTCGATAAACTCGTCGCAAACCCCTTGAAGGGCGTGCGTTTTGATAAGCGAGGTAGCGTAAGTCCCCGGAAGGAACCCCAAGGTATTTCTAAGCCCAACGGAAAAGGTGGAAAGAGGCATATACGCCCCGCAAATAAACCCGTAGCCCGAGCTTACGATGGTCCCCACCGCCGACATCGCCCCCTGCGATTGCAGGGGATAGCAAATCAACGACGAGAGCGCCGTGCCGAAAAGAACCAACAGCACCACGTCCGCAAAGAGCAATAGAACGTCCAGCGCGGAAAGATACCACCCGATACAAGCCAAATAGATAAGCCCCGCGCCCAAAGCCACCATACAAACGATTAAGCCGTTCACCACCGTCGCCAAGTAATAGGAAACGGCGATAGAGTGAGGCTTGATAGGGGTAATGGAGAAATCCCCTCTCGCCCCCGTTACCCTATCCTGCACCATAAACAGGTTGGCGCAAAAGGGTACGGTAACCCCGCTGACCGCAATCAGCGAGGACAACAGCAACCCGCCGACAAGCCCGCTGAGCAAGGAGTCGTCTATGGGCATTTCAGGCGGAAAGGCGCTTGCAAAGCTGTCTTCATACACGTTATATAAAAAGGTGGAGTATAACACGAGCAAAATAATCGGGGTAATTAGCGAGGTAAAGAAAGTGCCCTTGTCCTTAAAGAACATATGCACGTTGCGCTTAAACATCGCCCTGCACGCCTTCAACTCGTACATGCTATTCTCTTTCATACCTTTTCACCTCCTAAGGATTTTCCCGTTGCCGACAAAAATACGTCGTCCATTTTTCCCTTGACGATTTCGTAGTCCACGAAAATTTCGGGATATTTCAAAATAAACGAGGTTGCCTCTTGGGTGTTTTCCACGCTGACGCGATAGCCGTCCGCCGTTTTCTCGTAGGGCTTGCCAAGCTTTTGCACCTCGCTTTCCTCAGTCCCGTACAGGGAAATATAATCCCCCGTGAATTGATTTTTCAGTTCCAACGGCGTACCTTCCGCCGCGATTTGCCCCGCGTCTAATATCACCACGTAATCGGCGTCCGCCGCCTCTTCCATATAATGGGTCGTCAAAAAGACGGTCATATTTTGCGTTTTTCTCAAATTTTCGATAATCGCCCAAACGGACTTTCTCGTTTGCGGGTCAAGCCCCGTCGTCGGCTCGTCTAAAATGAGAATAGAGGGTTTATGAATGAGCGCGCGTGCCACGTCCACGCGGCGTTTTTGCCCGCCCGAAAGCTTGCCGATGGGACGATTTAAAATCTCCCCTAAATCAAAGGTATCGCAAAGCTCCTTTAAGCGGTTTTTAAACGCCTCGCCCTCAATGCCGTACAGCGCCGCGCGGGTTTTGAGGTTTTGCTCTACCGTAAGCGGTTTATCCAAAACGGAATTTTGAAAAACGACCCCAAGCTCTTTTTTGATTTCAGCGGGGTGGGTATCGATATTTTTGCCGTTAATCTCGACGCTCCCCCCGTCCTTTTTCAATTGTCCGCACATGATTGAAATGGTGGTGCTTTTGCCCGCGCCGTTTAAGCCGAGGAAGGCGAACAGCTCCCCGCGCTTTACGCGGAAAGAAAGATTTTGCACCGCCTTCACTTCGCCGTAGCTTTTATACAAGTTATTGATAACGATGATATTTTCCATAGCTTACAGCTCCCTAAAAAGTTTCGTTCCGCGTTTTTTAAGCCATACCAACAAAGCGATAAGCCCCGCCGATATCAAGCCAAAGCAAATGCCCGCATACGCCCACGGGGGCAGGTATTTACCGAAAAGAAAGTACCCGCCGACGGGTAAAAGAGATATCCCCCAGCCGCCGAACATAGCAATCATAACGGACGCGCTTTGCTTGATTGCCGCAATCTCGTTCGTCCAGCGAAGAGAGGGGAGTTTTAAGTTCACCGCCAAGTCCATCGCTCCGAACAACGCCGAGGCAAGGATTGCCGTAAACACTGCCGCAGCCGCCCAGCCAAGCGAAAGCTCCACGCAAACCCCCGACGCAGCCGCAAACAGCCCTGCGGGAATTGCCGTCATCGTAAAATGCAATAAAAATTTAGATTTGAGTACCGTCCATTCGTCAACGGGCAGACTTTTGGGTATCCAAAGCTTTTCCCCTTCCAAGGAAACGCTGCACGCCGCAATCGTATTCGATGACGCCATAAAACAAGCCACCGCGCAGATAAGCAAGCCGATGTTTTCGCTTAACTTCGGCATCATGGAAATCATCTCCGCACTCATGCCGAAAAAATCGCCGTAGATAAGCATAAACACCCCCGCTACGGCGGCAATCATCGTACCCATGGACGCGTTGATAAGGTACATAGGCTTTTTAATAAGCTGGGCAAATTCCTTTTTGAAGAAAGCGAAAAGAGGAGAAGCGGTACGCGCCGTTTTTTCTTTGTATTTGGCTTTGCGCTCTCCCCGTTTCATGGTAGCGACCTTGAAATAGGTCTTTACCAAAAGCAGGTAGATAAGCCCGAACGCCCCGCCGAACATGAGCACGGACAAGAGCAACGACAGCATATTCCCCGTCGCCGCATACCCAAGCTGGGAGAAGGGATAAAGCACCGTTTTCATCGTTTTTCCTACTGCCTCGCCGTTTGCGAGCACGAAGGTCAAATACTCGTTGATTTTGGTGTATAACGCCATATACCCCGCGATAAACGCCAAAACGATAACCGTGGTAAAGAGGTTCTTATAGGGCAGCCTTGCAGTAACCCAAGCAAGCCCCAGCCCCAAAAGCGCGCCCAGCCCAAGGGCAAACAACGGGGAAAGCAACAGCACGGCAAGACAGCCGATTACACTCGTAATCGAAATCCCCGCCACGATAAAATATTCCACCATGCAAGGCACGAGTACCAAGCTTTCTATCAATAGGGTAAAGAGGTACAGCCCCAGTATTCTCGCAAATAAGACGATATGCGCAGGAATAGGCATGGAAAAGAGCAGGTCGTTGTCCTTTGCCTCGTATAATTTCACTTTGGCGGAAAATACCATTAACACGGCGCCCAAAGCCGTAGCGTATACCCCCATAAGGGAAAAGTACACCCACGCCATATCCGCCGCAACCAACGGCTCGCAAAGGGAGTCCGCCATAACATAAAAGCTTGCCCCCATCGCCCCGATGCCGCAAAGCATCAGCGCGGCAAAGCCCAGCACGGCGCTTTTTTTACGGGGCTTGCCGTCCTTGCCCTGCAGAAAGAAGGACGCATATTCCAAGCCTTGTTTTTTCAATAACGCCTTAATCATATCAGTCCACCAAATCGAGGAATACCTCTTCAAGACTGGTATCCCCCTTCACCTCGTCCATGGTACCCGCCTTTATCAGTTTGCCGTCCTTGATAATGGCTACCTTGTCGCAAAGCTTTTCCGCCACGTCAAGCACGTGCGTGGAGAAGAAAATCGCCCCGCCCGCCATACAGATTTCCCGCATAAGCTCTTTGAAGGTGTGCGCCGCCTTAGGGTCTAAGCCCACGAAGGGTTCGTCCATAATCACAAGCTTGGGCGCGTGCAACAGCGCGGAAATGACCGCCAGTTTTTGCTTCATACCGTGCGAATAGGTGGAGATATTTTGCGCCAAGGCAAAGGAAAGCTCCAACGCGTCCGCATATTTTTTGATGCGCATCGCGCGAAGCTCGGCAGGCACTTCGTAGATATCCGCCACAAAATTCAAAAATTGAATACCCGTCATAAAGCCGTATAAATCGGGATTGTCGGGAATATAGGCTATCTTCTTCTTACATTCCAAGGGCATTTCCTTAATCGATACGCCGTCGATAAAAATATCCCCCTCTTCAAAGCCTAAAATCCCGCAACACGCCTTCAAAGTCGTCGTCTTCCCCGCGCCGTTATGCCCGATGAAGCCGTACAGCTCCCCCGGCTTAATATGCAAGGATAACCCGTCTACCGCTTTCTTTTCCCCGTAGCTTTTGCTTAAATTTTCAATTTTTAACATAAAATTCCCCTCAAACGGATTGTTGATATCAAAATAATATCACGATAATATATACTTGTCAAGTGTTTTTGATAAATTTTTCCAAACAAAATGAAAAGAGGGTAAACTCCCCCTTACCATTTGCCTTCTCCGCCGTATTTTTGATAAAATTCCCGTACGTAGTCCTTGACGTAACCGCCGAGAATGGAATTTCTAAGCCCTTTCATAAGCTTGTGCAGGAAGGTGATATTATGCAAGCTTAAAAGCATTGCGCCGTACATTTCGTTGACGTTAATCATATGGCGGAGGTACGCCTTGGTGTAGTTTTTACAGCAATAGCAATCGCACTCCTCGTCAAGAGGGGTAAAATCCTCTTTATATCTGCCGTTTCGAACGACCACTCTGCCCCGCGAGGTCATCGCCGTGCCGTTTCTTGCGATACGGGTTGCCAAAACGCAGTCAAACATATCCACGCCGCGCAAAGTGCCTTCGATAAGGCAATCGGGCGAGCCTACGCCCATAAGGTATCTGGGTACGTCGGTGGGGAGCAGGGGCTGTAAATAGTCCAGCATTTCGTACATAATCGGCTTGGGTTCGCCTACGGACAAGCCGCCGATGGCAATCCCGTGCTTTACGAAAGGCAGGGTGCGGCGTAAGCTTTCCCCGCGCAGGTCTTTATACATATTGCCTTGTACGATGGGAAAAAGGGCTTGGTCGGGCTTGTCGTGGAATTTATAGCACCGTTCCAGCCAAGCCGAGGTGCGTTTCATCGCCGCCTCTGCTTGGGCGTGGTTATAGCCGTATTCGCTGCACTCGTCGAACGCCATAATGATATCCGCGCCGAGGTTTTGCTCTACCTGTATGGCTTTTTCGGGGGTGAAGAAGTGCTTGCTCCCGTCGATATTCGAGGAGAACTCTACCCCCTCGTCGGTGATTTTGTTGAGCTTACCCAGCGAGAACACCTGGAACCCGCCGCTGTCCGTTAAAATGGGCTTATCCCAGTGCATAAACTTATGCAAGCCGCCCGCCTTTTTCACAATATCGTCGCCCGGACGCATATATAAATGGTAGGTGTTGGCGAGAATGATTTGCGAGCCTGCCTCTTTTAAATCGCGGGGAAACACCCCCTTGACGGTAGCCTGCGTGCCGACGGGCATATACACGGGGGTTTCGATATCGCCGTGGGGAGTATGCAAAATCCCCGCGCGCGCCCCTGTTTCGGGGTCGGTTTTAATAAGTTCAAAGGAAAAATATTCGTTGTTCAAGGTTTTTCCGTCCTTTTGGCAATTTCGCTCCCTATTATAGCACATTCTTTATCAAATTGCAATGTTTTTCACATATTACGGTTGACAAGTTGAAAAAATATCGATATAATTTAAGTATGTTATATAATTACCATACGCACACAAAACGCTGCAAACACGCAGAGGGAAAGGATAGAAAATACGTCGAGCAAGCGATAAAGGCAGGCTTAAAAACCCTCGGTTTTTCCGACCATGCCCCCTACCTTTTCCCAAACACCGATTATTATTCCACCTACCGTATGGAAGTAGACGAGCTGCACGAATACGCAAATTCCATTCGCGCTTTGGCGAGGGAATATAAAAAGGATATCGAAATCCTTTGCGGGTTCGAGCTGGAATATTATCCCGAATTCCACGAAAGGGAAATGGAGTTTTTAAACCAAGTCAAGCCCGATTACCTGCTTTTGGGACAGCACTTTATCGGCAACGAGCTTTCCCTGCTCTACGCCCCCCGCCAAACGGAGGACGAAATGCTAAAAGCGTACGTATCGCAGGTGTTGGAAGGGCTTGCCACGGGGCATTTTTTATACCTTGCCCACCCCGACCTGCCCGGCTACCGCTTTTCTAAGGAAGCTATCGAGAGGGAATACACAAGGCTTTGCGAGGGCGCAAAGCAAATGAATATTCCCCTGGAAATCAACCTTTTGGGCATTCGGGAAGGCAGACCCTATCCCAACCGCAAATTCTTTGAAATTGCGGGCGAGGTCGGCAACGATATCGTGCTTGGGATTGACGCGCACAACCCGCAAAGCCTACGGGATAGCTACGCCGAACGGCTCGCGGAAAATATGGTCAATGAATTAGGCTTGAATTTAATAGAAAAACCCTTGTGATAAGCAAACCCCCTCGCCGTAGCGAGTGGGTTTTGCTTGTGGATTGGCTGTCGGTAATATTTCCACAACGTCTTGCCATGCAAGACAATTCACGTCTGCAGGGCAATTCATTTTTCACTCTAATTCAAACGCGCCCGTATATAATTGATAATACACGCCCTTTTGCTCGATAAGCTGTTCGTGCGTGCCGCGTTCGATAATCTTACCGTGGTCAAGCACCATAATCGCGTTGGAGTTTCTTACCGTGGAAAGCCTATGCGCGATGACGAATACCGTTCTGCCGTGCATCAGCTTATCCATACCGTCGGTAACGAGCGCTTCGGTACGGGTATCGATAGACGAGGTCGCCTCGTCCAAAATCATAACGGGCGGGTCGGCAACCGCCGCGCGGGCAATCGAAAGCAACTGTCTTTGCCCTTGGGAGAGGTTTGCCCCGTTGTTGGTGAGCATAGTGTTGTACCCGTCGGGCAAGCGGGTGATGAAATCGTCCGCGTTGGCAAGCTTGGCAGCCTTGATACATTCCTCGTCGGTAGCGTCTAATCTGCCGTAGCGGATATTGTCCATCACCGTACCCGTAAAGAGGTTGGTATCCTGCAATACGATACCAAGGGATTTTCTCAAATCGTCCTTTTTAATCTTATTAATATTGATACCGTCGTAGCGGATTTTGCCGTCCGCGATATCGTAGAAACGGTTGATAAGGTTGGTAATCGTGGTCTTGCCCGCGCCCGTCGCGCCGACGAAGGCTATCTTTTGCCCCGGCTTTGCATACAGGGTAACGTCGGTAAGCACCTGCTTTTCGGGAACGTAGCCAAAATCCACCATATCCATAACGATATCCCCTCTAAGCTCGGTATAGGTGGTCGTACCGTCCGCTTTGTGGAAGTGCTTCCAAGCCCAAAGCCCCGTTCTTTCTTCCGTTTCGGTAAGCTCGCCGTTTTTGCCCCTTTTCGCGTTAACGAGGGTAACGTACCCCTCGTCCGTTTCAGGCGTTTCGTCCATGACCGTGAACACACGGCTTGCGCCCGCAAGCCCCATCGCTATCATAGAAATTTGCTGGGACATTTGGTTGACGATTTGCGCGAAGTTTCTCGACATTCCCAAAAAGGCTACGATAACGCCTATGCCCAGCGCTTTATCCCCGCCAAAGAGGGTGGAAAAGCTGATATTCGGCACTTCCAAGGCGAACAACAGCCCGCCGACAATCGCAAGGAGCACGTAGGTAAAGTTCCCGATGTTGCCAAGGATAGGCCCTAAAATATTGCCGAAGGTATGCGCCCTTTCGGCGTCCTTAAACAGCTGTCTGTTGAGCCTATCAAATTCCTCCTCCGCTTTTGCCTCGTGCGTAAAGACCTTAACGACCTTTTGCCCCTTCATCATCTCCTCGATAAAGCCTTCCTCGCGGGCGAGCGAGGTTTGCTGTGCGACCATGTACTTCGCGCTGTTCCCGCCGATTTTCTTAACGACGAAGGTCATAAGGAAGGTGCTTGCAAACACCACGAGCGACAGCCAAAAGCTATACGAGAGCATGAGCGCAAGGGATACCGCGAGGGTGAGCGAGTTGGTGAAAAGGGTAGGCAAGCTTTGCCCGATAAGCTGACGGGTTGCGTCCGTATCGTTGGTATAGGCGCTCATAATATCGCCGTGGGCGTGGGTATCGAAATACTTGATAGGCAAATTTTGCATTTTGTCGAACATATCCACGCGCAAATGGTACAGCGTACCCTGCGTTACCGTCGCCATGATACGGGTATACAAAAAGGAAGTGATAATCACGAGGGCGTACACCGTAACCATCATAACGATAAGCCCCGTAAGCTTGGTCTGTAAGGGCGAGGTCAAGCCGTTCGCTTCCAACGCGGGGGTAATAACCTCGTCTACTAAGGATTTCATATAAACGGAGGAAACCAAGCTCCCTACCGAGCTTACCGCCATACAAACAAGTACGAGCACGATTTGCCATTTATAGTACTTAAACAGCGTTTTCAACAGCCGTTTGAGCGTTCCCTTTTTGATAGAGCCCTTAGGGACGGGCATACCCCGTCCACGCATAGGGCCTTTGGGCATAGCGGGTCTTTTGGTTGTCGTTGCCGTAGCCATTACGCCTCACCCCCTTGCTCGTTTTTAGCGGAATTGCCCTTGGTTTGTGCCTCGTAAATCTCGGCGTAAATCCCGCCCTTTTGCAGCAATTCTTCGGGCGTACCCATTTCGACGATTTTACCGCCGTCGAGCACCAGCACCTTATCCGCGTGCTCTACCGAGGATACGCGTTGAGCAATGATAATTTTCGTCGTATTCGGGATTTCCTCGGCGAACGCACGGCGAATGAGCGCGTCCGTCTTGGTATCCACCGCCGAAGTGGAATCGTCCAAAATCAGCACTTTGGGCTTTCTCAACAGCGCGCGGGCGATACAAAGGCGTTGCTTTTGCCCGCCAGAAACGTTCGTACCCCCTTGCTCGATATAGGTATCGTAGCCGTCGGGGAAGGTACGGATAAACTCGTCCGCTTGGGCGAGCTTGCATACCCTTTCAAGCTCCTCGTCCGCAGCGTCCTCGTTCCCCCAGCGCAGGTTCTCCTTAATCGTACCCGAAAAGAGGACGTTTTTTTGCAACACGATGGAAACCTCTCGTCTAAGTACGTCCAAATCATAATCCCTAACGTCCACGCCGCCGACGGTAACGCTGCCCTCGGTGGTATCGTAAAGACGGGGAATAAGCTGGATAAGGGTGGTTTTGGAAGAACCCGTACCCCCTAAAATACCCACCGTTTCCCCCGACTTGATATCAAGATTGATATTCGAAAGCGCATAGCTTTGCGCCGTTTTGGAATACTTAAACTGCACGTTCTCAAAACGGATAGAGCCGTCCTTTACCTCTTTCACACCGTTTTCAGGGCTTACGAGGTTGGGTTCTTCGTCCAGCACCTCGCAAATACGGCGCGCCGCTTCCAAGGACATGGACAGCATAACGAAAATCATGGAGAACATCATAAGACAGGACAGCATTTGTATCCCGTAGGAAATGAGCGCGGAAAGCGACCCTACCTCAAAGCCTTTAAACGCCGCCCAGTGCGTTTTATCGATAATCGCGTACGCCGCAAGTGCGGAGATGACTATGGACGCGAAATTGATAAAGAAGGTCATCATGGGCGTGTTGAGGGCAAGGATTTTTTCCGCTTTGGTGAAGTCGCTTCTAACCTCGTCTGCCGCCTTTTCAAACTTCTCCTTTTCGTAGTCCTCGCGGACGAAGGATTTGACCACGCGAATCCCCCCTACGTTTTCCTGTACGGAATTGTTCAGGGCGTCGTACTTTTTGAAAATACGGCGGAAGAAGGGCATAACGAACCGCATAATCGAAATGATGATAAACGCGAGGAAGGGCACGATTACCACGAAAATCCAAGCGAGCTTAGGATTGATGGTAAAGCTCATGATGATGGCGAATAAGAACTGCAAGGGTACGCGGATTGCAATACGCAGACACATTTGATAGGACATGCGCACGTTGGAAACGTCCGTCGTCAATCGGGTTACGAGCGAGGACGAAGAGAACTTATCCACGTTGGAAAAGGAAAATTTCTGTACCTTAAAGAATAAATCGTGGCGCAAATTGCTGGCAAACCCGCAGCTTGCCGTCGCCGCGAATTTTCCCGCCAACGCCCCGCTGGTCATAGAGCATACCGCAAGCAACAGCAAGATAACGCCGTATCTTAAAATGATAGACATCGCCGCGTCCGCCGTCATATCCGCTACGCTGATGGCGTTAATCATTTTCGCCATAAAAAAGGGGATCAAGCACTCGCAAAACGCCTCCACCGCCATAAAAATAGGCGTGATAATGGACGGCTTTTTGTATTGCCGTACGCTTTTAAGTAAGGTTTTAATCATCGTGAGCATAGGCTTTTCACCTCTCAAAATTTACAGGGGTTGAGAACCCCTGTATCATAACGATTCTATTATATTTTTTATTAAAAATAATGTCAACTGTTTTTGCATAGAAATTGCCTAAAAAAGCGTTTCAAATACCCGCAAAAGCGCGTCTATCATTCTTCCGAAAACATTCCGCTTGGGATATTGCAAAGAACATTCCTTCGACCCTGCAAAGGTTTCCTCTGCGTCCCGCTTAACGCTAAGCACGGCGGGGCAGTTTGCCAAATACACGGCGTTTTCAAAGTGATGATACAAGCTCCTGTAATCGAAATTCACCGTACCCACTACCGCGCACTCGTCGTCGCTGACCATACACTTGGAATGTAAAAATCCCGGCGTGTATTCGTATATCTTCACCCCTGCGTCCATTAGAATTTTATAATTCGCGCGGGTCAGGCGGTAAGCGATTTTTTTGTCGGGCTTGCCGGGGGTAACGATACGAACGTCCACCCCTCTCGCCGCCGCCCTGCAAAGGGCAAAGCGCAGGCTGTCGTCCAAAACCAAATAGGGCGTGAAAATATAAACGTACCGCGCCGCGCGGTTGATAATATCCACGTATACCCCCTCGCTTACGCTCACGCCGTCCAAGGGCGAATCGTCGTAGGGTTGTATGCGCAAATTCTCGTTTGCCGCACACCTGCCCCCCTGCTTTTGAGGAATAAGGTAGTTTTCAAGACTCTCCCGCTTCGGCGCAAAGGCGTTCCAAAGATAGAAAAACATTTGCGTAAAGGAATTTACTGCCCCGCCCGTAATTTTTACGGCGCAGTCCTTCCAGTACCCAAACCGCTCCTTTTCGTTGATATACTCGTCCGCAAGGTTTATCCCGCCCGTAAAGGCGACTTTACCGTCTATAACCAAGATTTTTCTATGGTCGCGATTGTTCATGCGGACGGCGAAAATAGGCGCGACGTTGTTAAAGGTCAGGCACTTGATATTTTCGTGTAAGCTCTCTAAATATCTGTCGTACTTAGGGGGCAGGGTCATCATGCACCCGAAATCGTCGTAAAGAACGCGTACCTGTACCCCTTGTATCGCTTTCTCAAGCAAAATTTTGAGTATGCTCCCCCACATTTTACCGTGCGCGATGATGAAGTAGTCCAAAAGAATAAATTTTTCCGCTTTTTCAAGCTCTGCCAGCAAAACGGGATAGACCTCTTCTCCGCTTTTATAGTATTCCGCATCCCCGTCGGTATAAAGCGGATATCCCCCGTGCTTTGCGATATACCTGCACACCGCGTCGCTGCGGCTGTCCACGTCGGGGATTGCCCTCTCCCCAAGCAGGGCGGTTATCTCTTTTTCGTTCTCCGCCTTTGCGTTCACGATTTTTTTATGCATACGCCTCGTGGGTCTGCCCTCTCCGTATAAAAGATACATCGGCACACCGACAATAGGCGTTATCAGCATCAGCAGTATCCAGTTGAGCTTTGCGGACGGTCTGTCGTTTTTGCCGATAAGATACAGCACGCAAAACAGAGCGATTATCCCCACCGCCGCCTGCACGGCAATACCTATCTTGGAATGATAGGCAAATAAGTACAGCAAAAGGACGTAGCCGACAAGCTGCGCCAAAGCCAAAATCAAAAAGAGGAAAAAACGGTTGTACAAATATAGCTTATAGCTCCTGTCGTTTGCTACCGTCCTCTCTATCCATTTCTTTTTTCGCAAGGTCAATTTCTTCATTATATTTATATTATAAGCCTCGTTTGTCAAGATTTTGTGTAAACAGCCTGAAAACTTGAAAATTTTTTGAAATTTTTTTGAAAAAACTATTGACAAACGCCTATTTTTTTATTATACTATATACAGTTAATAAAACTAAATCCTAATAAGAAAACAATTTGAGGTGCAAAACTATGAAAAAATTTGAATGTAAAGTATGTCACTATGTAGCGGAAGGCGCAGCTCCCGAAGTATGCCCCGTATGCAAGCAAAGCGGTAAGTTTGAAGAAGTAAAGCCTAATTTGAAAGGCACGAAGACGGAAGCGAACCTGCAGGCGGCTTTTGCGGGCGAATCGCAGGCTAGAAACAAGTACACCTATTTTGCCAGCAAGGCAAAGAAGGAAGGCTTCGTACAAATCGCGGCGATTTTCGAAGAAACGGCGAAGAATGAACAGGAACACGCGAAAATTTGGTTCAAGCTGTTAAACGGCGGGGAAATCTCCTCTACCGCAGAAAACCTGCTTGCGGCAGCTGAGGGCGAAAACTACGAATGGACGGATATGTACTACGAATTCGCTAAGGTTGCAAGAGAAGAAGGCTTTGAAGACATCGCTAAGCTTTTCGACGGCGTTGCTGCAATTGAAAAAGAACACGAAGAAAGATACAGAAAGCTGCTTGCAAACGTGAAGGGCGACTTGGTATTCTCCAAGGACGGCGACGCTGTATGGCAGTGCTCCAACTGCGGCCATATCGTAGTCGGCAAGAAAGCGCCCGACGTATGCCCTATTTGTGCGCATCCTCAGGCATATTTCCAAGTACGCGCAGAAAACTATTGATTTTTCCTAAAAAACCTCCTATCTACGGGGCTTGCCTTTGGGCAAGCCCCGTAGCGATATAAATCCGTTGGATTTGCGAGATACTGCGTGCGCTCTTTGCCTTTGGCAAGCGATATGCCCTATCGGGCGCGTGCGGTAGGATTTATATCATATCGCGCCGAGTGCAACGAGGCATATCGCAACAAAGTGATATCGCATCGAAGATATATCGCTAACATGAAACCCGACGGAGAATTCCGTCGGGTTTTCTTTATTACAAATTCTTCTCTACAAATTGTTCCAGCGCCTCTTGGGGTACGAACCCAAGACTGTTATCCACGGGCGCGCCGTTCTTGAACGCGATGACGTTGGGGATAGAGGTGATGCCGTACTTGATTGCCGCACTTTCACTCTCCTCCTCGTCTACGTCGATTTTTACGAACACCGCTTTGTCCTCGTATTTGTCCGACACGTCCTCGAACACGGGGGCTAACATTCTGCAAGGCCCGCACCAAGTCGCCCAAAAGTCGCAAAATACCGTTTTATCCGTATTCGCAATCAATTCCTCTAATTCTTTACCGTTGATATACTTAACCATACTTTTCCTCCTTATTGAAAATAGTTTACCATATCGTCAAAGACTACGCTTTCGCTTTCGCCCGTTGCCATATTTTTGACCATCGCTTGACTTTCAGCAAGCTCGTTTCCGCCGATAACGGCTACGAACTTCGCGCCGAGCTTGTCCGCATACTTAAACTGTGCCTTTACCGAGCGTTCCATATGGTCGATTTCCGCAATCACGCCCGCGTTTCTAAGCGCGGTTGCCAGCTCGAACGCCTTTTTACGGCAAGCGTTGTCCATACCCGCGATATATACGGTGGGTTTTTCAGGTTCGGGGATTTGCACGCCCGTTTGTTCCATAACCATAAGCAAACGCTCGATACCCGCCGCAAAACCTACCGCAGGGGTGGGCTTTCCGCCAAGCTGTTCAATCAAAACGTCGTATCTCCCGCCCCCGCAAACGGTGCCTTGCGCGCCGATTGAGGTGGAGATAAACTCGAACACGGTACGGGTGTAATAGTCTAAACCTCTCACGATACGGGGATTGACCTCATAGCTTACCCCCGCCAAATCCAAGCACGCGCAAACCTCGTCAAAGTGCGTTTTGCAATCCTGACAAAGATAATCCAAAATGGTCGGCGCGTTTGCGTTTACCTTTTTACAGTTCTCCTCTTTGCAATCCAAAAGGCGTAAGGGATTTTTCTCGAAACGGGTTTTACAGTCCCCGCAAAGGGTATCCGTATGAGGAGCGAAAAAGTCCTTCAAAGCCTTGTTGTAATTCGCGCGGCAGGTAGGACAGCCGATAGAGTTGATGCAAAGCTTGACCTGCAAGCCCAGCTTTTTCAAAAGGGTATCGGCAAGCAAGATGGTTTCCGCGTC
This sequence comes from Candidatus Scatosoma sp., assembly GCA_045611525.1. Lineage (GTDB taxonomy): Bacteria > Bacillota > Clostridia > Christensenellales > Borkfalkiaceae > Scatosoma. The sequence goes on along the minus strand of JAZKXK010000060.1, from coordinate 3,247 downwards.
CGTTTGCGCGCTTGCCGCGCCGTAGACCTCTACGCCGAACTGATGGAATTCGCGAAGTCTGCCTGCCTGCGGGCGTTCGTAGCGGAAGGCGGGAATGATATAGTACATTTTGCAAGGCAAAACGCCGCTGTTCATACCGTTTTCGATGAACGAACGGGCTACGCCTGCGGTGCCCTCGGGCTTTAAGGTTATCGACCTATCCCCCTTGTCCTTGAAGGTGTACATTTCTTTGGTAACGACGTCGGTGGTATCGCCCACGCCCCGCTGGAACAGCTCGGTGTGTTCAAATATGGGGGTGCGGATTTCTTTGAGGGAGAAAAGCTTGGCAACCTCTCTTGCCATACCTTCTACGTATTGCCATTTGTAAGAGTCTTGGGGCAGAACGTCTTTCGTGCCCTTGGGAATGTTAATCATACGTTTATACCTTCTTTTAGTGAATTGAAAAACTTCGTTTTTCGTAAATAGGCTTACGCCGTGAATTGAACGCTGTGCGTCCGTGAATTGCCGGCCTTGTCGGCGTTATGGGAATATTTCCACAACGTCTTGCAACGCAAGACAATTCACTCGCCGCAAGGCGCATTTCACGCCCGAAGGGTAATTCGTGTGAACGCAGTTCACAATTCACCTTATAAAATATATTTCTTCAAATTTCTGTCGCCCGTCAGCTTCCGCAAATGCTCGTCGACGTACTTCCTATCCACGTGCAGAGTGAACATGGGATAATCCCCGCCTGCGTTAAAGGAAATATCCTCTAACAAATACTCCATAACGGTATGCAACCTTCTTGCGCCGATATCCTCGGAAGTTAAGTTCAATTCCACGGAAACCTCGGCGATACGCTCGATTGCGCCCTCGTCGAATTGCAAGTCGATATTATCCACGCTGAGCAATTTGCCGTACTGGAAGGTGAGCGAATTTTCCGTTTCGGTAAGGATTTTGACGAAATCCTCTTTTGTGAGGCTTTGCAGTTCTACGGACACGGGGAAACGCCCCTGCAGTTCGGGAATCAAGTCCTCGACAGCCGCCACGTGGAACGCCCCTGCCGCGATAAAGAGAATAAAGTCCGTTTTGATAGGCCCGTACTTGGTAACGACGGTAGAACCCTCTACAATAGGCAGGATATCCCGTTGCACGCCCTCGCGGGACACGTCCGCGCCGTTGCGATTGCCCTTGCCTGCGATTTTATCGATTTCGTCAATGAACACGATACCGTCGTTTTCCGCGCGGTAGATTGCCTCGGCTTTGATAGCGTCCTCGTCCACCAGCTTTTCCGATTCCTCGCCAAGGGCGATTTGGAACGCCTCTTTCACGGTGAAACGGCGTTTTTTCTTCTTTTGCGGGAACATATCCCCGAAAATACTGCCGATGGAGATTGCCGCCCCGCCGGGGACTAACTCCATAGGCTGAGTAACGTCCAAAACTTCCATTTCAACGGTCAAGTTATCGTATTCGCCCTTGCGCAAGCCGTCCAAAAGATTCGCCTCGAACACCTCTTTGGCGGTATCCCCTTTTTCGTCCTTTTTCACTTCGTAAAGTGCGCGCACGATACGCTTTTCCGCGGCAAGAGTCGCTTTTGCCTTGACCTCTTCTTCCTTTTCCGCTTTCACGAGCCGATAAGCGCATTCCGCCAAGTCGCGAATCATACCCTCGACGTCCTTGCCGACGTACCCCACTTCCGTGTATTTGGTCGCCTCAACCTTGACGAACGGCGCTTTTACGAGCTTGGCAAGCCGACGGGCAATCTCCGTTTTACCTACCCCCGTAGGCCCTTTCATAATAATGTTTTTGGGGGTGATTTCCTCACGGATTTCCGCGGGAAGCTGGGCGCGTCTATAACGGTTTCTTAAGGCGATTGCCACCGCTTTTTTCGCCTCGTCCTGACCGATGATGTATTTGTTAAGTTTGTTTACGATTTGTTTAGGAGAAAGGTCCATCGTTTATTCCCCCTTTACCGCGCGCTTTGCGCGGGTTTTTTTAGGTTCAGCGCTTTCCCCGACTACCTCGCAACGGATATTATCGTTGGTGAACACGCAAATTTCCGAAGCGATTTTTAACGCCTTGGTCGCAATCGTTTGCGCGTCGTAGTCCGTTTCCTTATACAAAGCGCGCGCCGCCGCAAGAGCGTAATTCCCGCCGCTGCCGATGGCGCAAACCCCTTCGTCGGGTTCAATCACTTCCCCCGTACCCGAAAGAATAAGCAAAGTGTTCTCGTCCGCCGTAATCATCATAGCGTCCAGCTTTCTGCCGATTTTATCGCTTCTCCAAAGCTCCGCAAGCTCCACCGCCGAGCGCATAAGATTGCCCCCGAACTTATTGAGCATACCCTCAAAGCGTTCCGTGAGCGCAAACGCGTCGGTAACCGAACCGGCAAAGCCCAAAATGACCTTGCCGTTGAAAATGCGGCGCACCTTGATAGCCGTATTTTTGAAGATGACCGATTCCCCCATGGTAACCTGCCCGTCGCCGGCGATTGCCGTAACGCCGTTTTTCTTCACGGCGCAAATGGTTGTTCCTCTAAATTCCATAATTTACTCCTTAATGGCGGACAGCGCGCGTTCCGCTAACGCGCGGTAACGCTCCTTTTTGTCCTTGATACGCACGGGCAAGCCCGCGAGAATCCCAAAGTTTGCATTCATAGGCTGAAAATCCTTGCAAGGGGTGGAAATATGCGTTTGCAACGCCCCGCATACCATCCGTTCGTCAAATACACGGGTGGGTCGTCCAAGAATTTCGTCTGCTATACGGATTGCCGCAAGCAGTCCGCTTGCCGCGCTCTCCACATACCCCTCGACCCCCGTAATTTGCCCTGCAAAAAACAGCCTTTGATTATTCTTAACCGAAAAATCGCGGTTTAAAACGCTGGGCGAATGAATATAAGTATTTCTATGCATCACCCCGTAACGCAAAAACTCTGCGTTTTTAAGAGCAGGTATCATCGAAAACACCCGCTTTTGTTCGGGGAATTTCAAATTCGTTTGAAAGCCGACGAGGTTATAGGTCGTACCCGCCTCGTTTTCCTTTCTAAGCTGTAACACCGCGTACGGGCGTTTACCGTCCTCATCGAACAAGCCCACGGGCTTGAGCGTGCCGTAACGCAGGGTATCCCTGCCCCTCGACGCCATAACCTCTAAGGGCATACAACCCTCGAAGATTTCGCCCTTTTCAAACTCGTGCAAATGGGCGCGCTCGGCTTTCAACAGCTCGTCCACGAACGCGTAGTATTCGTCCTTGGTCATAGGACAGTTGA
>JAZKXK010000059.1:0-3955 GCA_045611525.1 Candidatus Scatosoma sp. | reverse complement strand
AAATTTTTGAAAAAAATCACGCTTTTTTGGATAAATTTTTAGATTTTCAACGCAGACATAGGTATGCCCATCGTTTTACTTACTCTTGCGGGCGCGTATGCGTTGGAAAAGCTTGACAAGCTCGACTGCGGGAATGACTAAGAAGCCTACCGCCATTGCGACGCCGTATTCCAAAAGCCCTATCGTCGTGAACCCGAACGCATTCGCCAAGAAAGGCACTTCGCATACCAAGGTCGTGAGCAAGAACGTTCCAAGCGCCGCAAGCCAAAGCACTTTGTTTTGTTTCTTTATGCTAAACAGGCTTGCTCTTTGCGAGCGCATATTCAAGCTATGGAAAATTTCCGCCATAGACATAGTCAAGAACGCCATGGTCATACCGTGGCTGCTGTCTGCGATTTTTAACGCGCCAAGCTCAAGATATACGCCGACGAAATAGGAAATAATCACCAAAAGCGCGACCAAGCAGCCTTGGTAGACTACGTCAATGCCCATACCACCGGAGAATATGCCCGCCTTTGACGAACGGGGTTTACGTTTCATAATGTCGTCCTCGGCGCTTTCCATACCCAGCGCCAAGGCGGGGAAGGTATCGGTAACGAGATTTATCCAAAGCAAATGCACGGGTTTTAAAATCGTGAACCCAAGCAGGGTCGCGGTGAAGATAGCGATGACCTCGCTCATATTAGAGGCGAGCAGGAATTGAATCGCCTTTCTAATGTTATCGTAAATTCTACGCCCTTCCTCTACCGCGCCGACAATCGTTGCAAAATTGTCGTCCGTGAGTACCATGTCCGCAACGTTTTTGGTAACGTCCGTACCCGTGATACCCATACCTACGCCGATATCCGCCGCCTTAATCGACGGCGCGTCGTTTACGCCGTCCCCCGTCATTGCCGTAACGTAGCCCGCGTTCTTCCAAGCGGTTACAATGCGGGTCTTATGCTCGGGCTGCACGCGGGCGTACACGCCGATACCCTGAAATTCCTTTGCAAACGTTTCGTCGTCCATATCGTCAAGCTGAGAACCCGAAACCGCGCGAACGTTTTCGTTTAAAATACCGAGTTCCTTCGCGATTGCGATTGCAGTATCGATATGGTCGCCCGTAATCATAATAGGACGGATACCCGCCTGCAAACAACGCTCGATAGCGTCCTTAACCTCGGGACGAACGGGGTCTATCATACCGCAAAGACCGGTAAAGCAAAGCCCCGTTTCCAAGTCCGCCGCCTCAAAACTTGCGGGCGCTTTATCCCAAGCGCGTTCCGCGCAGGCAAGCACGCGGAGCGCTCTGTCCGCCATCGCCTTATTTGCGGATAAAATTTCCGCCTTGTATTCCGCCGTCATAGGCACGGCTTTGCCCTCTTTAAGGTAATGGGTGCATCTGTCGATAACGACGTCGGGCGCGCCTTTGGTATATTGAACAAAGCTCTGCCCCGCGCTATGCACGGTGGACATCATTTTTCTATTCGAGTCGAAAGGCGCTTCGCCTACGCGGGGGAAGGTCGCCTTCAACACAAATTTCTTTTGTTCGAGCTTGTTCGCCCAAGCGACAAGCGCAGTTTCCGTGGGTTCGCCCGTCAACGACCCGTCCTCGAACAGCTCCGCGTCCGAGCAAAGCGCCATACCGACTGCAATACGCGTTTCGTCCTCGCCGAAGTAGTCGACTACGGTCATTTTGTTTTGGGTGAGCGTACCCGTTTTGTCCGAGCAAATGATTTGCGCGCAGCCCAAGGTTTCTACCGCCGTCAGCTTACGGATAATGGCGTTTCTCTTGGACATATTCGTAACGCCGATAGAGAGTACCACGGTAACGACCGCCGCAAGCCCTTCGGGGATTGCCGCAACCGCTAAGGATACCGCTACCATGAACGAGTTTAACGCAAATTCAAAGCTTAAGCTGCCCGCGCGGATAAGCTGGATACCGAATACAAGCCCGCAAACGCCAAGCACAATCCAGGTAAGGATTTTGGAAAGCTGACCGAGCTTGAGCTGCAAGGGGGTTTTCCCCTCTTGCGCCTGCGCGAGCGCCCCTGCAATCTTACCCATTTCCGTTGCCATAGCCGTTGCCGTAACGACCATCACCCCTCTGCCGTATACGACGGTGCTGCCCATATACGCCATATTCTTACGGTCGCCCAAAGGCACGTCCTTTGCGTTGGCGGGGATATGGAGAGGCTCTGTAACCTTGGTTACGGGCAAAGATTCGCCCGTCAAAGCCGCCTCTTCGATTTTCAAGCTTGCGCTTTCTAATATTCTACCGTCCGCAGGAACTGCGTCTCCGGCTTCCAAAAGCACGATATCGCCTACGACAAGCTCTTCGCTGGGGACGTGGACGACTTTACCGTCGCGCAAAACCTTTGAGGTTGCCGCCGACATTTCTTGCAAAGCCTCTATCGCCTTTTCCGCTTTACTTTCCTGGAATACGCCGAGTATAGCGTTGATGAGTACGACGGCAATAATGATAATGACGTCGACAAATTCCCCTTCCTCGCCCCTTGTCAGGTGATAAACGGAAAGCGCGCCGCTGATTGCCGCCGCTACGATTAAGATGATAATCATAGGGTCGGAAAGCTGCTCTAAAAATCTGCGGACGAGAGATTTCTTCTTCGCCGCCGCGAGCTTGTTCTTGCCGTTTTCTTCCAAGCGCTTGGACGCTTCCGCCGACGTAAGACCGTCGTTTTGAGAGCTTCCAAACGCCTTTAAAACGGCGTCTTGGTTTTCGCAATAATGCTTCATCTAAGTACTCCTTATCTATATTATTTCATTTTTACATAAAAATATGAGCCGAAATAAAAATCGGGCGCGGCAATTGCCGTACCCGAATCGAACACCTTTCAAAACGACCCGTCCTACGGCATATGCCAAATAAAGATGAGTCTCGCAATTTAAGGCAAGCCAGACCGAACGGTCAGTGTTGTTGACTTGCCGCGTAAAAATTACGCTTGCTACTCCCTCAATGGGAAAATATTGTAATTATTATATCACACCTAAAAGCCTTTGTCAAGGATTTTAGCGAAATTTTAAGCGTCCATAAAGCGTGGAAATGCGACGCATATGCGCGCCTTACTCTTCGTCGGGCAGCTCTACGTTGTGATATACGTTCTGCACGTCGTCGTGGTCTTCAAGAGCGTCAATCATTTTCTCGAAGGTTGCCACCTTATCCTCGGGCAGGGTGATGCGGTTTTGAGGAATCATAGCCACTTCCGCCTGTACGAAACGGATTTTGGGTTCTTCCTCGTCGTTTCTCTTGCTCTTGGGCGCAGCCGCCATAAGCTCTGCGTTCTTGTCCTCAAGATATTTACGGACTTCCGAGAAGGTTTCGGGCGTAGTGAAAATCTCGTAAACGTCGTCGCTTGCGATAACGTCGTCCGCACCTGCTTCCAGCGCATACTCGGTCATAGTATCTTCGTCAAGCTCTACCGTTCTTTCTACGACGATATAGCCCTTATTGTCGAAGTTATAGGATACGCAGCCCGTTTGACCGAGCTGACCGCCGTGCTTGCCCAAAATAGCGCGCACGTCGCCTGCCGTACGGTTGATGTTGTCCGTAAGCGTTACGATGATAACCGCAGAACCTGCTACGCCGTAACCTTCATAGGTAAGTTCCTTGTAATCTGCACCGCTCATTTCCCCCGATGCTTTTTTAATGCTGCGTTGGATATTGTCGTTAGGCATATTTGCCGCTTTTGCTTTCGCAATAATATCCGCAAGCTTGCTGTTCGTGTCGGGGTTGGGGTTGTTCTTCGCCGCTACCGCGATTTCTCTGCCGAGCTTGGTGAAAATTCTGCCTTTCGCCGCGTCTGCCTTACCTTTCTTTGCTTGTATGTTATGCCATTTGCTATGTCCTGACATGGTTTTTCTCCTTTAATTTATTCATAAAATTCGTCCTTGTTTAAGACGTACATAATTATCCCCGCCGAAATCGCCGCCTTCAGGAAGTCGGAGGCCAAGCGGT
>JAZKXK010000058.1:0-1600 GCA_045611525.1 Candidatus Scatosoma sp. | reverse complement strand
GCAACGGAAAGGCCGTGCATAAATTTGCTGTAAGAAATACCGTTCATTCTTGCCGCCGCGTTGATTCTCGTAATCCAAAGACGACGGAAATCTCTCTTTTTCAATCTTCTGCCGACGTACGCATAGTTCAACGACTTCATTACCGCTTCGCGGGCGATTCTGTAGGAACGGCTCTTGCTGCCGTAGTAGCCTTTGGAAAGTTTGAAAATTTTTCTACGCTTTTTTACTGCGTTCACTGCTCTCTTAATACGCATAATTCTTTATTCTCCTCTCTCTTATTTCTTGTAAGGCATCATGCTCTTAACCGTGCTTTCCTGCGTGGAAGCAACGAGAGCGCCCTGACGCAAACGTATTTTTCTCTTTCTGTTCTTGGTTTCCGCTTTGTGGTTCTTACCGCTGTGGGAACGGTTTACCTTACCCGAACCGGTAAGCCAGAAACGCTTTTTGGTACTGCTGTGTGTTTTCTGCTTAGGCATATGTTTATCCTCCGAAATTTTTTACTAAATTTTATATGACTACCCGATATATCGGGACTTATCCAAACGGTATTCCTTTATTTTGCGGGCGAAAGAATCATTAAGATATTTCTGCCTTCCGTCTTAGGCTCTTTATCCATAACCGCCTTTCCGCCGAGCATATCGAAGAAACGGCGCATAACGTCGATACCCATAGACGCGTGCGCTTGCTGACGGCCGCGCATACGAATGGAAACCTTGACCTTGTTGCCGTCTCCCAGCATTTCCACCGTCTTTTTCGCTTTCACGTTCAAATCGCCCACGTCAATCGTCATGGAAAGATAGATTTCTTTGAGTTCTACCACCTTTTGATTCTTGCGGTTCTCCTTTTCGCGCTTTGCCTGCTCGAACTTGAACTTCCCGTAGTTCATCACCTTACAAACGGGAGGCACGGCGTTAGGGGAAATCTTCACAAGGTCCAAATCCGCCTCTTCGGCAATACGGAGCGCGGCAGACGCGCTCATAATACCAAGCTGTTCGCCCGTTGCGGAAATAACTCTTACTTCTTTATCGCGAATTTCTTCGTTGATTTGATGCTGCTCTTTAATGGTCGTTTACCTCGCATAAAAAATAAAGGGTTGCATAGCAATAGCAACCCTTTTTCCATCATAATACTTCCCGCTTTCCCGCGGTGAAATAATATTGAGCCGTACAATCTATACCGCACGGCGAGAAGGTTCGCTTCTGCTTAGCTTTATCATATTACCACAAAGCGTACCCTCTGTCAAGTATTTTTTACACTTTTTCTTAAAAAAAATTATTTTTTCAGCGCCGCACGGAAATAATTTGCGACTTCCGCCATAAAACGCGCGCCTTGCGGATAAAGCTTAGGCGGCAATGAAGGCATAAAGCGGTCAGCCTCCAGCGTAATATCCCCTTGATACCCGATTTTTTTCAAAGCGTCTATCACCGCCCCGAAATTGATTTTACCCATAAAAGGTAGCATATGGCTATCGTGTACGAGGTCGTTATCGTGGATATGCAGCGCCTCTACTCTATCCCCAAGCGTTTCTATCATAGTCGCCGCGCTCGTCTCCAAGCCCGCCATTTCCGCATGGCCGATATCTACGCAAGCCGTAAACACC
>JAZKXK010000057.1:0-4899 GCA_045611525.1 Candidatus Scatosoma sp. | reverse complement strand
GCCATTTTATCGTGCTCCGCCTGCGAGAGCAAATCCGCTGCGATATGCGAAGGGTCGTTCGTATTATCCGCGACGACGAGAATTTCGCTAGGGCCTGCTATCATATCGATAGACACCTTGCCGAATACCTGCTTTTTCGCCTCGGCTACGAACGCGTTTCCGGGACCCACGATTTTGTCTACCTTGGGGATACTTTCCGTCCCGTAAGCAAGCGCCGCGATTGCCTGCGCCCCGCCGACCTTGAAAATACGAGTAACCCCCGCCACCTTTGCCGCCGTTAAAATATCGGGATTGACCCCGCCGTTTTTCGCAGGGGGCGTTACCATAACGATTTCTTTACAGCCCGCAATCTTTGCGGGAATAGCGTCCATAAGCACGGTGGACGGATACGCCGCCGTACCGCCCGGCACGTACAAGCCGACCTTGTCGATAGGCGTAACCTTTTGACCAAGCACCACGCCGTCTGCGCGCCGTATGGTAAAGCCCTCGCGCACCTGACGGGAGTGAAACTCGCGGATATTTGCCGCCGCCTCTTCCAAAACGGCTACGAAATCCCTATCCGCGTTTTCATAGGCGGCGTCGATTTCCGCTTGGGAAACTTCCAAAGCCTCAAGCTCTACGCCGTCGAATTTTTTCGCATAGGCTTTCAGCGCCGCGTCTTTGTTTTTGACTACCTCGGCGATAATCTCCGCAACTACCCCCTCTACGCTTGCCGTAGGGTGTACGCGGGCGAAAATTTCGCTGTTTTCCACTTCGCCGAATTTTAAAATCTTTATCATACCTTCTCTTTTAAGCCTTCCAGTATTTTCTCAATGGCTTGCGTTTTGAATTTAAAGCTTGCCTTGTTTGCAATCAAACGGGCGCTGATAGGGAAGATTTCTTCCACCACCTCTAAGTTATTCTCTTTAAGGGTAGTACCCGTTTCCACGATATCCACGATAACGTCCGAAAGCCCTAAAATGGGTGCGATTTCAATCGAACCGTTGAGCTTGATAACGTCGATGTCCCTGCCCTTGCTTGCGTAAAACGCCTTTGCCGAGCGCACGAATTTGGTCGCCACCTTCAAGGTCGTTTGTCCGTCGTCGTAAAAGCCCTTGGGCGCGGCGACCGCCATACGGCAAATCCCCGTTTTGAAGTCGAAAAGCTCGTAAACATCAGGAGCGTATTCGGTTAAAATATCCTTACCGCACACGCCGATATCCGCCGCCCCGCGTTCCACGTAAATGGATACGTCCGAGGGCTTTACCCAAAAATAGCGAACTCCCTTTTCGGGGTTTTCAAAAATCAGTTTTCGATTGTTTTCTTTAATGGACGGACATTCAAAGCCCGCCGCTTCGAAAAGCGCGTAGACTTTTTCGCCTAATCTGCCTTTGGGAAGCGCGATATTTAACATATTTCCCCTCCCCGCAAATCCACGACGCGTTTTGCGCGCGCTCCCTTTTGCGTTTTTTGCGCGCTGACGGTATTGCCCGCTTTGACCTGCGCGTTGACCTCTTGGGCTACCTTTTCCGCGGGCGTGTTTTCCCCGTACAGCACCAAGACGTCCACGTCTTCCGCTTTGCGGGTTTTATATAAAGCCTCTAACAAATCCAAGTACACGGCAAAACCGATTGCACCCGATTTTTTGCCCATACGGGTAAGGAGCTTATCGTATCTCCCGCCCGAAAGCACGCCCTCGCCTACGCCGTCTACGAACCCCTTAAACAGGATATCGTCGTAGTATTTACCGCTATTTACCACGGAGAAATCCAAGCGGATATTGTCCGCGTATTCCGTTTTCTCCAAAAGTGCGCAAAGCGCCTTCAAATTGCCAAGCGCCTTTTTTGCTTTATCGCTTTGGCAAAGCGGCTCTACTTGCTTTAATACCTGCTTGGGCGCACCGTACGCCTGCACGAGCGCGAGCAAGCCCTCTTCTTTCGCGCCGTACTCTTTACAAAGCAACGCAAGCTCGTGTACGTTTTTCCCGGAAATGGCGCAAAGGGCGGCTTTTTCAAAGCCCTCAGCCCCGCCCGCTTCTTCGATGACTGCGGAGAGTACGCCAAGATGGGAAATATCCAAAACGAAGTCGTTTGACAAGAGCGCAAGGCTTTTCGCGGCGAGGTAGACCGTTTCGTACACGTCGTACAAATCCAAATCGCCGATACATTCCAAGCCTGCCTGCAACAGCTCCTTAAACCCGCCCGAATTTTTGGAAACACGATAGACGTTTTCCTTGTAGTAGACCTTGCGTTTCGCACCGCCGTCCGCGTCGTTTTTGATGATAGACAAAGTGATATCGGGCTTTAAGGCAAGCAGCTTCCCGTCCACGTCCGTAAAGGTTACGATGCGGGTGTTGCCTAAAAACTCCTTGTATTTGGCGTATAAATCGTATTCCTCGAACTTGCTCATTTTGTAGGGCAAATAACCGTACTTACCGTATAAATCACAAAGCGCAAGGGCGATTGTTTCTTGTTTTAATACCTTTTTATCCATTACGAAAATACTCTTACCCCGAATACGCCCTCGATTTGCTTGAGGGTAGCGATAATCTTATCGTCCGCCGCTACGTTGGTTTCCACAATGGTATACGCGACGTCCCCTTTCGAACCGTTGGCGAGGTTTTCAATGTTGATATTCTGCGACGAGAACGCCGACGTGATTTGCGAAAGCATATTGGGAATATTTTTATTCATGATACAAACGCGGGGGTGTCCCGACGCGGGAATCCCCACCGTGGGGAAGTTGACGCTGTTTCTAATGTTGCCGTAGGTTAAGAACTCGTCAAGCTGCTGCGCCGCCATCACCGCGCAGTGGTCTTCCGATTCCACCGTGGACGCGCCAAGGTGCGGGATTGCGATAATCCCCTTTACCCCCGCCGTTTCTTCCGTCGGGAAATCGGTTACGTACGCCGCTACTTTACCGCTTTCAAGTCCTGCTTTTAAGTCGGCTGCGTTGACGAGGTCGGCTCTCGAAAGATTGAGGATACGCACGCCGTCCTTCATCTGCGCCAAGCTGCTTTGACAAATCATATTCTTGGTTTGCGGCGTTGCGGGTACGTGCAAAGTGATATAATCGCAATGCTGGAAAATATCCGCATAATCGGCGGCTTGCGATACCGAAGGCGCTAAGCTCCACGCCGCTTTTGCGGTGATATAGGGGTCGTAGCCCATAACCTTCATCCCTAAGGAAATCGCGGCGTTGGCTACCATACCGCCGATTGCTCCTAAACCAACGACGCCCAGCGTTTTCCCCGCAAGCTCGTGGCCTACGAACGCGGATTTGCCCGACTCTACCGTCTTTGCCACGTTTTCCTGCCCCGCGAGCGTTTCCACCCACTTCACCCCGCCGATGATATCGCGGGAAGCAAGCACGAGCGCGGCAATCGCAAGCTCTTTCACCGCATTCGCGTTTGCGCCGGGGGTGTTGAATACCACCACGCCGTTTTGGGTGCATTTGTCTACGGAGATATTGTTCACCCCCGCGCCGCAACGGGCGATTGCCCGAAGATTCGGCGAAAACGGGAAATCGTGCAACGCCGCCGAACGCACCATTACAGCGTCCTCGTTTTCCACCTCTGCGCTTACTTCATAGCGGGCTTTGGAAAGCACGTCCGTACCCACCTTTGCAATTTTATTCATTAACTTAACTTTCAACATAGCTCTCACCTTTTTATTTCTTGGGGTTTGCCTTGGCAAACGCTTTCATAAATTCCACTAACTTTTCCACTCCCTCGTAGGGCATAGCGTTGTAAATAGAGGCGCGCATACCGCCTACCGAGCGATGGCCTTTCAGGTTTACAAGCCCCTCTTTCGCCGCCTCGGCGCAGAACTTTTTATCCAACTCCGCGTCCCCCGTTACAAAGGTAACGTTCATCATAGAACGGCACTCCTTTTGCACAGGCGCCTTGTAATAGTCCTGACCGTCTAAATATCCGTACAAAAGCGCGGCTTTCTTCTCGTTTCTCTCTTTCATGGCTTTGAGTCCGCCGAGGCTTAAAATCCATTCGTAAACGAGCTTTGCCATATAGATACAATAGCAAGGCGGGGTGTTGTACATAGACCCGTTATCCGCCATAACCTTGTAATCGAGCATCGTGGGCGTTTGCGCCCTTGCTTTACCAAGCAAATCCTCTCTCACAATCACCACCGTTAAGCCTGCGGGCGCCATATTCTTTTGCGCACCTGCATAAATAACGCCGAACTTGGAAACGTCGACGGGTTCACTCAAAATACAAGAGGACATATCCGCTACAAGAGGTATATCCCCCGTGTCGGGAATATAGGGAAACTTCGTGCCGTAAATGGTGTTGTTAAAACAAATATGTACGTAGTCTGCGTCCGCTCTAAATTCTTCCTTAGCAACCTTAGGAACGAGCGAAAAATTCTCCGCTTTACTGCTTGCTACCGCAAACGCGTCGCCGTACTTTTGCGCTTCTTGATACGCTTTTGTCGAGAACTGACCGGAAAGGATATAATCGGCTTTATTATTGTTGCCGTTCATAAGATTGAGCGGAACCGCCGCAAACTGCGTAGACGCGCCCCCTTGCAAAAACAGCACTTTATAGTTTGCAGGGATTTCCATAACCTCGCGAAGCAACGCCTCCGCGTCCGCTATAATTTTTTCATATACGGGAGAACGATGGCTCATCTCCATAACGGACATACCGCTGCCTTGATAGTTCAACATTTCTTCCGCTGCCTTTTTGAGAACCGCCTCGGGTAAAATCGAAGGTCCTGCCGAAAAATTATATACTCTTTCCATAAAAAACTCCTCACGGATTAAAACGAAAAAATCGAATGAACCCGTATCTTTTATTAAAAAAATTGATTAATTATTATTTTATCATATATATAAGGAAAAAGGCAAGGATTTGAACGGGAAAAACAATATTTTTTTCTATCTTTTTATAAAAAATTTAAC
>JAZKXK010000056.1:0-15828 GCA_045611525.1 Candidatus Scatosoma sp. | reverse complement strand
GAACCCACGACCTTTTGGTCCCTAACCAAACGCGCTACCAAGCTGCGCTACGCCTCAATGTACTTATGCCGTTTTTGCGATTTCCCTCGCTCGACAGCATAAATCATTATACACATATCCTTTTCATTAGTCAAGCGTTTTTCGCTTGTTTTTTAACTTTTTTATTTTTTATTTTATAAAAGCAACGCGAATAATTTCACGATAAACACGCAGCTTGGATACAGCATAAAGAACGCGCAAATTCCGCCCGCGAGCGCAATCTCTGCCCAAGCAATCACAGGCGCAACGTTATCCATTATCTTCGTCTTTTTAAGCACGAACGCCACGGCGCAAAGCCCTGCAAGCCCTGCCATAACGCCCACCGCCATATACTTGATATACGGCGAGGAATAGGTGAACACCACCTCGTTTTCTCCCTCTTCCAAGTCCACGGCAAGGAATTTCATATCGTTGTCGATAAGCTCGGCTTTCTTCCCGTTTACCGTCACTTTATAGCCCTTAGACGCTACGAAATTCATAAACAGACTCTCGCCCGCCTTGGCGGTAATCTTCACGCGGATTTCGCCCGCGCCCACTTCCACTTCCTCAGCCGATTTACTCCAAAGATACTCGCTAAGCTCTGCTGCAAGCTCGTCCGTAACCTTATTCGTAGCCCCCATTTCTTGCAAGGTCTTACCCCGCAAGAACGCATAAAACCCCTCTTGGTTCGCCCTGCGGTTCGCGCTGATATTTTCCTCAGGGAAACGGAACTCCCCGTGATTTACCGTATACGCAAGCGGGAATACGATGGTATTCTCGTATACGTAATAGGTATCCGAGCCTTGCCCGCAGGAAAGGTGGGTTACGCCGTCGTCCGCCATGACCTTTTTCAAATATTCCTTTTTCTCGGCGTCCTCGCGCTGGGATTTCGGCACGAAGAAATACTTATACCCCATAAACGAATCCCCGAACGCTTCCGCGCGGTAGGTTTTGCCGAGGTTATGCGTACTCTTAAAGCTGTTTTTGCCGTTACCCAAGTACCCGAACAGTTGGAAGCAAGCAAAGTTATCCGCGTCAATCACCGACGAGAACACGCTAAACGAATTGCTGTTCCCCGTGAACGGAATACACGCCGTCCACGAATCCGAGCGAGTTTCTCCGCCGTCGTCCGTAGAGACTTTCCCGTAGTCCTTTACGCGGAAATAGCTATCATCGCGCGAATTCAGCTCTGCGGAAAGGGTGGCATAACTGCCGAATTTAATATGCTGTGTGGAACGGTTGCCCACGACCAAATGCGTGTTCAAAAAGAATACCTGCAAGCCTACCACGACGGCGAGCGCAATCGCAAGCGCGCGCGGGCTTGCCTTTTTCAAGGATACAACGAATATCCCGACAATTGCCACCGTTGCTACGGCGATAAAGGGCAAAATCAAGCCCTCGCCGCCGCCTAGCGAGTGGGCTAATCGGCTTGAAAAACCGTTTAAGTCCTTCATCAGCTCCTCGTCCTTGATAAACCAACCGAGCACCTTTTTATAGCCGTCGCCAACGACGTATACAAGAAGCAGCACCGCAAAAACCGCGGTAACGGCTATCAAAATGCCCGTACCCAGCCAAATGCTGCGATTTTGCTTTTTATCCGCCCCCTCTTGCAGCAATACCTCGCCGTCGAAGGTACGGTTTTTCTCATAGCACCAACCGTCCAAGGCAAGACACGCCCCGCCAAGGAAATACAATGCGTTCAAAAACCCAAACCGCAAAGCATAGGACATGTACGAGCCCATGTTCATAAGCAGCATTGCTTCGTCCACGACAAGAGGCAATAAGGTCATAATCCCTGCAACGAGCATGAATTTTGTAAACGGGTCTTTGAGAGCCTTGCGCACGAACCAAAACAAATCAAACGGGTTAATAAGAATGGCGAAGGTAGGGTCTTCCGCCAAGTTTCTCCCAAACCAAAACAGCGTAAGTACCACGAAGATACTGTCGCAAATAATATACGACCATTTTCTATACAGCGAACGGGTATAGTCCTCTACGAACTGCGACGAATCAAAGTTTTCGGGAATTCCTGCGTCCGTCACGCTGTCAAAGCCGTACCAAAGGTTTTCAAAGATACTCCCCCCTCTCGCGCTGTTCAAAAACGCTGAAAGCGCAGGCAACAACACGGGCAGCGCCAACAGGATTGCAAGCGCAAAGGACAGGCACAGGTATGCGATGAACTTATTTCTGCGCTCCTTTTCCACGCACAAAAGCGCATAGACGATAAGCGCAGGGAACACCGTGAATAAGGAAAAGCACGCGATAGAAAAGCAGGTGTAGATACAGCACGCAACGAGCGCGGAAAACGCAAAAAACTTACCCGTTTTCACAAACCGCTTGAACGCCCAAGCGCAAAAGGGCAGATAAATCAAAAAGTCCACCCAGTTGATATAGGTGCTGGCAACGAAGGTATATCCGCAATAAGCGTACACGACCCCCACCGCCACACAAAGATAATCGGGAATGGCTTTGAAATTCTTTTTGGCAAACCAAGCGCCCGTAAAGGCAAGCGCCATGAGCTTTGCCGCCATAACGATACTGCTGGCGTGCGCCACCTTACCGTCCCCGAAAATTAAGAACAAAAAGCTAAACGGACTGATAAAGAAATACAAAAAAGTCCCCGTTACGTCCGCGCCGCCGACGATGGCGTAGGAATAGGTCAGCGTGGACTTACCCTGCATCACGTCGAACAAATGCTCGATAAAGGGACAGATTTGCGCGGACAAGTCGTAGCTTGCCCCCGTGTATTTTTCACTAAACGGATACACGCCGCTCGTATACAGCGCGGAAAGGTAGAGCACCAAAACGAAAACGGGCGCGAAAATCAAGGCGTAGTTCTTATCGAAGAACGCCTCGAGCTTTTTCATAAACCCCTTTTTTGTCTGTTGCTCGTTTTGCATAAATTATTTGCCCTGAATATACTCGTCGATTGCCTTGGCTGCTACTTTCCCTGCACCCATGGCTTTGATGACGGTTGCCGCGCCCGTAGCCGCGTCCCCGCCGCAATATACTCCCTCGATAGAGGTCTTACCCACCTCGTCCACGGCGATTTCGCCTCTGCGAAGGGTAGTAAGCCCGGGCGTCGTCGCCTTCAATAAGGGGTTAGGCGAAGTGCCCAGCGACATGATAACGCAGTCGACGGGGATAACGAACTGGCTCCCCTCTACGACCTTGGGAGAACGGCGTCCGCTTTCGTCAGGTTCGCCAAGCTCCATACGCACGCATTCAATACCCGCTACCCAACCGTAAGAGGGGGAACGGGGGTCGGCGGTTTCCGTTGCCAAAATCCGCGTAGGGTTGGTAAGTAAATCGAAAACAATCCCCTCTTCTTTTGCGTGTTCGATTTCCTCGCGGCGGGCAGGAAGCTCTTCCTCGCCTCTGCGGTAAATGATATGCACTTCCGCGCCCAAGCGCTTTGCCGTGCGCGCCGCGTCCATCGCAACGTTACCGCCGCCCACCACCGCTACGCACTTACCCCTTTGAATGGGGGTGCGGCTGTCCGCTTTATAGGCTTTCATAAGGTTGGAACGAGTCAAAAACTCGTTTGCGGAGTATACCCCCTTGAGGCTTTCGCCGGGGATATTCATAAACTTGGGCAAGCCCGCGCCTGAACCGATAAACACCGCCTCGAACCCGTACTCGTTTTTCAATTCCTCAATCGTGATGACCCGACCGATGACCATATTCGTTTCAACCTTAACGCCGAGGGCTTTGAGGTTGTCCACTTCCTTTTGCACGATAGCCTTGGGCAAACGGAATTCGGGAATCCCGTACACGAGTACGCCGCCCGCCACGTGGAGCGCCTCGAATACCGTTACCTCGTAGCCCATTTTCGCCAAATCCCCCGCGCAGGTAAGCCCCGCAGGTCCCGAACCTACGATAGCGACCTTATGCCCGTTGGAGGGGGCAGGTACGGGTTTATCGTTGCAATTTGCGTTGTGCCAGTCGGCAACAAAGCGTTCCAACCTACCGATACCGACCGCCTCGCAGCCCGCCTTGATACCGCGGGTGCATTTGCCCTCGCATTGCGTTTCTTGGGGACAAACCCGCCCGCAAACGGCGGGAAGAGAGGAGTCTTTTGCGATAATTTGGTACGCGCCCTCAAAGTCCCCTTCCGCTACCTTTGCAATAAATTCGGGGATTTGGATATTGACGGGACAAGCCGCCACGCAGGGACGGTTTTTACAGCCGATACAGCGCTTCGCCTCGTCGATTGCCATTTCTTCGGTATAGCCGAGCGCAACCTCTTCAAAGTTCCCGTTTCTCACCAGCGGGTCTTGCGCGGGCATAGGATTTTTTAAGGGATTCATATTGAATTTCGCCATATTACTCTACCTCCTTTTTGAACAGGTTGCAAGCCTCTTCTCTTTCGTGCGATTCAAACTCCGCATAGATACGCGAACGGCTCATCGCCTCGTCGAAATCAATGAGGTGTCCGTCGAACTCAGGTCCGTCCACGCAGGCGAATTTCATTTCCCCGCCGACGGTCAAGCGGCAACCCCCGCACATACCCGTACCGTCAATCATAATAGGGTTCATACTCGCAATCGTTTTCACGCCGAATTCCTTCGTCGCAGAGCAAACGAATTTCATCATAATAAGGGGCCCTATGGTAATAACCTCGTCAAAGCTTTCTCCTTTTTCAAGAAGCTCCTTTAAGGGTACGCAAACGTTCCCCTGGCGTCCGTAGGAGCCGTCGTCCGTCATCATATAAAAATCGTTAGAGCAAGCCTTGAACTCCTCTTCCAAAATCACGAGGTCTTTGTTTCTAAAGCCGACGATAGAGGTAACCTCAGCGCCCTGCTCGTGCAAAGCTCTTGCCACGGGAAGCGCGATAGCGCAGCCCACGCCGCCGCCTACGACGCATACCTTTTTCAAGCCCTCGGTGTGGGTAGGCTTACCCAAAGGCCCTACGAAATCGGGGATATATTCCCCTGCTTGTTTATGATTGAGTCGCTCCGTCCCGCCGCCTACGATTTGGAATATAATCGTAACCGTACCCTTCTCTCTATCGTACCCTGCGATGGTGAGGGGAATACGCTCGCCGTTCTCGTCCACTCTCAAAATGATGAACTGACCGGGCAAAGCCTTTTTCGCCACAAACGGAGCGTAAATCTCCATTTGCGTTACGGTGGGGTTGAGCGATTTTTTCGCAACGATTTGATACATATGTCTTTCTCCTTTCGTTCACTCTGTCTTCTATTATACCAAGCCCGCCCACGAATTGTCAAACCCTTATAAAAGCTTTTATAAAGCTTTATAAAAATATTTTCATTTTTCACCCAACTTTCATTTGCTTTTTTAGAAAAGAAGGAGTATAATAGCAATCGATTTCACACAAAGGATTTGTTTTTATGGAAACCTTACTTGCATTATCCATTTCCCTGCTGACGGGGCTTATGCTTTCCCGTTTGGCAAAGGTTTTGAAGCTCCCCGCCGTTACGGCATACCTCGTTGCGGGTATTTTGGTAGGCCCCTATGTCCTTGGCGCGTTCGGCGTTAAAGGCTTGGGGTTTACGGGCAAAGCCGACCTTGAATCGGTGGAAATCCTCGCCGACGTAGCGCTTGGCTTCATCGCCTTCTCTATCGGCAACGAATTCCGCCTTTCCCAACTGAAAAAAATCGGCAGACAGGCAACGATAGTCGGTATTTTTCAAGCGGTCGTAACCACCCTCTTGGTAGACGCGGCGCTTATCCTCGCGCATTTGGCTATGCCTGATAAGCTTTCCTTGCCCGCCGCCCTCGTGCTTGGCGCAATCGCGTCGGCTACCGCGCCTGCGGCAACCCTTATGGTCGTTAAGCAATACAAGGCGAAAGGCCCCGTTACGGACATTCTTTTGCCCGTCGTAGCCCTCGACGACGCCGTGGGCTTGGTGCTGTTCGCTATCTCGTTCGGGGTTGCAAAGGCTATCAAAATCGGGGCGATTTCTATCCTGTCCATTCTCGTAGAACCTATGCTCGAAATCGTGCTTTCGATAGGCTTAGGCGCAGCTATGGGGTATGCGTTCTCCTTCTTTGAACGCTTTTTTCACTCCCGTTCCAAGCGTCTTGCCGTATCCGTCGGGTTCGTGTTTATGACCATCGGGCTTTCTATGATGAAATTTGAAATCGGCGGAGTGCATATCGGGTTCTCCTCCTTGCTCGTATGTATGATGTTGGGTACGATTTTCTGCAACGTATGCGATTTCTCGGAAGAGCTTATGGACAGAGTAGACCGTTGGACTGCCCCTCTTTTCATTATATTCTTCGTCATTAGCGGCGCGGAATTAGAGCTTTCGGTATTTATGGATATTATGATTGTCGTTATCGGTTTGGTCTATATTCTCAGCCGTTCGGCGGGTAAGTATTCGGGGGCGTTTTTAAGCTCTAAGCTTGCGGGGTGCGATGATAATATCGTCAAATACCTCGGCATTACCCTGCTTCCTCAAGCGGGCGTAGCCCTCGGTATGGCGAACATGGCGATGAGTTCGGCAGAGCTTGGCGCGGAAGGCATTTTGATTGCCAACATTACCTTGTTTGCGGTGCTTATCTACGAGCTTGTGGGTCCTGCATTGACCAAAATTGCCCTTACCAAGGCAGGCGATATCGACCCCGAAGGCAAGACGAGCGCCCGCCACGAACACGCGCGTAAGATGGGCTGGTTCCACCATATCAAGGGACATAAAACGGAAGAAACGCCCGTCGCGGAAATAACCGCGGAACAGCCTAACCAAGAATAACTTTCGACGCATAAAACAATCCGCCGAGCGCACGCTCGGCGGATTGTTTTATTGTTCGTTTTTCTTTTTTCTTCTTCTAAAGATAACGGAACGGAACAAGATGATATTCATCACGGCAAAGAACGCAACCAAGAGCCACCAAGTCAAGATGGGCTGTTTAGGAGCAAGGGTCGCAAGCAGCATCAGCGGGAAGCCGAACGCCATAGCGGGGAAGTTTTGGTATACGAGGTTTGCCGAAGCGGGGGTTTTGAACTCGCCGTCGATTTCTCTAAGGAGTACGATACCCGTAGACGCCGTACCCGTAAGCATACCGAACATTGCCAAGAACTGCTCGTCCGCGTAGTCCTTGAAGAACTTGCGCGCGATGAAGTAGTTGTACGCATAGGTAGCCACCAAGCCCACCACGCCGAGCAAGAGCAGGATTGCCCAGTAGTTTTTCAAGGTATCCAAGCGGATAGCCGCAATACTTGCCACGACCATAATATCAAAGCAGAAATTGCTGATACGGTTCAAAAGGAAGTTGTTGGTGTACTGTTTTTTGACGATATTCTCCTTTCTAAGAAGCTTGAACACCGCTTTCACCAAAGTAGCCGTCAACACGCCGATAAGGAAGTTGAACCCGTACAGCACCGAGGAGAAGCCCGGCACGAGCTTAGCCAAAAGGAAGATAAGCCCGTACGCCAAAGCGTAGGAAAGGAAGATAAAGCCAAACTGTACGGTCAGTTTATCGATACCGCCGTTCATGGGGATTTCGCCCTTGCTTTGGATTTGCTCGTTATCCATTTCGCCGTCCACCTCGTCGGCAACGACGACTTTCCCCTTTTTCTTCATCCAAGAAAGGTGGATAACCCCGCC
Organism: Candidatus Scatosoma sp.; assembly: GCA_045611525.1. Lineage (GTDB taxonomy): Bacteria > Bacillota > Clostridia > Christensenellales > Borkfalkiaceae > Scatosoma. Next base: position 8,236 of record JAZKXK010000056.1, on the reverse strand, counting down.
AAGGCTCGCGCTTAAAAACCCAAGCGCCGCAATCGAAAGCCCAAAGCTCTTACCGCCGACGAAACCGTGTTCCGCTTCATAAATACCGCCGTAGTTCATGGCTTGCCCGGGGCCTTGCCCAAACCCAAAGGGCAGAAGCACGCCCGCCGCCTCGAAGATTTTACCCGTACCCCAAGCGAGGAGCAGGGTAATACCAAACCCAAGCACCGCTTGCAAAAGGTAGGTGGAAACGGTGGTAACGCCCGTATCGAACACCTCTCTTGCGCGTTGCTTGGTCAGCTGTTTTTCCTCGTTTTTCAAGGTGGAAGCGATAAACCCAAGTGCCAAGGCGTGGTAGGTGATGATTTCCAAGGTCGTCATGCCCTCGTAATTGAACAGCCCGATATTAAAAATTTGCTTACCCGTAATCAAATTGTAGGTTACGGAGATGACGAGGAGCATTAACCCCGCAAGCACCGAAGTGGGAATCAGCGACGCCCGCAAGAATTTGAAACTGCGTTTCAAGCCGTTGGCAACGATGAGGGAAACGAGCAGCACCGCCATCACCATGATAAAGCCCCAAACCTTATAATCCGAGAAACTTTCCATCTTCTTCTCCTTTTAAAATGTTTTTCGCGCGATAGTAAAGGTGTACGTATTTAAGAGCGTTGAAACGAACGTCCCCCTTCACCTGGTAAAGCTTACCCTCGTAGTAAATATTCAGTTTGTTTTTACCGAGTACCGCCACTGCGGAAATTTTTTCATACGGCAGGTTAACGACCTCTTCGCCGAGCGTGAACGCAATTCTGTCCGCGCAAAGGCAAAGCTCGGTTTTTCTTTGCAACAGCTTCTTTCTATCGTACAGGACGACCTCGAAAAGAGATACCTCGTCCTTGAATAAGCACTTGTCGCCATAAGCGTTTAAGGGCAAGCCGTTTACAAACTCGCTTTGATACTCATACCACTCGGTAGTAAATTCGAAGGGGAACTCCCCGTTTACCCCCGCAAGCTGTTTAGAGGGCAAATATTTCGCCGTCAAATTACACTTTTGGCAGGTTATCAAATTCTTGTCGCTTCTAAAGTTCGTCAATCCGCACTTAGGACAGACGTAGAACGCGCGCTCCATATACTCTGCCAAGCGCCTGTGCTTGTAGCTGTAATCCAGCCTGCCCTCGTTGACGTAAAGCTCCTTGCAAATGAGCGCAAACAGCTCGTCGTCGCTCATAGCGAGGTATTCCTCAGGCTCGACCACGCGGGACACGAACGCGTGCATTTTTCCACGGCGGACTACGTTGCTCCATCTGGGATGTACCCCGTACCCGCCTTCGATTCTATATAATACCAAGGGCATTTTGAGCGCCTTGACAAGCGGGATAATCGCGGGCTTTATGTACTCGGTTTTACCGCTGTAGGTACGGTTTCCCTCAGGTGCGATGGCAATCGTACCGCCCTCTTTCATAACCCGCATACAATTCAAAACCGCACGCGCGTCCGTCGCCTGCTTTTTAATGGGAATGGGCGCGACTGCCCAGCTTAACAGCCTTGAAATCCAGCCGTTGGAGAACAAGTCCTCGCTGGCTACGAAATACACGTGCGCTCTAAACGAAGAACCGACGATAAACTGGTCAAGCGCCGTTTGATGATTGAACAAAATCAAATACTTGCGTTTTTTCTCTTTTTTGAACTTTTCAACCTTAAGACGGTATTTCCACTTCAAATACGGATACAGCACAAAAAACGCGACGTTGCGTATAATGCGGTGCCGAAACCGTACCCACTTTTGTTTTTTCTTTGCTTTCTTTGGCATAAGCCCCTCTGTTTTTTAATACTGTGCCTTTATTATAGCACACTTTTTTCCACAAGTAAAGCCTATTTTGTGTAAAAATTTAAATTTTCACAAAAGAAACACGCACGCTGAGCTTGAAGGGCGGGCTTAGTACCTTTTCGTCCGTATTTAAAGTTTGCTTCGCGCATACCCCCCCCGTCTGCCTTTATTTCTCCTTTCCCCCTCAAAAAACATTTAAACGCTTGAACGGCTATTCAAGCGTTTAAATGTTAGTAACGGATATTCGCGAGCGCGAATTTTGTCAAACTTATTTTTTACCGTAATAGGCTTTTAGATAGAGTTCCTTGATTTCTTGCACCAAGGGGTATCTTGGATTTGCGCCCGTACACTGGTCGTCGAAGGCGTCCGCCGCAAGCTTATCCAAGCTTTCCAAAAATTCCTCTTCCGTACCCCTATCCCCTATCGCTTCCCGAATGGTTTTAGGCAAGCCCAACTGCTCTTTGAGGGCTTCTATCCGTGCGATAAGCGCCTTGAACAGCTCCTCGTCCGTATCCCCTTTACAGCCGATATACCGCGCTATTTTTGCGTACCTTGCAAGGCAGTCGGGATAGGCGTACTGCGGGAAGGTACCCATCTTTTCGGGCGAGGACGCGGCGTTAAATTTCATAACCTCGATAAGGAGCAAGGCGTTCGCAAGCCCGTGGGGCAAACGCCACCTTGCGCCGAGCTTATGCGCCATAGAATGGCACACTCCCAAAAAGGCGTTTGCAAACGCCATACCCGCCATGGTGGCGGCGTTCGCCACCTTTTCCCGCGCAAGAATATCCCCCCGCCCTTTCTCGTAGGCACGGGGCAGGTATTGCACGAGCAGGGAAATCGCCTCGAAGGCAAGCCCGTTTGTAAAATCGCTGGCAACCACGCTCGCCGCCGCCTCTATCGCGTGGGAAAGGGCGTCAAAGCCCGCGTTCGCCGTCAACGCTTTGGGGATATCGAGCATCAGCTCCGCGTCGCAAATCGCCATCGTCGGCATCAGCTCGTAATCGGCGAGAGGGTACTTCTCCCCCGTTTTCTCGTCCGTGATGACGGCAAAGGGGGTTACCTCGCTCCCCGTCCCCGCCGTGGTCGGCACGGCGATAAACAGGGACTTGCCCCGCATCTTCGGGAAGCCCTTGACCCGCTTTCTAATATCCATAAACCGCATAGCAAGCTCTTCGAACTTTGTTTCGGGGTGTTCGTAAAGCACCCACATAATCTTCGCCGCGTCCATAGGCGAACCGCCGCCCAGCGCAATCACCGTATCGGGCGCAAACGCTTTCATTCTTCTTACCCCTTCTTGCACGCAGGCAAGCGTGGGGTCGGGCGTTACCTCGAAAAACTCGGCGTGGGCAATCCCCAAACCGTCCAGCTCCTTGGTGAGCCTGCTTGCCATACCGCTTTCAAAAAGGTATTTATCCGTTACGACGAACGCGCGGGCGCGGGCGTATTCCTCTTTGAGTTCTTTGAGTGCGGTGGACAAACACCCTCGCTTAAAGTACACCTTTTCGGGCGCGCGGAACCACAGCATATTTTCCCTGCGCTCGGCTACCGTCTTGATATTCAAAAGCTCGCTTATCCCGACATTCTCGCAAACGCTGTTTCCGCCCCAGCTTCCGCAGCCCAAGGTAAGCGACGGGGTCAGGCGGAAGTTATACAAATCCCCGATACCGCCCTGCGCCGCGGGAGTGTTGACGAGAATACGGCAGGTTTTCATACGCTCGCAAAACGCCGATAAATTTTCCTTGCCCGACTCCTCGTCGATAAAGATAGAGGCGGTATGCCCAAACCCGCCCCCTCTCACAAGCGCGTCCGCTTTCTCCAAGGCGTCCTCGAAATTCTTCGCCTTATACATCGCAAGCACGGGGGAAAGCTTTTCCTTGGAAAACGGCTCGTCCTCGCCCGCGGAGCTTGCCTCGGCAATCAAAACCTTGCATTCGCCTCGTACCTGTATACCGCAAAGCCCCGCAATCTCCCTTGCGCTGCGCCCTACGATTTTGGCGTTCAGCTTGCCCCCCTCGAACATAAGGCTGCGGAGCTTTTCGCGCTCCTCTTCCCCTAAAAACTGACAGCCTTGGCGGGCAAATTCTTCTTTTGTCTGCCCATAGATTTCCTTTGCGACGACGACTGCCTGCTCGGAAGCGCAAATCACGCCGTTGTCAAAGGTTTTGGAATGAATGACAGAGGAAACGGCAAGCCGTATATCCGCCGTCTTATCAAATACGGCGGGGGTATTCCCCGCGCCCACGCCGATGGCGGGCTTCCCCGACGAGTACGCCGCCCTGACCATCTGCGGTCCCCCCGTTGCGAGAATGATATCCGCCTCTTTCATAAGATAGGCGGAAAGCGCAACGGACGGCTCGTCAATCCACCCAATAATATCCTTTGGCGCGCCCGCCTTTACCGCCGCCTCTAATACGATTTTCGCCGCCTCGACGGTGCAGCTTTTCGCCCGCGGGTGCGGAGATAAAATCAGCCCGTTTCTGGTTTTTAAGCAGATAAGGGCTTTAAAAATAGCCGTCGAAGTCGGGTTGGTGGTGGGTATAACCGCCGCCGCTACCCCTATCGATTCGGCGATACGCGTGTAACCGCCCGCCTCGTCGCGTTCGATGACCCCGCAAGTCTTTTCCGTTTTGTAACGGTTGTAAATATATTCTGCGGCATAGTGGTTTTTGAGTACCTTATCCTCAAACACCCCCATACCCGTTTCTTCCACCGCCAGTTTTGCCAGCGGGATGCGCGCGCCGTTCGCCGCCGTCGCCGCCGCCTCGAAAATGAAATCCACCTGCTCTTGCGAATAGGTGGAAAATTCTATTTGTGCCTTGCGCACCCGAGCGATAAGCCCGTCTAATTCTTTTTCTTCCAAAGCTCCCTCCTATCGCGTTCGCACGCAACAAGAGGCGAACGCTTAATCGTTCGTCTTGTACAACTTCCCTGCGAGCATAGCGAGCGAGGCAGCCAAATCCTCCGTTTTCAGGATAATTTCCTTCGGCGCGCGCAAGGGCGCGGGCGCGAAATTCCAGATTGCGCGGATACCTACCTCTACCATTTTATCCAAAACCTCTTGCGCGGACGCTTTGGGTACGGTGATGATGCCGATGCGGATATTATGCTCCTTTACAAAAGCCTCAAGGCTGTCAAGGGGTAAAATTTCCTTTCCTGCAACCGTCGCGCCTACGAGCTTTGGCGATATATCGAACGCCGCAACCACGTTCAGCCCGTTGTTCTTAAAGCCCTCGTAGCCGAGGAAGGCTCTGCCCAAGCCCCCCGCGCCGACGATAATCGCATTAGATAGGTTATCATAGCCCAAAAACTTTTCAATGTCCACGATAAGCCTTGGAATAGCAAACCCCAACCGAGGTCTGCCCGCCTCCGAGGACACCAACGCAAGGTCCTTGCGTACAAGTACCGACGATACGGAAATATTTTGCGCAATTACCGTTGAAGAAATGTACTGCGCGCCCTTGGAAGATTCTTCCTGTAAAAAATGCAGGTATAAAGGCATTCTCGCAATCGTCGCCTTGGAAATTTCTCTGTTTTCGACTTTTTCTTTCATCTTATTTCAACCTCTTTTCAAGCCTTTCCGCCCAACAGGTAAGGACAAGCTCCAAAATCAACCCGAACGCAAAGGTAATCGCCACCAAAGCAAACAGCCTGGGCATTTCGGCAAACGCCTTGGCTTCCTGCATCATTCCGCCGACGCTTTTTGCCGTTTGCGCAAGCACCTCCGCCGAAACGATTAGCTTTAAGGAAAAAGACGCCGCCCCGCCCGCCTCGCGCAAAATATAAGGCGAAGACAAGGGCAAATAAATTCTAAACACCCTCCTAAATACGGGCGTACCCTGCAAACGGCTGATTTCGAGCAGCTGTTTGTCTATCCCGATAAGCGCCGCCAAAATCCCCGTATACAGCATAGGGAAAAGGGACAAAAACGCCACGGCAACGGGCGCGAAACCCGCCCCCCACCAAACAAGTAGAATGAGCAGCACCGCAAGCGCGGGCATAGAACGCAGCGCCGATACCACGGGCGCGAATACTTTTTCAAAGGCAGGCAGCAGGTACGAGATTACCGCAAAAACACCCGCCAAAACACACGCCGCGCCAAACGCGCCGAACGCCCTTAAACAAGTCCGTCCAAACGCCCCCCAAAAGCCGCCGCTTACAAGGAGCTTTCCCGCCTCTTTAAGGCAATTTGAAAAAGCGGGTACGAGCAGTTCGTTCCCCACGAGAAAATATACCGCATACCAAAGCGCAATCAAAAATGCGATTGCCCCTACGGTTTGCGCCAAATTTACCCAAATCCGCTTTTTCATGCTTACTCCTTTTTAGTCGATAAAAAATGCGTCCTCAGGCACAGCCGTTGCGTTCGCCTGCACCCCGATAATCGCCTGTAAAAAGTCTTTCACTTCCGTCTTGCCGTCCTTTGCCGACGTATACCATACTCCGCACCTGCCCAGTACCTCTGCCGTGAGCAAGGGGGCTTTTAAGGTGGTCGCCATAGCCTTATCTTCCATATGCGCGGATACCGCGGCTACGATTTGTTCGCCCGTCGCGCTCTTTAACCACTCCGCCGAGCTCTTTACCTTTTCGATGAACTCCTCCGTCCATTTTCCGTTCGCCGAAAGGAAGGAGCGTTTTACCACAAGCGCAGCTTGAGGATAGCCCTGTTCTCCGCCGTAGAGGGATTGCAAATCCCCGACGATATGAAATCCCTTATTTTTTACCTGCACGCTGACGGCAGGCTCGGCTAATACGTAGCAGTCGATATCCGCCGTCTTATCCACGCCGTTCGCGTCCGCGATAGGGGTAAGATTGACTTTATTCTCGTCCATGCCCCCGTCGTTTGTCAATACCTGCCACGCCACGCCGTATTTATCAAGGATTGCCTTAAAGGTCAAGCCGGGCAAATTGCTGAGCTGTAAAACCCCCACCTTTTTGCCTAAAAGGGACGACAAATTCTCTGCCGTATACAGCGTTTCATCGGTAGAAATCATATATAAATTGCCGTGCGTTACCACGCCCGCCATCGCGTATTTCTCGCCTTTGCCCAAAAGCTTTGCCGCCGCCGTCAAGGGCATTATGCAAAAATCGGCGTTCTTATCCTCGTCGTTTGCGGTTACCTTAGAGGCGATTAAATCGGCTTTTACCACTCGATAGGTAACCCCGTCGTCCTCGGTATCCTCCGCCATGCACCCCGCAAGCGCCAAAGCAGGCGCGCCGTCGGGCATATATACGGTAACCTCGCCTTGGGGCAATTTCGATTGACAGCCTACGCATATGCCCGCGCACGCAACCGTCAGCGTTACCGCGCAAAAAAGCGCGACTATTTTTTTGAATACTTTGCTCATTTTGTCTAAATCCGTCCTTTTTTGACAGTTGCACGGCGGGGCAATTATTTCACCGCTTCTACCCTGTGGATAGGCAAGCCTCTCTCCACCCATTTGCTTTCGTATTCGGTTACGATATTCCATTCGGGATTGCCATTTTCGTGCAAATTATAGCAAACCTCTTCCAAACCAAACCCGCACGCCTCGTATTCCTGCAAGGAAAACTCAAAAAAATCCCTATCGTCCGTTTTTTGGATAACCCGTCCGCCCGCTTTTAAGAGCTTTTTGTACGCGTTCAAAAAGTTACGGTGGGTAAGCCTTTGCGTAGCGTAACCAAGCTTGGGCAAGGGTGTGGAGAAATTGAGGTAAATACCGTCCAAGCTCCCCTCAGGGATATAGCAGGGCAGGCACTCCGCGCGGATATTGAGGAAACGCACGTTTTCCACGCCTTGCTTTTTGACCTCTTCCATAGGGGTCAAAATGACGTTGCTCATTTTTTCCAAAGCCAAGTAATTGATATGCGGATTTTTCTTGGCAAGCTCGATAACGAACCCGCCTTTCCCGCAGCCGATTTCCAGCATCACGGGATTCGTATTGCCAAACGCTGCGGCAAAATCAATGAGCGCGCGGTAATTTTCCGCCGCCTCTTTCATATTCAAAATTCCGCTGGTTCCTTTCGCAAGCAGCAAATCCCCGCACGCTTGCATACGCGCCTCGAAATTGCGCTTTTTCCTCATTCTCATGGACATACCGTTACCTCGTTATTTCGTGCCTGTACTCCCAAACCCGCCTTGTCCTCGTACCGTAGCGGAAAGAGCGTCCTTTTCTTCAAAAACCGCTTTCAAAAAGGGAGCGACGACAAGCTGCGCAATCCGTTCCATAGGCGCGATTTTCTGTTCGGTTGCGGAATGGTTATGCAAAGCCACCATCACTTCTCCGCGATAGTCCGCGTCCACCACGCCCACCTTGTTGGCGGGCGCAAGCCCGCGCTTGGAGGCAAGCCCGCTTCGCGCGTAAATAAGCCCCGCATATCCTTCGGGGATTTCCATAGACAGTCCCGTTCTCACCAGCTTGGTTTCTCCGGGCTGAAAAACAAGCTCCTCGTCCGTCA
>JAZKXK010000055.1:0-3386 GCA_045611525.1 Candidatus Scatosoma sp. | reverse complement strand
ACCCTTACGTTGATGGGCTGCGTTGCGGGCATCGTTACGTTGATAGGTTGCGCTGCGGGTGCAGGTACCCTTACGTTGATGGGCTGCGACTTAGGAAGATTTACAGCAATGTTGGAAGGAGGTACGTGAACGTCAACCTTGGGAGCAGGGATAACGATAGGCTCAGGTTCTTTATCAATTTCTTCCTTTCTCGCTTCTTTCGTCCATCTAACCCTCAAAACATAATCAAGGATGAACATCGCGAACGCCACGATTGCGATAAGAAGCGCGCTCAAATCCAAGCCGACTACCTTTTCTACCAAGAATTGAGTGCCTTGAATGTCGGGAATGGTATATACTGCTTCGCCGATGAGGAATTTGCAAGCCACAGTTGCAAGCGAAGTGAGCGTAAGGAAGAAGGATGCAACACGGAAAGTTTTTCTGCCCTCTGCATACGGACCTTCCACGCTAAACTCCGTACAGCTGAACGTATGCTTAAAGAGCGCGCAAATACACAAGAAAGACAAAAGCTGCAACGCAACGGGAGCAAGCCCCATCATATTCTTCATCAAGCTAGCAGCCCCGTCAGGCATAAGGTATACGTTGATGATTACGTGAATTTTTTCCGAGGCAAGGAATAAGTACGAGATATAGCAAACCGCCGCAAGCTGCAAAAGGTTTCTAATCAAAGGGATAATTCTGCCGAAGGGATGTTTACGCTCGATAATCTCCGAACCGTTTTGTATGTAGAACGCGCTGGTCTTACCGCCCAAGACCCCGCAAACCAAGTGCGCCGCAATACCGATTGCCAGCACCGTATAAGGCGCGCCTACAAGGAAAATGGGCGACCAAGCCATACCGCCTTGAAGCAGGTATAACAGAACGTTGATAACCACAACGCAGGTGAACGACGAGGAGAAAATATCCCCAAGCGCTTCCATCGCGCCGATATTCGCGTTCAATCCGTAAATACGGCTGACCTTTTTCTTGAACAGGTACTTTACGTGCGAAAGCGCTCTCAACCCGTTGACAAGCAAAATCACCAACATCAACGCGTACAAAAGCGAGGTCGCCAAACGCATAATACCGAACGACGAACCCAAGTCCATCGCCAAGAAAGGTCTCCAGAACTGTTTCAGGCCCATGTTGTCGTACACCGAGGAGAACATTGCTCTGCAACCCAAAACCGACACCGCAGCGATTGCGATAAGATAGAGCATACCTACCAAAGCAGCTCTTCTGCGGGTTTTGTTGATTCGGTTGCGGATAAATGCTCCACGCTTAGTGGGAACCGTTTGAATTCTGTACTGTTTCATCTATCCCTAACCTCCGAAGGTTTTTTCCAAATGTTTTTGGCGTTTCCACGCCTTGGATTATGTAGTATATATAGAGTATTCGCGCGCTCTCGCGCTCGCGAGGAAAAGAAAGAAAACCCTATACTATACTTATTCTAATCTATTATACCTTCTTTTTCCTTAAATGTCAATATCATTTCCCTAAAAAAATCACAATTTTTTAGAAAAAATCATATAATTTTTTAAGGGCGCGGCGAAAAATCGCCGCGCCCTTACCAAAGTTATTTTTTTGCTTATTTCCCGAATATTTCACGATAGGTTTTGATGCATTTATTAATGATATCCATCGCCTCGTCGCGGTGGCAGATTTCCTTCACCGTCGTTTGCTTGTGTTCTAAGGATTTATACACTTCAAAGAAGTGCATCATTTCCTCGAAGACGTGCTTGGGCAATTCGTGAATGTCGTAATACCCGTTATAAGTAGGGTCGTCGAATGGAATCGCCACGATTTTTTCGTCCAACGCCCCGCCGTCAATCATAGTGATTACCCCTATAGGATAACATTTTACAAGCGTGCAGGGATAAATCGTTTCGTTGGAAAGCACCAAAACGTCCAAAGGGTCGCCGTCGTCCGCAAAGGTACGGGGAATAAACCCGTAGTTCGCGGGGTATACCGTGGAAGTATACAGTACGCGGTCGAGTTTTAACAGACCCGTTTCCTTGTCAAGCTCGTATTTCGCTTTGCAGCCCTTGGGAATTTCGATGAAGACCTCAAAGCTTTTCGCCGTAATTCTGCCCGGCGCAATATCATGCCAAATGTTCATAATATATCCTCTCTCGCTTTATATAAAGTATTGTAACACATTTTCCGCTATAACGCAAGAATTTGAAGGCAAAATTTCAAAATATTTTCCATATTTTTATACGTTCAACTCGTACCTGCCCTCACCTTAGGCGAAAACCGTTACCAAATAAAGGGAATTAGACGGTATTTGACTTTTTTCTTATATTCAATATACCCGTCAAGCTCTTTTTCCAAAAAAGCCTCTTCGTTTTTAATTCTCTTGGCGATGATAAAGGGATAAGCAAGAAAAATACAGAATGCAAAAGGAGAGCCTAATACCAAAGGCATAGAAAGGAACAGAAGCAAGGTAACGGCGTACATAGGATGGCGAACGACGGCATACAGCCCCGTATCCACAACCTTTTGGTTTTCCTGTACCTGAATGGTGCGGCTAAGATAGGCATTTTCTCTAAGCACTTCCGCGTAGAGCATATAGGCAATCAAAAAGACAACGCTTGCTATCATCACAGCCCACTTAGGCAGCATATACCACCCAAAGCGAACGCCTAATCCCGCAACGGTAAACCCCGTCAAAAACATAAGCCCGCTTAATTTTACCACTAAGCTTTGTTCTTTTTGCTTTTCTTTGGCGTTCAAACGGCTTTTTAACAGCGCGGGATTTTTGACCATCATCACAAGCCCCGCGATAAACATGGGAATAAATAAAATCCCCATAAACAGCCAGCCGTTAAAAAAACGCAGCGTTCCCGCAGGCAGGAAAATCAAAACGCCCACCAAAACGACCCCTAATAAAAATTTACCTATCGCTTGAAAGAATAACTTCGTTGACATACTTAAAATATCTCCCGTCGGCAGTTTTACCGATTACGCCCTTTGCAACCAGTCTTTCCGTAAGACGGCTAAACCCATTCGGGTTGACAACCCCGATTTCCGACAGCGTTTTAGCCGTTTCAGGGGATACCGCCCCGTTTTTCTTTAATTTTTTAACGATTGAATTTTTTCTAATCAAGGGAATGGGCGGAATAAAAGCCATAGTTTTACCTCTTTTTATAGATTGTAGCATAAAGGCAGTGAAAAGTCAAGCGAACTCGTGAAAACCACAAAGTCTCTTACTCGTCTTTACGCCACAAAAGGACACTCCCGCCGAATACGGGCAGAAGACGAGATTCTGTGCTGTGCGCAGAGCGTCGTCGCTCAACAAGCCCCGCCCTTTGTTTTAACTCCGTATTTCTCGCTCCTCGCGCGAACTCGTGAAAACCACAAAGCCTCTTACTCGTCTTCTGCGCCACAAAAGGACGCCGTAAAGG
>JAZKXK010000054.1:0-9945 GCA_045611525.1 Candidatus Scatosoma sp. | reverse complement strand
CGTTGATTGCCAAAATGCCGCCAAACACGGAAACGGGGTCGGATTCGTATGCCTTAATATAGGCTTCGTGGATTGTTTTGCCTGTACCAACGCCGCAGGGATTTGCGTGTTTGCAAGCAACAACACAGGGTTCTTCAAATTCCTTTACAAGTTCCAACGCGCCGTTTGCGTCGTTGATATTGTTATAGGAAAGCTCTTTGCCCCAAAGCTGTTTTGCCTTGGAAAGAGAACCTGCGCGAATAAATTCTTCGCTGTAATAGGACGCCCCCTGGTGCGGGTTTTCGCCGTAACGCATATCCTGCGTTTTCTCGTACGCAAAAGTGATACTGTCAGGGAAACGAATATCCAGTTGCTGCGCCAAATAGTTGGAAATCATACTATCGTAAACCGCCGTATGCGCGAATACCTTATACTGTAAATATTTCTTCGTATCAAGGGTAATCTCCCCTGCCTCTAACTCGGAAAGCACTCTTTCATAGTCCTTAGGGTCGACGACGACGGCTACGTCTTGGTAGTTTTTCGCCGCCGCGCGGAGCATAGTAGGGCCGCCGATATCAATATTTTCCACCGCGTCCGCAAAGGTTACGTCGGGCTTAGAAATCGTCGCCTTGAAGGGATACAGGTTGACCGCTACGATATCGATAGTGTTAATATTCAAGCTTTCAAGCTGTTGCATATGCTCAGGGTTGGAACGCATCGCCAAAAGACCTGCGTGTACGATAGGGTGCAATGTTTTCACCCTGCCGTCCAAGCATTCGGGGAAGCCCGTCAATTCGCTGATACCGATGACAGGTAAGCCTGCCTCTTTCAGCGCTTTTGCCGTACCGCCCGTGGAGATGATTTCATACCCGCAAGCGGCAAGCCGCTTACAAAACTCTACGATACCCGCTTTGTCGGAAACGCTGACTAATGCTCTCTTTTTCATTATGTATAAACTCCTCTGTTATTTTTTACGATTTTTTCTCATACTGCTTGTATGATTCTTTTGTATATACTGTTAATCGCTTATATCTTAGCCGTTAATTTCTACGCATTCCTGCTGGTGAAAGGCTTTCGCGATAAAGAACGCCTTACCGAGCTTGAAAAACAAGCCCAACCTTTACTGGACGCGGCGCGCTCTAACGCGGAAGATGCTGCTGCGCCCAAAAACGAACGGTATCTTGGAAAATTGCTTATCACGGGCGCGCTTGGGGGCGCGATTACCGTTTACGTGAGTATGTTTTTGTTGAAATACAAACGCTCGGACTTGCTCCTTATGGTCGTTATGCCGTTGCTCGGCGTACTCAACGTGTACGTGTTCGTACTCCTCTTTCGTTCGGGATTTGGATTCTTGCTTATCCGCTAAAGGTATTATATCACATTTATACGGGCGCGCGCAACCAAACGGAGACATTCTTTTTAGACTTTTCTAAAAGAAATTTTTTCACATTTTTTGAAAATATTCAGCCTGAAAAAATTTTTTGAATTTTTTTGGAAAAAGCGCAAAAAAGATTTGACAATTTACCTAAATAATGCTATTATATACAAGCGTTGTTGATACGACGGTGAAGTGTGCGATATGCGGGTGTAGTTCAATGGTAGAATTCCAGCCTTCCAAGCTGGCCGCGTGGGTCCGATTCCCATCACCCGCTCCACCACTATCCAGATGCGCCTGTAGCTCAGTTGGATAGAGCAACGGCCTTCTAAGCCGTGTGTCAGGAGTTCGAATCTCTTCAGGCGCACCAAATAAATGGCGGAAACATGGCGGGCGTAGCTCAGTTGGTTAGAGCGCCAGATTGTGGCCCTGGAGGTCGCAAGTTCGATTCTTGTCGCCCGCCCCATTTATCCATTGGGGTGTCGCCAAGTGGTTAAGGCACCGGATTTTGATTCCGGCATTCGTAGGTTCAAATCCTGCCACCCCAGCCACTTAAGTGGAAAAGTATGCCATTGGCCCATTAGCTCAGTTGGCAGAGCACTTGATTTTTAATCAAGGTGTCCGGAGTTCGAGCCTCCGATGGACCACCATATGGACGATTAGCTCAGCTGGTAGAGCAATTGACTCTTAATCAATGGGCCCAGGGTTCGAGTCCCTGATCGTCCACCAGAAAAAACAGCGGTTTCTCAAAGAAAAACCGCTGTTTTTATTTCATTTTTGCCTTTGAAAAGCGATTGTCCCCAAACTTCCCCCAAAACACGCTCCTATTTACCGCCTCCCGCAAGGGAGCTTTTTTATAAAAAATCGCACTTTTTTGTTGGAAGTACTAACCGCCGTCAGTCTTGCCCGAAATAACGCCGTAGGATTCCCCGAAGGACATATAATTCCCCAAGACATTATTGATAATGCCTTCGGCGTCCGCCCTCGTATATACCTTGAATTTGGTATAGTTCGCAAGAGCTTTCTTTACCTGCCCGTCCGAAAGGCGGTAGAAGTATTTGTCAATAGGGTTATCTTTAAGGGAAAAACTTACATGCCCTTGATTTTCTCCAAGATTTCCGCTTCCGTCTTGCTTTCGCTGATAATCTTGGTCAGCTCCTCCGCCTTCGCCTCCGCCTCCGAGTGTCCTCGCTCTCTTCTTACTCGTCCGATAATCGTCGAAATCTCGGCTATCGTATTGCTCGATAAGTTCTTCGCCATACAATTCTTCAAGAGTGTATCTCGTTTGTGCGTTTGTATCGTTTTCGTATTCATAAATAAAACCTCTTACAACTTCTAAGTGCGTTTCGTTATCTGATTTTAAGCGAATAACGCGCGTTATTTTATAGTTATTATAGCCACCTTTTGCGAACACAAGAACATTATTTACGCCAAATTTACCGCGTTCCATATCGTTCGTTTCTACGATGATTTCGCCGTTTGCCGTTTTATGGACTTGCTTTTGCTTACCCGACTTAATTTCGCTATATTTTGCCCTAAAATTCCCATTCTCACGATAGGAAAGTACGCCGTTTACACGTGCCCACCCAAAATCATTATACTGCTTTTCGGTATAGTCGTTTATATCCGCTTTAAGCGAATACCTAAACTGAGAAAGTTCGCTTTGGTAAGGGATTTTCCCTTCTTTGAAATAATACTTGATATCCGCCACAACCTTACGGGCAGAAACTTTCCCTTCGTAGGTCAACGATTCGACGGTATCTCCGTTGGAATCGTCGAAGTCTACCGAGAAATATTCTTCCTTCCAACCGAGCCTTTCTACCATATCTTGGATAAGACGATATTGCTCGGCGGTAGGTTCAACTTGCAAGTTTATACCGGGGTTTTCGGGGCTAACACGAATATTCCCACGAGACATAAACTCTATCATCGCTTCACCACCGTCAATATCTTCATAAACATCGAAGATATCTCTATGGTCTACGGTTCTACGCCCGCCCGAAGCACCGTCTCTACGCCCCGAAAGGTCGAGTCTTGTTCCGTCCTTGAAGATATATCCCGTTTCCGCCCAACGATATGTAGTACCGCAACGAGCGAGAACATCTTTCTCTACGGATTCTTTAAGGGAATACTTTACGTCTTGGCTGCTTCCGTCGCCTTTTTGAGTATTTCGCTTTCCGTCGCCTTCGGATTTTCCTTGATGAAACTCACTACCTCGTCCATTCCTTGAAGGTTGTTCCACAAAAGTTGCGTTATCGCCTTTATATTCTTTTCTTGTACTTGCATACTCATCAGCACTTTCATAAACGATTGTGTTACTTCTTTTAGCGTAATTTCTTTCATTGTTCGCTTCAACCTCCGCTTCCCATTCGTCAATCAATTTTTTGTTAGCAAATGAAACCTTCGCAACCACCCTATAATCGGTAGCTCTACCGTCATTGTCGGGGTCGATTGCTTCGTAGAAATAGATATAGCGAGAATCCGAACCGCTATCCATATCCCCGATTTTTGTTCTCGAACTGTTCGCCCAAGCAAGAGCGTCGGATTTCCATTGAACATAAGGGGTCTTTTTTCTATTATACTGAATTTCTTCGCTCGCGTCAAGTTCTTCTCTACGAGAAGCGATAATTTTTCTACCGACATAGGCGTAGCCTGCCTTCTCGACTGCCCCAAGATAGAGTTTCTCTGCTTGCTTGATTTGCTTGTATTCTGCTCTTGCTTCGGCGTCGCCAATTCGCTCAAACATCTTTTTAAGGTCGGCAATCTTATTCAATACCTTTTCGGCAAGCTTCGTATCCTTGCTTACAAGCCTATCAATAAAGGACTCATTCCCCAAAAGGTTCTCGGTTAAGTGCGCACCCAACTCGCTATTGTACAATTCAAGCGTTTTAGATTCGTTTTCCGTCAGCTTTTCGCCCTTATTAAGCTTATCATAGATACTATCCATTCCTTCTACGGAAACATAGCCTTTACCGAATACGTCTTGAATCGCCTTTTGAGAAAGCTTTTGAGACTCGCTCAAATGACGAACGAGTTTTACATACTCTTTCGTCCCCTCCGCAAAATGCGTATATTCAAAATCGAAGTTTTTTGTCTATTGGTCAAGGGCTAGCCACACCACTATGACAGGGTATTTTTTATATAAAAATCCCGCTTATACACTCTACGTATAAGCGGGATTTTTACCATTTACTTGTTTTTGTCCTTTTCTTCTATCATTTTAATACATTTTGCCAACATACGCATTACGTGGAAGGGACCTTTAAAGGTATGTCCCTTGCAAGGAGGCTCGGTAGGTTTGCCGTCGCGGCGGAGATATCCGTACCACTCGCCGTTTTCTCTATCGGAGAAATGCTCGAACGCGTAATCACATACCTTATCAAAGATTGCTTTATACTTTTCATCGCCGGTGTTGAGATAGAACATCAACGAAGCGATAATCGTCTCATTATGCGGCCACCAAAGCTTCATATCATGCTCGTACGCTTCTACGGGCAAGCCTAAAATGTCTTTGAAGTACAAAATTCCGCCGTATTCCTTATCCCAGCCAAACTCAAACGCATCGTTGAACATAGTTGCCGCGAATGCCAACAAATCCTTATCGCCGCGCTTAATCGCTTCTTCAAGTATAAACCAAGAGCATTCGATATCGTGTCCGGGATTGATAACTCTGCAAGACGAAGCCTCTAAAACCACTCCGTTATCGTCCGCGCGCACGTTCTCGAATGTAGCTTTATATTCAGGCTTATAAAAACATTTAATATCCGCGATAAATTCCGTAATACAATCGTTGTAGTAGTCGTATCTTTCCTTATCTGCATCACGTACGACCGACGCAACGTTCAGCATAATCATAGGATTCGCAAGAGTTTTCAAATTCCGCGTTGCCGCGAAGCCCTTCGGGGTGATTTTATAAGGGTCGCTTGCGGGGTCTTTATACATACCGTATACGAAATCAAAGTATTTTCTTGCCGCGTTAAGGTATGCCGTATCACCAGTTGCTATATAATATTCGGCGTTTGCGATTATGTAGAAGGTTTCGCTAAACCAGTATCTGCGTTTTTGCAAAGGCTTGCCGTCGCGCGTTACTTTAAAATACATTCTGCCGTCCGTTTTATCGATACAATATTCGGTAGCAAAATCAATACAGCTCTTGGCAAAGTCAAGATACTCTTGTTTTTTGTCAATATTGTTATAGATATAGGAAAACATCCAACCGCATCTGCCTTGCATCCAAACGCTTTTATCGGTGGAATAGAGTTTCCCCGTCTTATCCAAACAAGTCAACACGCCGCCAAATTCTTTGTCTTGGCTGTTTTTTAACCAAAACGAAACGCAAGAATTTAATAATTCGTCTTTAAATTTGTTATATAGTGCTTTCATAAGCATCCTCCTCTTATTTTTAATGGTAAAACCACTTATTTTTCATATCTTTACATGAATTTTTTCGCGCCTTTATTCTATCTCACTTCAAAATAGCTTACTAAAAGTGGAAAAATATTGCCTTGTTACAAAAGAAGCCAATTCAAATGCGCCTTATTTGCGGAATTTTTCAAATACCTGCATATTCGTGCGGGTGGGCATTAGCGGCGTTACCGTAATATATCCCGCGTGGAGCGCTACCGTGTCGCGGTCTAAATCGTTTGGATACTCGTCTGCTATCGGCTCGCCCGCCTGCATATACATATCCTTTCCCACCGGCACGAAGTCGTCGGAGAAATACTGCGAGCCTTCGTAGGTCATACGTATTCCCCTTGCTTCGTACGGAATGTTGATATTATAAATGGGATTTTCCTTTAAGAGCTTATTGTTTTCGATATAGGCGTATACTTCGTCAAAGTACTCCGCCGCCTTTTCCTGCCCGTCGGGAAACGCGGAAAACGCCAAGCCTTTCAATCCCAGCCTTGCCGCCTCGAATACCGCCCCGCAGGTACCCGAATACACGACGTCTACGCCTACGTTGACTCCTTTATTCACGCCCGAAAGCACCAAATCAAATTTTTCCTTCAAGCCCAACACGCCGTAGCGGACGCAGTCGGCGGGAGTGGAGTCCATGGAATACGCGGTTACGCCGTCCATAAACGGCACCTTTTTAATCTCGATTTGCTTAATCAGTTCAATGGCGTGGCTCTTCGCGCTTTGTTCCACCTTAGGCGCGACTACGGTTACCTCGCCGAGCTTTTTCGCCCACTGGGCAAGCAGCTTTATGCCGAGGGTATCGATACCGTCGTCGTTGGTAATTAAAATTTTCATAACCAACCCTCGTGCGTTTGTTTATAGTCCTTAATCAGCTTGTCCGCTTCGTGAAGCAAGGCTTTCATTTCCGCTTTGGAATAGACGGTTGCGCCCGCCGCGCAGGCATGCCCGCCGCCGTGATACTTTTCCGCAAGCTCGCTCACGGTTACGAACCGAGAACGCAACCGTACGCGGATAGACCCGTCGCCGTTGTCGATAAACGCCAGCCAGATGAGCGAGTTTTTAATAGAGTCCATACAAGATACGCTCGCGCTTGCCTGTTCGTTGGTAAGATTAAACTTTTTCTTCATTTTTTTATCCACGAAAAGGTAGGCTACGCCGTTTTGCGTAATCTTCATTTTCTTGTGCGCGTACGCCTCGAATTTCAGCTCCTCAAACCCCTTTAAATACAAATTTGCATAGAGCATGTCCGTGTCTACGCCCTGTTCCAAGATAAGTCCTGCAAGGCGCATAGTCTCCCCCGAAACCTCGCGGAAACGGAATCTGCCCGAATCCGTTACCATACCCGTATAGATATACGTCGCCGCGGTTTTGTCGATTTTCAGCTCGTCCTTGAAAGCGTCGTAAAACGCCGCTATCATCTCGCAGGTGGACGAACGGTGTTCCTCGACCCATTGACAAGTTCCATAGTCCTCTACGGGGATATGGTGGTCGATTTTTACGATTTCTTTACAAAGGGCATACTTTTGGTTGGAGATACGCTTGGTCGTTGCGGTATCCAAAACAATACCCAGCGCGTCTGCATATTCTTCATCGGGCAAAAGGTCGTCCTCTTTGCCCAAAAAGGCAAGGTAGGCGGAAAAATCGGCGTTTTGCAGGCGAACCTTTTTTTCGGGAAAGGTAAGCCTGATGATTTCGGCAAGCCCCATCGTCGAGCCTACGGCGTCGCCGTCGGGACGGAAATGGCGAAAGAGAAAAATCTTGTCGTACGCTTTGATTTTGTCTAAAATTTTTATCATATTCCCGTTCATACTAATTGATTTAAATCCTCCAAAAGGGACATTGCCTCAGCCTTGTCCTTTACCATAGCCCCGCAAGCTTTTGCGTGTCCGCCGCCGCCGTATTTGACTGCAATCGGCTGAACGGTATACTTGCTCGAACGGATTTCCACAAGCACGCCTTGCTCGGTTTCCGTGAAGTTGACCCAGACGTCAACCCCTTTCAAGTCGGACATGGTACTCACCATTCCGCGAGAAATGGTAAAAGTGTCCGCGTTATACCCTGCCAACTCTTCTTTCGTAGTGTAGATATACGCGACGTTTTTATCCGTGAACTTGATTTTCAGGATAAACTGCGCCCGCAAGCGCACGTTTTCAAAATCGTCCGCGTAGAGTTTAGAATAAATATCCCCCGTGTCCACCTTTTGTTCCATAAGCTTAGAGGCAAGGCGGAAGGTGTTCGCGTTCGTGGAGCCGTAGCGAAATCTCCCCGAATCGGTTACCATACCCGTATACAGCGCGGTTGCCGAGGCGGGAGAAAGGCGCAAGCCGTTTTGCACGGCAAACTCCGTTACCTGACCGCAACAGCTCTCGTACGAGGTATCCACCCATTCGATATCCGCGATTTTTTCGCAAAAAATATGGTGGTCCATACGCACGGTCTTTTCCGCAAGCTTATATCTGTCATCGCTGATAAGCGAGCTTGCTCCGCAGTCCAAAATGACCGCCAACGCGCCCCTGTATGCCTCGTTAGGGATTTCGTCCATCACCGAGCCGTCCATAAACGCATAGCGTTTTGCTCCGTCGCCTACCGCGTACACCTGCTTGTCGGGGAAATTGTCCTTGAGGATATGCTTAAGCCCGATTTGACTGCCCAAAGCGTCGCCGTCGGGACTGGTATGTCTATGAATAATGACCGTATTGTACTTTTTAAGCTCTTCTAATATTATCTTCCACATAATAGCCTTTTACACCCAAAGATTAGATATCGTACTAAAATATTATAACACAAATTAGCCTATATTTCAAGCCTTTTCAAAGATTTTAACGTAAAAGCCGATATTTTTCTCTTCTTTCCGCTTTTTCAGCCCCTTCATTTGAACATTTGAACAATTGTTCAAATGTTCAAATGTTCAAATGTTAGAATGTTAGAATGTTAAAATGAAGTATTATGGTGGGAATGGTAAAAGGCGGGTACGCAAGCACCTGCCTTTTATTTCTCTTAATAGAAGGTCGCCAACTGTTCTTCGGGCGGCTGACAAACGATTACCTTTTCCGCTACCAAAACGGGGCCTTTGCCCTTGTAAATCCTATGCTTTTGGAAGGCGATTTTTGCCGTAATGCTTATCCAGTCCCGCGTTTCAAGCTCCAGTTCGTAAGGAAGTACGCAGGCAAGTCCGCAATACTGTATATCGTCCGCGCAGCAGGTCATTACATGCCTACCCACTACGATATCCGTGGGCTGTAACCGCTTATCCGTAGCCACCAAGCCCTTGAACTTTACCGTTTTGCCGATATACGTTTCCAAATTCTCCGTTAAATCACGGTAGAAAAAGGCGTAGTCCTTATCCTCAATCACAATCACGGGCGCATTGATATCGAAAGGCAACGGGTCCTCGATATCGTCAAAGTCCGCCCTGCCGTCTGCGCGCTCGTACACGATATCGCATCTTCGCGTGATACCGCGGACGATTTTATGCAAGCTCATCTTGTCCATAGTATCGTCGTATCGGTTGAAAACGACGAGCTGAGCGTTTTCGATTTTATCGAATACGAGCTGGCGCATATTCGCGTTATAGTTCAAAAAGCTCCTTGCGTCGAAGAAGGTCATAACTTGATTGATAAGCCAGCCCTCAGGCATAGCGTTGAACAAATCGTCTAACGCCCACATACCGTTATACTCGACGACCACGCGCTCCGCACCGTATTGCAATTGCAATTTGGAAAGGTATTCTTCCGTCAAGTTCGCTTTATCGTCTAACAGGACAAGCTCCACGTTTTCCGCGCCTGCAAAGCGTATGGTTTCGTATTCCTCTTCCCCCTCTTCGCAAACGAGGAGCAAGGTCTTTTCCCCCGAAGAAAAACGGGGGTCTTCAAAGGTTTCCTGAATGAATTTGGTTTTGCCCGATTCCAAAAATCCCAAAAATAAGTATACGGGAGTTTCTGCGGGAAGTTTTTGCGTCATAATCTTATCCTCAAAGTTTAAATAACTCTTTTAATGCCCCTTCGTTCAAGCCGCAGCCGATTACGCAAAGCCTGCCTGTTATGCCTGCCGAGCCTTCGCGCACGTCGGGTTCGCCCGGAACGTAGTCAAAATGCAGCCACGCGCCCTCGCCCGCGAGAATCCCCTTCGCACGAAGCACCGTGCCGTATTTTTCCGCGTTTTGCAATTCTTCA
>JAZKXK010000053.1:0-7166 GCA_045611525.1 Candidatus Scatosoma sp. | reverse complement strand
CCTGCCAAACGATTAGCCCTAATCTATCGCAATGATAGTACCAACGCATGGGTTCGAGCTTGATATGCTTTCTAACGGTGTTAAAGCCCATATCTTTCAGCATACGCAGCTCCTCTTCCGCCGCCAAATCGCAAGGGTAAGTGAGCATACCGTCCGACCAGTAGCCCTGGTCGAGTACGCCGTTGAAAAAGTAGGGCTTGCCGTTGAGGGTCAAACGCATAATCCCCTTACTATCCCGTAGCTTTCCAAACGAACGCACCCCGAAGTACGAGCGTACTCTATCCCCCGACGGGTGGATAAGCTCAAAATCGTACAGCTTGGGATTTTCAGGCGACCAAAGGGTAAAATCGTAGGAAAGGAGAATTTCTTCTACAAATTTTTCCCGTAAAATTTCCCGTCCGTCATCGTAAACGACAATTTGTATTTCTTCCTCGCAGCCCGATTGAATTTTGACCGTCTTCTCCTCGGCGTTAGGCGTGATTTTGAAATTGCCGATATGCCGCGCGGGCATACTTTCCAACCAAACGCTCTGCCAAATCCCGCTTTGCGGGGTGTACCAAATCCCGCCCCGCGTATCGCTTTGCTTGCCTCTTGCGCCGTGGTTCCTCGTCCCCTCGTCCGTGCAAATTACCTTTATCTCGTTTTCGCCCTCAAAAATCAGCGCGGATACGTCCAACGCAAACGCGGTAAATCCGCTTGTATGCCCGCCCGCCCTTTGACCGTTGATAAGCACCTCGCATTCGCTGTCCACCGCCCCGAAATGCAAAAGGGTACAGCCCTGCAACAGCTCCTTGCCGATTTGCACCTTGCGGGTATACACGAGCTTTTCCCCGCCGGCAAGCGTAAAGCTCTCCTTAATACCGCTGTTTAAGGTTTCTGGAGAGAAGGGTACGAGAATGCTCCCCTCGTACGCTTTTTCACCCGTGATTTTCTCTTTATAGAACACCCATTCCCCGTTTAGACACAGCCAGTTTTTTCGCATTGCTTGCGGACATGGATGCTCGCTATGGGGAATTTTACCGATTTCATATCTCGTTTTCAATCTCATTTTTTTTCTCCTTTCTGCAGTTCACCAGCACGGGTACGAGCGCTATCGCCAACGCCGCCGCCAACGCCCCCGCAAGGAAGATTTCCGGCGCGGGTATGTAGAGCGTCGTCATCGCGTCCGCGCCTGCGTCCACAAGCGGAATATTCGCCGCCTTATTGATGGCGTTGCCTATCATAGGCCCTATAAGCATAGGGATAAGCACGCTGAAAATCATACGGACGCCCTGTAATTTACCCGCGTCCTTTTCAGGGGTGTAATCCCTTATCAAAGCTCCGCAAAGCGCCGAGGTTAGAATGTAGCCCGTTATCATAACGAACCCGAACGCCCCAAAGACCAGCAGGGTCGCCGTTTTATTCTCAAAATGCGAAAAATACATCCCCGCAAGCCCTGCGGACAGCACCCCCGCCGCGATATACAAAAGCTTTGCCTTATCCATACGGTCGGTAACCCCGCCGAGCAGGATATTGACAATCCCGCCCGCAACGATTGCCGTGCCAAACACCAAGCTGTATTCCAAGGTGGAGAACCCTAAGTAAGTTTTCATATAAATGATAAGATAGGGCATAAAGATTTGGCAAGCCACCCCGTAAATCCCGACGATACAAAGGGTAATATACAAGGGGGCGTTATGCCGAATCACGCTCGGCTTAAAGCCGTAGCCGATATCCTTTAAGGTACCGTTTTTGACGAGGGCAGGGCTGTCTTGAATAACGAAAATCCCCGCCAAACCGCAAGCGGTAATGATAAGCCCTAAAGCCAAAAAGAGGGCTTTATAACCTATCCCCTCTACGAGCATACCAAACCCGCCCGCAACGATAAGCATAGCGGCAAGCGGTAAAACGGAAAGCACTCCCTCGACCTTGCCGCGAAATTCCTCTTTCGTGTTATCGGTAACCCAAGCGTTAAACGCCGCGTCGTTCGCAGTCGAACCGAAAAAGGTCATTACGCAATCCCCCGCCACGACGACGATAAGGGCAAGCGTAACCGCTTTTGCCCCCGTAACGCCAAACAGCGAGGACATATTTTGCGGGGAGATAAACCCAAACAGTCCAACCGTTACCCCCCATATAATATACCCGTAAGCGATAAACCGCTTTCTATCCCCCGCCTTGTCCGACAAAGTACCCGCCACTAAGGTGGTGAGCGTTGCGGCTACGCCCGAAAGCTGTACCATCAAGGTAACAGCGTCTAAGTTTGGAGAAATCGTTTCAAATACGAACAGGTTGAAATACATATTCTCCACCGACCAAGCAATCTGCCCGATAAGTCCAAAAAGTACGAGTATCCACCAGTTGCGTTTTCCAAAGCCCGTCTTTTGCGTCATATTCTTAAGCTCCCGTTCATCCTTTCCGTTATTATAACACATCGCAAGGCGTTTGTACATACCTTTGCATAAAAAAAGCCCTCAATGAGGGCTTTTATTCGATTTATTTTTCTGTGGCGTGGAAGATAAGTCCTATCGTTCCGGGACCGCAGTGCGCGCCGATAACAGGGCCCACGGGTTGAATGGTAATATCTAACTCCCCAAACTGCGCTTTTATCGAAGCGACGAATTCCTCCGCCTCTTTTTCACAATCGGCTTGCAAAACGAATACCTTATACTTGTCCAGCTCGCTCCCTTTTGACTTCATATACCCGATAAGTGCAGCCAAGGCTTTTTTCATACCCTTAACCTTGTTGATATTGAGGATTTTCCCTTCCTCGTTGAAGTATAAAATGGGTTTGATACCAAGCAGATTACCGACCACCTTGGAAACCCCCGAAACTCTGCCGCCGCGGTATAAGTAGGTCAAATCGTCCACGACGAAATAGGTTGCCGTATGCTCAATAAGCCCGTCTAAATACGCGTCCAACTCATCCATGGTAGCCCCGTCTTTATATTTAAGAGCGCCGTAATAGGTAATAAAGCCGGAGCCTAAAGAGATAAGCTTGCTGTCCTTAAAGCGGATTTCTCTTTCAGGATATTTCTCTTTGAGCTGCGCGATTACGTTTTTCATCGCATTGAAAGTGCCACTCATTTGATGGGAAAAGGTTATGTAGTAAATATCCTCTCCGCGCGCGAGAATCGGCTCGAAATACTGCATATACGCATATTCGTTAAGGGCGGAGGTTTTGGGCGTAGCGCCCTTTCTCATCGCGTCGAAAAAGTCCTTAAAATCGTGTTCCTTGCCCATGTCGTAAAAACGCTCCTCGCCGCCCATCGTATAGGGCATACGGATAAGGTTTAAGCCCAGCTCTTCTACCGTGGTATGCCAAAGCTCGCAGTTCGAATCACAAAATAATTGATACATAGCCTCTTCTCCAGTTATTTTCACGAAAGATTTATATGCACAGTATAACATAATATTACACATTTGTAAAGCAAAATGAGAAAAAATGCTTTAAGAGGTAATTTTTTTACCGACTTCGGCAATACTGCATATATGAAAAGGATAACCACGGACGGGAACGGTGCGGCAAGCTACGTTTCCTATGCCTTTAGCGAGCTTGCCGTCATCTATCCCATTACCCCGTCCAGCCCTATGGCGGAGCTTGCGGACGAATGGTCGGCAAGCGAAAAACCCAACCTCTTTGGACAAGTACCGAAAGTCGTGCAAATGCAATCGGAAGCGGGGGCAGCGGGCGCTTTGCACGGCGCGCTCAGCTGCGGAGCGTTGACGACCACTTATACCTGCAGCCAAGGCCTTTTGCTGATGCTGCCGAATATGTATAAAATTGCGGGGGAACTTCTCCCCGCCGTTTTCCATGTCAGCGCGCGGGCGCTTGCCACGCACGCCCTCAGCATTTTCGGCGACCATCAGGACGTAATGGCGTGTCGGCAGTCGGGCTTTGCCTTTCTCGCCTCGTCATCCGTACAGGAAACGATGGATTTGGCGGTGGTCGCGCATTTGAGCGCCCTTTCCTGCTCTCTGCCCTTCGTGCATTTTTTCGACGGCTTCCGTACCTCGCACGAAACGGCGAAGATAGAAAGTATCAGCTACGAGGAAATGAAAAGCCTCGTAAACGACGAGGATATCGCGCGCTTCAAGGCACGTAAACTCGACCCTGCCCGCCCCGTCCAGCGCGGAACGGCGCAAAACCCCGATATCTATTTCCAAAACCGCGAAGCGGCAAATCCCTACTATTTAGCAGCCCCCAAAAAAGTACAAGAGGCGATGGATAAGCTCGCGAAGCTGACGGGAAGAGCCTATCATCTCTTTGACTACTTCGGCGCAAAAGACGCCGAACGGGTACTCGTGATGATGGGCAGCGGGGGCAGCACCGCCGAGGAAACGGCGGAAAAACTCAATTGCGAGGGCGAAAAAACGGGGGTTATTAAGGTACGGCTGTACCGTCCCTTTGCCGCCGTCGATTTTTGCAGAGCTATCCCAAAAACCTGTAAAAAAATCGCCGTGCTTGACCGCACCAAGGAAGCGGGGAGCTTGGGAGAACCCCTTTACCTCGACGTTTGCGCCGCGCTCAAAGAGGGCGGGCTTTCGCATATCCAAGCCGTCGGCGGGCGGTACGGGCTTGGCTCCAAAGAGTTCACCCCCGCTATGGTGTACGCCGTATTTGAAAACTTGAAGCGGGAAAGCCCCAAAAACCACTTCACGGTGGGGATAGAGGACGATATCACGCATACCTCGTTGGATTGCTCCGCCCCCTGCCATTCCGCGCCTGAGGATTGCGTATCGTGTACATTTTACGGGCTTGGCTCGGATGGAACGGTGGGTGCAAATAAAAATTCCATTAAAATTCTCGGTAACCACACCGACCTCTTCGTGCAGGGGTATTTTTGCTACGATTCCAAAAAATCGGGGGGCGCGACGGTATCCCATTTGCGTTTCGGCAAATCCCCCATACGCTCGGCATACCTCATCGAGCAAGCGGATTTTGTCGCCTGCCATAACCCCTCGTATCTTACCCGCTACGATATGCTTGGCAATTTGAAAGAGGGCGGAAGAGTGCTTTTGAACTGCCCGTGGACGAGCTTAGACGCGCTCAACGCGCACCTGCCCCCTGCTTTTAAGCGGGCTTTAGCCAACAAACACGCCCAGCTATTCGTTATCGACGGCACGAAAATCGCCAACGAAACGGGGCTTGGCGGGCGGACGGGCACGGTGATGCAAGCCGCCTTTTTCCTGCTCCATACCCATATCTTGCCTTACGAAACCGCCCTTTCTTATCTTAAAGAGGAATTGAAAAAGAA
Source organism: Candidatus Scatosoma sp. (assembly GCA_045611525.1). Lineage (GTDB taxonomy): Bacteria > Bacillota > Clostridia > Christensenellales > Borkfalkiaceae > Scatosoma. The sequence continues at coordinate 1,929 of JAZKXK010000053.1, read as the reverse complement.
GTTCCTAAAAAAGGGCGAACGGGTGGTAGAACAAAACTTCACCGCCGTGGATAGAGTGCAAAACGAGCTTATCGAAATTTCCTATCCCGACGAATGGGCAACGACGAACGAGGGCGCACCCCCGCTTGCCCGCCCGAAAACGGACTACTTTGAAAACTTTATCGAGCCTATTCTAAAACTCAAAGGAGATACTCTGCCCGTATCCGCTTTTCAAGCGGACGGCACCGTTCCTACGGGCACGACGAGGTTGGAAAAGCACGGCGTACCCTACCTGCTCCCTAAGTGGATACCCGAAAACTGTATTCAATGCAATCAATGCTCGTTCGTATGTCCCCACGCCACCATTCGCCCCTTTTTATTAGAGGAAAATCAAAAAACGCCGACGGAGTTTACCACTCTCCCTGCCGTGGGGATTAAAGGCGCGAAATACCGCATTCAGGTTTCTCCGCACGACTGTATGGGCTGCGGAGTTTGCGCAAAGACCTGCCCAGCCAAGCAAAAAGCGTTGGTTATGCGCCCCGCTGAGGAGCTTATGCCCGCCGAGGGCGGCAACTGGGAATTTGCCGCGGCGGTACGCCAAGCGGAAAACAGCGTATTTAAGCCGACGAGCGTAAAGGGCAGTCAGTTCAAACGCCCGCTGTTTGAGTTCTCGTACGCCTGCGCAGGCTGCGGAGAAACGCCGTATATCAAGGTATTAACGCAGCTTTTCGGGGATAGAATGGTAATTGCCAACGCAACGGGCTGTTCGTCCATTTACGGCGGCTCCGCCCCTACCTGCCCGTATACCGTGAACGAGGACGGCAGAGGCCCCGCTTGGGCAAATTCGCTGTTTGAGGACAACGCCGAGTTCGGCTTAGGTATGCGCCTTGCCTACGATACGCAAGGGGGTAAGGATAAATCGGTATGGATAATCGGCGGGGACGGCTGGGCATACGATATCGGCTACGGCGGGCTTGACCACGCGCTTGCTACAGGGAAAAATATTAACATTCTCGTACTCGATTCGCAGGTGTACTCCAACACGGGCGGGCAGGTATCTAAAGCCACCCCTATGGGCGCGAGAGCAAGATTTGCCAGCACAGGCAAAGCCCTGCCCCGCAAGGATTTGGGGCTTATGGCGATGACCTACGGCTACGTGTACGTTGCGCAGGTAAGTATGGGCGCAAATCATCAGCAGCTTCTAAACGCTTTAAACGAGGCGGAAAACTATCAAGGCCCCTCGCTGATTATTGCCTATTCCCCCTGTATTGCGCACGGCGTAGATATGGGCAGGTGTATGGAAGAAGAAAAGCTTGCCGTGGATAGCGGATTTTGGCAATTGTACAGATTTCACCCCGACAAGGGCTTGACCCTTGATTGCAAGCCCCCTACGCTTGATTTACGGGCGTTTTTGAGCCAGGAAAACAGGTTTAAGGGAATGGACGGGGAAAGGCTTATACAGGCGGAAAAGGAGTGTAAAAAAAGGCGGGAATTGTACGAATATCTCGCACAATTCCCGAAAGACTAAAAAACGGGATACTGATTTATCCAAGACTTATCTACACAAAGAAGGACTGAAATTTTCTATAATTTTTGACCTAATTTTAGCCCGATTTTACTCCCCAAATTACTCCCCAAATTACTCCCCAAACCCACGCATTATCGCTAAAAAGGCACAAAAAAAAACGGGCATTTTTAACGAAGAAACCGCTAAAAATGCCCGTTTTGGCTGGGGCGAAGTGATTCGCGCTTTTAGCAGCGCGCCCCGCTCGGCAATTATCAATTGCCGACTTTGCCGTCAGGATTACCTTTATCTTCAACTCGTTTGGCAAAGCGTTTTGCTCCCGCAAAACGGCTCCCACCCTCGAATCACTTCGCTTGCGTATTTGAACAAAGAAAAACGGGATACCGCTTGGTATCCCGTTTTTCTTGGCTGGGGCGAAGTGATTC
>JAZKXK010000052.1:0-9399 GCA_045611525.1 Candidatus Scatosoma sp. | reverse complement strand
GGATAAGCTCCGCTTCCACATGATTTGCCGCCAAGCAGGGTGCGGCTGTCACCGACGCCTCGTCCATAATAATGGCGTCACATTCGGTATGTCCTTTGCAAGGCGCGTTTCCGTTCATGGTCGAAACGAAGTTTTGACGGGATTTTCCTGCCGCAACCGACCTCGACATAATATCCGCGCGGCAGCCCTCGCCGTTCATATCCACCACGAAATCGGTGTCCGCCGCCTGTACGCCGTGGGTGTACAGCTTTTCCTTGACGGTAAAGCTCGAACCCGCCGCCATATCCGCTTTCGTGATACGCTTGGTGGAATCAATACCCTTGATTTGGGTGGTTTCCATCGTCATCTGCGCGCCCTCGGCAAGGTGTACCACCGTTTCGGGGTTCATCACGTTTTTGCCGTTGCCGTCCCCGCCGCCGTAGTGCTTTTCCACGTACTTGACCTTGGCGTTTTTGCCGACGTAAAAGGTATGCACGCCGTCGTGGCGGGAAGTCGTATCCACGCCGCCGCAGTTATGAATACCGCAGCCTGCGACAATCACCACGTCCGCGTCCTCGCCGATATAAAAATCGTTGTACACGACCTCCTGCAAGCCCGCCTTGCTGATGATGACGGGGATATGCACGCTTTCGTTTTTCGTGCCTTCCTTGATGATGATATCAATGCCGTCCTTTCCGTCCGTCTTGTTTACGATATCGATATTCGCCGTAGTGTTCCTGCCCAGCGATTGACTGTTCCCGCGGATATTGAACGCACCTTCGGGGGTGGAGTGCAAATCGGCTATCTGCATAAGCAGTTCTTTTTGTATTGAATCCATACCTGCCCCCCTCCTTTATAATTTTTCCGTCAGGACTTTACACGAATCCGCGCTCAAAAGCTTGGGTAAAACGTCCGCTTTTGCGCCCACGCTTTGCACCTGACCGTCCGCAAGCACGACGATTTTGTCCGCGATATTCAAAATACGTTCTTGGTGGGAAATAATCAAAATATTCCCCTTGGTTTTTTCGTGCATTTTTTCAAAGACCTTGATAAGACTGCCAAAGCTCCACAAATCGATACCCGCTTCGGGTTCGTCGAAGATAGAAAGCTTGGTGCTGCGCGCCAAAATGGTGGCAATCTCGATGCGTTTCAGCTCCCCGCCCGATAAAGAGGCGTTTACTTCTCTGTCGATATAATCGCGGGCGCACATACCTACCTCGGAAAGATAGGCGCAGGCGTCGGACACCTTTAAGGTTTTCCCTGCGGCAATATTGATTAAATCGCGCACGGTAAGCCCCTTAAAACGCACGGGTTGCTGGAACGCGTAGGAAATCCCCTTATGCGCTCTTTCGGTAATCGAAAGGTTAGTAATATCCTCGCCGTCCAAATAAATTCTACCCTCAGTAGGGGTGTAAATGCCCGCAATCACCTTGGCAAGAGTGGATTTTCCCCCGCCGTTGGGGCCTGTGAACGCAACGAAACGCTCGTCCAAGGTCAGGTTGATATTTTTAAGAATTTGTTTTTCGCCTAACTCGTCTTTGACGCGATAGCCTATATTTTTAAGTTCTAACATACTTTTTCCTACTCGTATTTATACCGCAAATTTTGCGAAATTAAACGCCTTATAGAATTCCCATCAACCCGCCGTGGGCTTTGAGCCATTTTCTTCGGGCTTTCCAGTCGGGGATATACTTTTCCACTTCCCCCCAAAAGGCTTTGGAGTGATTTTTATGCCGAATATGCGCAAGCTCGTGTACGACCACGTACTCAATCGCTTCTTTGGGCGCGTACAGCAAACGGAAGGTGTAACGGATTTCGTTTTTCCCCGAACACGACCCCCAACGCCCGCGCGCCAAGCCTATCGATACCGAGGCGTAATCCACCCCCATTTTTTTCGCCTGTTCTTGGGTAAGGGCAGAGAGAATACGCTCCGCGTTTTCCTTCAACCAACGGATAAGACGGGCTTTCGTATTCCTTTCGGGCAAGAGGATACGCCCGTTGTCATACCCTACCTTGTCCGTTTTTCCCACGCAGATTTTGCAGGGCTTGCCAAGGAGCAACAGCTCGTAGCCGTTCAAGTCCTCGCCCGGTAATTCGATACCTGCCCCCGTCCTTTCCGCTTTTTTGCGTAAAATCCAGTCCTCTTTTTGCTGTAAAAATGCAAAAATCCGTTCCTGACTGCAGGCAATCGGGGCGCGCACGGTCAGTTTCCCGAACGCGTCGATGGAAATCGCCAGCGTTTTTCGTTTGGAACGGATAATTTCGTCGGGTCGTACCACGCGCTTAGTCTTCGTAGCCTCTAGGGTTGCCGCTTTGCCACTTCCACTGCGAAGCGCACATTTCCTCAATGCCGTTCTTCGCCGTCCAGTGGAGTTCCTTCGCCGCTTTGTCGGGCGCCGCGTAGCAAGCCGCGATATCGCCGGGGCGTCTATTGCAAATCTTGTAGGGCAATTTCTTACCGCAAGCCTTTTCAAAGGCGTGTATCATTTCCAAAACGCTGTACCCTCTGCCCGTGCCGAGGTTGTAGATATGTACGCCGCTTTCGTTACAATGCTCGATTGCCGCAATATGCCCAAGCGCAAGGTCAACTACGTGGATATAATCCCGCACGCCCGTTCCGTCGGGGGTGTCGTAGTCGTTGCCAAAGACGTTGATACAAGCAAGCTTCCCGCTTGCAACCTGCGCCACGAAGGGCATAAGGTTGTTGGGAATGCCTTTGGGGTCCTCGCCGATAAGCCCGCTTTCATGCGCGCCTACGGGATTGAAATAACGAAGAAGAATGATATTCCATTCGTTGTCCGCCTTGTACAAGTCCTGCATAATCATTTCCATCATGAGCTTAGTGCTGCCGTAGGGGTTGGTCGTAGACAAACGGCAGGTTTCGTCCAAGGGCAAGCGTTCGGGGTCGCCGTAAACGGTTGCGGACGAGGAGAAAATAATCTTCTTCACGCCGTACTTTGCCATAAGCTGTAACAGCGATACCGTACCGCTGATGTTATTTTCGTAATATTTCAAGGGCAGTCTGCAGCTTTCGCCAACCGCCTTGAACGCCGCAAAGTGAATAACGGCGTCGAATTTATGCGCCTTGAAAATCTTTTCCATCCCCTCTTCGTCGCGGATATCCGTTTCGTAGAAGGTTACCTCTTTGCCCGTAATTTGCTGTACTCTGCGGATACTTTCAAAGCTGGAATTGCTGAAATTGTCCACAACGACTACGTCGTAATCCTTGTTCAAAAGCTCTAATACCGTATGCGAGCCGATATACCCGCTGCCGCCGGTTACCAAAATCGTTGCCATATATGCACCTCTAAAATTAATCTTCCTCGAGCTCCTCTTCCACTTCTACCGTATAAGCGCGAAGACGGAGCACCTTTTGCTTGGTTGCCTTTACTATTTTAATTTCCACGTTTTCAAAACGGACGGTTTCGCCGATAGGCGGAATTTCGCCGTATTTTTCCGTTACCCAACCGCCGATGGTGTTGGATTCGCAATTTTCGTCCTCGAATTCCTTATCGAACAGCTCGAAAAATTCGTCCAAACCGCACTTGCCGTCCACCCAGTACTCGCCGTCGGCTATCTTGCCAAAGAGTACCTCTTCCTCGTCGTGTTCGTCCCAAATTTCGCCGACAAGCTCTTCCAAAATATCTTCCAAGGTTACGATACCCACCAAGCCGCCGTATTCGTCGGACACCGCAGCCATATGGATTTTTTGCTTTTGCAATTGCTTTAAGAGGGCGGAGATACGGGTATGCTCGGTGGTGAACGCAATATCCTGTACCAAATGTCCGATTTCCTTTTCCCCGCTGACGTAGCCTACGAAGAAGTCGCGCTCGTGGATAAGCCCGATGACGTTGTCAATCGTGTTCTTGTACACGGGCAAACGGGAATAGCCCGTATGCTTGAACTGTTCGCAAATTTCGTCCATCGTGGAGTCCTCGTCCACGGCGATAACGTCTACGCGGGGGACTAAAATGTCCTCTACCTTCAAATCGTCGAATTCCAAAGCAGAACGCACAAGCTCCGATTCGTCCTCTTTCAGCGTACCGCTTTCTTCCGCTTCCTCTACGAGGGACAAAAGCTCCTCGTCCGTTACCACGTCGTCTTTTTTCAGCTTAAACAGCTTTGCAAGTCCCGATTTATAGAAATCGAACACCCTGCAAATGGGCATCAAAATCCAGTAGAAGAACTGCATAAGCGGGTAGAAGAAGAAGCAGAACTTTTCGGGATATACGCTCGCTAAATATTTGGGCGTGATTTCGCCGAAAAGAAGCACGACAATCGTCAAAACGATGGTGGATACGGTAGGCGCAAGCTCGGGGTTATGGATAAAAATATCCGCAAACAGCACCGTAGCGAGGGCGGACGCCGTAATGTTGACGATGTTATTCCCTACGAGTATTGCCGTAACCAGCTTATCGTAGCCCTCGTCTGCGAATTTATAAACGGCTTTTGCATTTTTCTTGCCTTGCGTTACAAGGGTTTTCAGCTTAATCCTGTTGGCGCAGGAATACGCCGTTTCGGTTGCCGAGAAAAACCCGGAGAGTAGTACCAATACGATGATTACAATAATCAAAGATAGGTGGTCCATGATGGTTGTTGAATATCCTCCTAAAAAAGAAAAGTGTGTATTTTTGAGAATTTTTTCTCATTTATCATTATAATACTTTTTTCTGCTTCTTGTCAAGATAAGCGGGCGCATTTTTGCAACTTTTTTTACGCTTTGGTTTTTTTTCTATACTTACACCCGTTTTATAAAAAAACGCTTGACTGCAAAGCCCTTTCGTGCTATACTATATCTTGATATAGTATGAGCGTCAGCAGACGCAGAAAGGAGAATTCTATGAACGCAAATAAACCCCGTATCGAAACCACCTGCGTACAGGGCGGTTATACCCCCGGCAACGGCGAACCCCGCCAAGTACCCATTATCCAAAGCACGACCTTTAAATACGCTACGAGCGAGGACATGGGCAAGCTTTTCGACTTAGAGGCAAGCGGATATTTCTATTCCCGCCTGCAAAATCCCACCTGCGACACCGTCGCGGCTAAAATTTGCGCGCTTGAGGGCGGGTCGGCGGCTATGCTCCTCTCCTCGGGTCAGGCGGCGAGCTTTTTCTCTATCTTCAATATCGCAAGCGCAGGCGACCACGTCGTTTGCTCTTCGGCAATCTACGGCGGAACGTTCAATCTTTTCGCCGTTACTATGAAGAGAATGGGCATCGAATTTACCTTCGTTGCGCCCGATTGTACGAACGAGGAATTAAACGCGGCGTTCCGTCCCAACACCAAAGCGGTGTTCGGGGAAACGATTGCCAACCCCGCGCTTGCGGTGCTGGACATCGAACGCTTTGCAAACGCGGCGCACGCACACGGCGTTCCCCTTATCATCGACAACACCTTTGCAACCCCTGTCAACTGCCGTCCCTTTGAGTTCGGCGCGGATATCGTTATCCACTCCACGACCAAGTACATGGACGGACACGGCGTTGCGGTAGGCGGGTGTATCGTCGATTCGGGTAAATTCGACTGGACGAAGCACGCGGACAAGTTCCCCGGTCTTTGCACCCCCGACGCAAGCTACCACGGCATTACCTATACGGAAAAATTCGGCATCGCGGGCGCGTATATCACCAAGGCTACGGCACAGCTTATGCGCGACTTTGGCTGCACGCAATCCCCGCAGAGCGCGTTCTATCTCAATCTTGGCTTAGAGAGCCTGCACCTTCGTATGGAACGCCATTGCTTGAACGGGCAGAAGGTTGCCGAGTATTTGGAAAACAACGATAAAATCGGCTGGGTGAACTATCCCGGCTTGCCCTCGAATAAATATTACGCTTTAGCGCAAAAATATATGCCGAACGGCACTTGCGGCGTCGTAAGCTTCGGCGTTAAGGGCGGAAGAGCCGCTGCGGAAAAATTCATGAAGGCGTTAAAGCTCATCGCCATCGAAACGCACGTTGCGGACGCGCGCAGCTGCTGTCTGCACCCCGCAAACGCTACGCATAGACAAATGACGGAAGAAGAGCTTACCGCTGCGGGCATTCCCGGCGATTTGATTCGCCTTTCCTGCGGTATCGAACACTACCAAGACCTCATTGACGATATCGAGCAAGCGCTCAAAACCTTATAATATTCTATCCAACACGTAAATCATTATGCCTATTAAAATTCCCAACAACCTACCTGCGGTAAAGACGCTGGAAAGCGAAAACATCTTCGTGATGACGGAAAAACGCGCCATCACGCAGGATATTCGGCCTTTACGAATATTGATACTCAACCTTATGCCCAAAAAGATTGAAACGGAAACGCAGTTTGCCCGTCTTTTGGGCAATTCCCCTTTGCAGGTGGAAATGGAGCTTATCCATACCAAATCCCATCAATCCAAAAACGTCGCCGAGGAGCATTTGCTTGCGTTCTATAAAACCTTTGACGACGTCAAGGAGCAGAATTTCGACGGTATGATTATCACGGGCGCGCCCGTAGAGCATATGCCCTTTGAAGAGGTGGAATACTGGCAGGAGCTTACGGAGATTATGGAATGGAGCAAAACCCACGTGCATAGCACCTTCCACGTATGCTGGGGGGCGCAGGCGGGGCTTTATTACCACTACGGCATTCAAAAGCACTCCGTTCCCGCGAAAATGTTCGGGGTATTTCCCCACGAGGTAGAATATAAAAACTCTATGCTTTTCCGTGGCTTTGACGACGTGTTTATGGTGCCTCAATCCAGACATACCACCGTCCTTAGAGAGGATATCGAAAAACACAAGAGCTTGAAAATTCTCGCTTCCTCGAAGCGCACGGGCGTGTATGCGGTATCTACCAAAAACGGACGGCAAATCTTTATCACGGGGCATTCCGAATACGACGCGGATACCTTGAAAAACGAATACCTGCGCGACCTTTCGCAGGGTAAGCCCATTGAAATCCCCGAAAATTATTTCTTGGACGACGACCCTGCAAAAGCGCCTATCGTTTCTTGGAGAGGACACGCGCATTTGCTCTTTTCCAACTGGCTGAACTATTTCGTATACCAAAGCACTCCTTACGATATCGAAAAAGTTTCCCCGTAAATCCATACCTGTCCCCTATCTTTTAATAATACAGGAGATTTTATGAAGAAGTTTATAGCTTTATCCGCCGCGGCGCTTATCACGCTCGGTACGGCGGGCTGCACCTTCCGCGAAAAAGAAATTTCCTCGACGGAGCTTTCCAAATCCTATACCCGCACGGCAACGACAACCTTGCCCGTCAAGGACGCTTTTGAAAATCGTATGGGCGATTTTGCTTTCGAATTTTTCAAAAATACCTTAACGGCTGACGGCAGCGTAAAGCCCAACGAGCTGATTTCCCCTATCTCGGCGGCAATGTGCTTAGGGCTTTTGAATAACGGCGCGCGCGGAAATACGCAAACGCAAATTACAAGCCTCTTCGGTATGACTACGGCGCAGTTTAACCAAGGCTTTTACGAATACGCCTCTTCCCTTTACAGCGGTAAGAATTGTCGGGTGGAAGTGGCAAACTCCATTTGGATGAAGGACAACGCCTTGCAGGTCGAGCCTGACTTTTTACAGGCAAACGCCGACTGGTACGGCGCGCAGGCGTACGCCTCGCCCTTTGACCAAAGCACCTTAGAAGACATCAACAACTGGTGCTATAATCATACCCAAGGTAAGATTAAAAAAGTGTTGGACGAAATCCCCCCGCTTGCCGTGATGTATCTTATCAACACCCTCGACTTCGACGCGAAATGGGATACGCCCTATAAGCGCGAACAAATCGAAGGCGGGATTTTCTTCAATCAAAGCGGGTCTACTGCGGACGTGAAAATGCTCCGTTCCACGGAAAGCTTTTATTTAGAGGACGAAAACGCCGTCGGCTTCACCCGCCCCTATAAGGACGGCAAGTACAGCTTTATGGCGATGCTCCCTAACGAGGGCGTGGATATTCACGAATACCTCAACTCCCTTGACGGAGAAAAGTGGCGGGAGCTTTGGGAGAACGGCTACGGACGGGAAGTCCACGCGGCAATCCCCGAATTTTCTTATGAAAGAGAGCTTACCTTAAACGAAACGCTGTATCATATGGGCGTAACGGATATGTTTTCCCCTGAGCTTGCGGACTTTTCGGGCATTGACAAAACCCAACCCCTTTTCTGCGCCCTTGTCAAACAAAAATCCTTTATCCAGGTAGATAGAAACGGCACGAAAGCGGCAAGCGTTACCTATGGAGCGATGAAAGGTATGGCGGCTGACCCCTCTATGGCGGTGTATATCACCTTGGACAGACCCTTTTTCTACGCTATCGTCGATAACGAATATAAGCTCCCTCTGTTCCTTGGCGCAGTCGTAAATTTATAATTCAACGCATACCTGCCCCTATTAGACGCAAAAACACCGTTGCGGGCGCAACGGTGTTTTTTATTATTTCGTCAACAGTTTTATATATTCGTCAAGTAAATTCTTCTTTTCTTCGGTTAATTTTCGATAATCGTATATCAGCTGCATTTCCTCTTGTTTGATAAATTCCTGCGCATACTCCGTCCCAACGGCTACACGCTTGTAATCGCCCGATAAACCCAACAAATAATCCGTCGTTACGTCGAAAAACTTTGCCATTGTGATAATATACGGCGTATCAGGCATACGCTTATCGTTTTCCCAAAGAGAAATGCTATCCTGCGTAACCCCTAACACTTCCGCAAGCCGATTTTGCGTACACCCCATCTCTCGCCTCAATTCTCTAATGATAAACCCTATCCCTTTCATACGATTCGTCCCCTTACCTTATCATAACCTTTCCCGTTCAACTGGGTCTCCCTCGGTCAAACAACTTTTATAATTATTATTAATCATAAAGCAATTTTACTACAATTTGTCGTAAAATACTTGACGAACGACACGAAATCGTTTACAATGTAATAACGACAAATTGTCGTTTGTCTTTGGCGATGAAGGTAAAACCGAATGAAAAGTTGGATTTATTGAGAAGGAGATAACAATGACGAAAAAGTTAGATTTGTTGAGAAGGAAATAACAATGACGAAAAAGTTAGATTTGTTGAGAAGGAGATAACAATGAATGAAAAATTGAGTTTATTGAATATGCTTTTGGCGTATGATAAAAAAGAGCCTATTCTCTTAACGGACGAAAGCGGAAATGTTATGACTTTTGAACAGGTCGCTATTCTAACCTATGGGGTCAAGGAAGAAAAAAGGTTATATTGTATTTTGAAGCCGTTAAATAAAATGGAAGGCATTGAAGACGATGAAGCCTTCGTTTTTCGAGTTGAGGAGAACGAGGACAACTATGCGGTTATTAAAGTTGAGGTAGACGAAAAAATTACCGACGAAGTATTTCAAAGATATTACGCTTTACTCAAAGAAGGAATACAATAGTATATAAACTTATAACGGCG
>JAZKXK010000051.1:0-28793 GCA_045611525.1 Candidatus Scatosoma sp. | reverse complement strand
AGTTCGTTTGCCGTGCCGTCGCAAGTGGCGAGCAGGCAATTATCCGACATATACTCGTCGAGAAGGAAGAAATCCAGTGCGTCAAAGGCGTCCTTTTGCGCCGTTTTTTCCCCGATTAATATCAATCGACAAAAGACGAGCTTGGGATACCAGCCCGTTTTGGCGTTGATTTCTTCAAACGCGTCGCTGACCGTCTTACCTCGGCTGACGATTTGCACCGCTTCGGTGTTTTTGCCTTGCTTAGAGGCTTGGGGAATGGCGATTTGGGAAGTGAGGATAAAGGTATCGTCTTCTCTGTCAATCCCCGCGGCAATGACAATCGCCGTCTTCTGCACGTCGATAAGCCCAAAGCCGTTGGAGAAAAAGAAAAACGCCAAAAATACGACGAGAATGACGTAGTAACGAACGGTATTTTTTACGTGAATATTATGCATTTTCCTTCTCCTTTTTTGGGATTAAAAGACAAAACAAGGGCAGCAGGTCTGCAACGAGCAGAAAAACGATGGGCAGTTTTCCGCTAATTAGCGTGTAAAAGGTATTGTAATATTTATTATTAAAAAACACGAAAACAAACGCGCCGAGGTTTAAAAGCGCGGAAAAGAGCGTACGCCTTCGCGTTCCTACCGTTCGGCAAACGAAATCCACGCTGTAATGCAAGGGCAAGCAGGTGGTAAAAAGCAATACAACGGTAAGCAGGTACACGAAAATCAAGTCCACCCGACCGATGACGGAGAGCGCGGGGAAATACTGCGCGATTTTGGAAAAGGCGTAATGCTCCCTTGGTGCGATAGAGGAATAAATCCCGAAAAAGACGGCGAGAAAGACAAGGGTAATCCCCGCGCCGACGCCGTAGCCCGCCATAATTTTTCCCGCGTCCCCCTTTTTATACCGCAAATTCCCGATAAGAGGCAAAAGCAGCACGGCGTCGGAAAAATGGGGCAAGGTATGCTTGAACGCGGACGCGGTAGAGCCGAATTTCTCTCCAAAGACGGGCAAAAGATGGGTAAAATCCGCCTCGCCTACCGACATAAACAAGATGGCGCTAAAGGGCAGAACAAACAAAAACAGGCAAATATCCCCGACCCGTCCCAAGGTTTTCAAGCCCCGCGTGCAAACGAACGCGCTGAACACGAAAAAGACGGCGAAGGAAAAGGTCGTGGGCGAGGTGTCGTAAAAGGCGGCGTACACGAACTTCTCTAAATCCAAAAGGGGCAAAATCGCCGCAAAGACATAGTACAGGGCAAAGAGGATATACACTGCGCCCGCCCCCTTGCCCAAGCACTCGTTTAAGCGTTCGAACAAGGTCTTTTCCGAGCGCGAGCAGGCGTAAACGAGGGCAAACAGCACCCCTGCCTGTAATATAAAGTGTAAAAGGGCGGGAACAAGGATATCCCCCGCCGCGTCCTTGGCAAGCAGGGACGGGGCTTCTAAGAACTTAGCCGCGGGCAGTAAAAACGCCGCGATAAACGCGATTTGCCGAGCGTAAACGGAGTCGTTTTTCGGCGCGGGAAAGAGGCTGGTTTTCATTTGGTATCTCCTTGCCCGTTATCGCGGGGCAGGCGCAGGCGGGTTTTGTTTTTGGAATCCAAAACCTTGGGGCGGGTCTTTAAGCTAAACATATCGTATTTGACGACGGTATCTCGCAAATCTTTACCCACCAACGGGGAAAACGGGGCAAGCAGGGGCGCGCCGAACGCGTCCGCCGAGAGCAGATAGCACAGCAAAAACGCAATCAACAGCACGATGCCGAAAGGGCCTATGCTCCCTGCGGCGATGAGGAAAATCCACCGCAAAATACTCCCCGTTTCCACGAAGTTTGGTACGGTGTACAGGCAAATTCCCGAAAACGCCACGATGATGATAGCGGGCGTGGATAAAAAGCCCGCCGATACCGCCGTTTCGCCCAAAACGAGCGCGCCGACGACGGAAAGCGACATACCCACGTATTTGGGCATACGGATACTCGCCTCTTTCAAAACCTCTAACAAAAAGAGCACGACGAACATTTCAAGGCTGGGGGATAGAGGCAGTTCCCGAATACTGCTGGCAATCGTCAGGGTAAGTCCAAGGGGCAAGAGCTGTATCTTGAAAATTTGCGCCGAAACGTAAAAGGCGGGGAGCAGTAGCGCGACGAAGAGGGCAAAAAAGCGCAAAAACCGAAAAATCGTCGCCATAAACGGGGAGATGAAATAATCCTCGCTGCTTTGTAAATCCTCGGCGAGCAAAAAGGGCAGGGTAAGGGCTATCGGCGAGCCGTCCACCAAAACGCCCACTCTCCCCTCGCAAAGCTTAGCGGCGAAAATATCCGGCTTTTCCGTTTTACCGACGCTATGGAAAATGGAATGCTTGCGGGGGGCGAGAAAAGCGGAGATATAGGACGAATCGGGGGCAAAATCGATTTGTATGCGTTCCAAATCCTTTAAAATGCGGGCTTTGACGTCCTCGTTTGCCGTACCCTCTAACCAACATACGGTTACCATAGTATCCGAACGTTTCCCAATCCGCATACTTTGAAAGCGCAAATCGGGGGTTTTTAAGCGTTTCCTAACCAAAGCCATATTCGTTTTAACGTCTTCGATAAAGCCCTCTCTCGGCCCCTTGACGGCAATATCCGTGGGTGGCTCCATAATTGCGCGGACGGGCAACAGCTTTGCCCCGACGATAAGCCCCTTTTCCAAGCCGTCTATGAGCAAAAGCACGTTTCCGTCCAACACTTCCTTTGCGATATCCTCAAGCCCGTCTTTCTCCTTAAGTTCAGGAAAAAGGGCGGCTTTTTTGACGGTTTCCAAAGTATTTGCGGACATACCCCCCTCATTTTTCAAGGAAAGCTTAGAAAACGGGCGGGCGATAAGGTCGCCTATGAGCTGTTTATTCACCATACCGTCGGCGTAGAGTACGGCGCAGGCAACTAAGTCCGCCGTTTCAAATTCGTAGCTTAAAATATCCTCGGCGGGGAGTGTTTTTTTTAGTTCGATTAGATTTTTTTGTAAGGATTTTGATAAGATATTCACAAAAACAGCTTGGGCGTTTGGATAGAAAATATTCCTTGACAAGTTTGCGGATAAGTGTTATACTAATAAAAAGGAGAAAGGTATGCAGGAAATCGTGCTTAGCGAAAACGAAGTGTTGGAAGATATGCTGATAAACGGGCTGAAAATCGTTCAGGATACCCGTTTGTACCGCTTTACTTCCGATTCCGTGCTGTTGTCCCGCTTCGCAAAGCCCAAAAAAGGGGATAAGGTAGCCGATTTTTGCGCGGGCAGCGGCATCGTGGCGTTCCATTTTTACGCCTTGCATAAGGAGAAATTCCCCGATATGCCCTTTACCTTGTTTGAATTGCAAAAGGATTTACTTGCCCTCTCCCAAAAAACGGCGCAGTATAACGACTTTGAAAATTTTTCCTTCGTACAGGGCAGATTGCAGGATATCCCCAAGGAGTACAACGAAAAATTCTCGTTAATCCTTTGCAACCCGCCCTACGAGCGCGGGGGCTTGGAAAAGGACGAGTACCATAAAGCCATTTGCCGTAAGGAGCTGACGATTACCTTAAAGGAAATTGCGCGCGCGGCGAGCTTTGCCTTGAAATTCGGCGGCAGGCTTTATATGCTGCACCGCGCCGATAGGCTTGCGGAGGTTTGCTATACCTTAAAAGAATGCGGGCTGGAAGTGAAGAGAATACAATTCGTGGGGGGCAGGTGCGGCTCTAAGCCCTATCTCATTATGGTAGAGGCGGTCAAAGGCGGGAAACCGCACACGGAAATAATGGAAACGGTTTGGAATATATGATTAGTTTTGTAGCAACGCCGATAGGCAATTTAAAGGATATTACCCTGCGCGCCTTGGAAACGCTGAAAGAGGCGGACGTCATTTTTTGCGAGGATACGAGGCATACGATAAAGCTTTTGAACGCTTACGAAATTAAAAAACCGCTGTACGCTTGTCATAAATTCAACGAAGCGGAAGCGGCGCAAAAAATTTTAGAAGCCTCAAGGCGCGGAGAAAGGGTCGCGGTGGTGTCGGACGCAGGCACGCCCGTGGTGTCCGACCCCGGCAATACCGTCTGTAAGATTTTAAGAGAAAACAACGAGCCGTACACCCTTATTCCCGGTGCGTGCGCGTTTGTGGCGGCGCTTGTTTTATCCGCTTTGCCTGCGGGCAGGTTCGCGTTTATCGGGTTTTTGCCTGAGAAAAACGGCGAAAAAAAGGCGCTTTTGGAAAGGTATAAGGACAGCGATTTGACCCTTTGCTTCCACAGCGCGCCCCAAGACGTCGATAAGGATATTAAGGCAATGTACGAGGTATTCGGCGATAGACCTGCGGCAGCCGTTCGTGAGATTACCAAGCTCCATGAAGAAACGGTGCGTTTTACCTTGAAAGAGGGCTTGGCGGGCGAAAAACGTGGGGAATACGTCCTCGTCGTCGGCGGCGCGGAGAAAAAGGAAAGCCCCTTAAACGCGCTTAGCGAAGTCGAGCATATTCGCCATTATATGCTCGCAGGCTTGGATAAGAAAGAGGCGTTGAAGCGGGCGGCTAAGGATAGAGGGGTTTCCAAATCCGAGCTGTATCCTTTTTCGATTGACTTATAAAAATTCCGCCTATTATATATAATATAAGGAAGGAGAAAGACTATGTACGAATATTATTTGATATTTTTGGTGCTGATTCTTGCCTGCGCGATCTTTGCGGGCAGAGCAAGCGCAAAGGTGAATTCGGCGTTCAAAGCGTACGGCGCGATTCCCACCGCCTCGCGTATGACGGGTTATGATACAGCGCAAAGACTGCTCCGTGCGAACGGCGTTAGGGATATTTCTATCGGCAGGGTGAAAGGCACGCTGTCCGATCACTACCACCCCACGAAAAAGGTGGTCAACCTTTCCGAAAGCGTGTACGGCAATACGTCGGTGGCGGCGGTTGCCGTAGCGGCGCACGAGGTCGGACACGTTATGCAGAAAAAAAGCGGGTATTTACCCTATAAGCTCCGCACGGTGTTAGTACCCATTACGAATATCGGCAGCAGGCTGGCGTTGCCTCTTGTTTTAGTCGGTTTTATTTTGGACGCGTTCGTGTACGGTATGCAGGGTGCAACGACGGGGTATTACCTCGCGATTGCGGGTGTGGTATTGTACGGGCTTTCGACGGTGTTTGCGCTCGTTACCTTGCCCGTGGAGCTGAATGCAAGTAAGCGCGCGAAGGCGATGCTCGTCGAGGAAGGGATTATTACGGAAAGAGAGCTTCCCTACGCGGATAAAATGTTAGACGCGGCGGCGTCTACCTATCTTGCCTCGCTGCTCACTTCGCTGGTATACTTCCTGCGTTTTGCCATTTGGGTACTGCTTTTATTCGGGGACAGGAGAGACAGAAGATGATAAAAAGGATTTTCGCCCTTTTCTTCGGCTGTGTTTTGGCGATAGCCCTTTTCTTCGGAGGAATCGCCCTGCCTCAGCTTAGACCCAAGGGAACGAGATACGAGGATACGCATAGCTTATGGATACAGCGGGAAGTGCAGACGGTGGCGCATAGAGGGCTGTCGGGGCTTACCCTTGAAAACACGGTGCAGGCGTTTGAGCTTGCGGGTCAAAGCGGGTATTACGGCATCGAGGCGGACGTAAGAGTTACCAAGGACGGGAAGTTTATCATCTTCCACGATAGCGATTTGGAACGGATTGCGGGCTTGGATATAGAGATAGAGGAAACGGATTTCGATACCCTGCGGGTGCTTAGATTTAAAGACCCTTACGCGGAGTCGGACGAGGAATTTTTCCTGCCAACGCTGGAAGAATATATCGAAATTTGCGTGAAGTATAACAAGCAAGCGGTGTTGGAGCTGAAAGGGGATATGACTCTTGAAGAGGTTTGCGGGGTCGCGGCAGTGATAGAGGGATACGGTTGGTTGGAAAAAACCACCTTTATCTCCTTCTCAAGCGAAAACCTGTTGCATTTACGGACGGCGTACCCTAACGCAAGCGCGCAGTATATCATACAGGAATGGACGGACGAAAACGTAAGTTTTATGATAGAAAATCAAATCGACGCCGACCTGCGGTGGGATTTGATAAAGAGCCGTCGGGTAAGAAAATTACATAAAGCAGGCTTAAAGGTAAATTGCTGGACGGTGGACGGACGGCTTTGCGCGTCGGTTATGGCGGCTTGCGGAGTGGACTTTATTACGACGAATATATTAGAATGAAAAACAGGCGCAGCTTGGGGCTGCGCCTGTTTTTGCGTGAATTGAAAAGCGTTGCTTTTTGTGATTTGGCTTACGTCGTGAATTGCCGACATTGTCGGCGTTATTGTAATATTTCCACAACGTCTTGCTTTGCAAGACAATTCACGTCCCGCAAGGGACAATTCACCTAAGTTTCACGTGAACGAAGTGAACAATTCACTAATAAACAAGAGCTTCGAATTTTCGAAGCTCTTGTTTATTACAGTTTGCTTATGTAACCTTAGTAGGTATTGAAGGTTATGTTGGGCTGAGAGTTATATACGCTTTGAACAGGGCTGGACGTCGTGTGGCGCGCTCTCCATTTTCTCACTTTAACGGGAAGCCACAAGCTGTAAATACCAAGGGTAATTACGATGAGGAGAACCCATTTGAGATAGTTCAAAAGGAAATTGATTGCAGAAGCCTTAAACTTTAATCTTTGTCCGTTGATAATGGTATGCTTTGCGTCCCATTTCATAAAGATAACCGTCATCCAAGAAAGACCGATAAGCACGCATACGACCAGCACCACGATGCTGATAACGTTGTCCGTACCGAGAAGAAGCATAGCGCCTGCCCCGATACCGCCCATAAGCACTAAAACGAGGAGCTCTAATATACCGACGCCGATATAGTTAAGCACGGTTCCGTCGAAATCGGAAAGAGCGCCGTTTTCTACCACTTTGGATTTTTTATTCTTTTTTGCCATAAAATTTTCTCCTTTACGCACGAAAAGCGCAACGTTTATATTTTTAGTACAACCATTATACTATACAAATTTTACTTTGTCAATGAATTCTTTGAAAAAGTTTACAAAAAGAAAAATAAAGAAGAGCCTCGGTTGCCGAAGCTCTTGTTTATTTCATTCGCTATGCAATTAATAGGTATAGAAGGTTACCTGAGGCTCATTGTAAGTAACTTCGGGTTGGATTGCCTCTGCAACCGTGTGCTTCGCTCTCCATTTCTTAACCTTGATGGGAAGCCACAATGCGTAGATACCAACAGTGATTACAGTGAGAAGGATCCACTTAAGGACATTGAAGAAAAGACCCAACGCGGAAGCTTTAAACTTCATTCTGTAATTGCTGATGATGGTGTGCTTAGCTTTCCACTTAAGCTTGATGATGCGAGCCCAGCAAAGACCGATAAGCGCACATACTGCGAGCACAACGATACCAACAACATTCTCGAAACCGCCGAGAGCCGTCATTGCAACGTAGCCGATACCGCCCATGATACCGATAACTAAGAGCTGCAAAATGCCCTTACCGATACGGCCGCGTAATTTGCCGTCAAACTGAGAAACAATTTCTTCCTTGGGGAGTTGTTTCTTGAGCATTCTCTTGCTCATCTTTTTGTTCTTTTTTGCCATGATTTTGCCTCCTTTACCCCTGCCGCTTGCGCGAAAAGCGTAATTACTTAATTTTTATGGTAACCCTATTATACTATATGAAATTCACTTTGTCAATAAAAGTTGAGAAATTTTTTTCAAAAAAAGGTAAAAATTTTTAATTATTTTTATTCAAATTGCCCGAAAAAAGGGAAAGAGAGGAAAATAGGAAAATATTTTTCTCTACAAACGCTTAAAATTATTGACGAAAGGGAAAAAGTATGTTAAAATGTTATTTGGACAAGAACGGATTGACGGTTTTAAAACCCCGTTTTTTAAAGCAGTCTAAAAAATAATTTTTTTCATATACTGGAGGAACATTTATTATGGCAAACGTAAAAGTTGCAATCAACGGCTTTGGCCGTATCGGTCGTCTTGCATTTAGACAGATGTTCGGCGCAGAGGGTTATGAAGTTGTTGCTATCAACGACCTTACCAGCCCTTCCATGCTCGCACACCTTTTGAAGTACGATTCCGCACAGGGCAGATATGCTCTTGCTGATACCGTATCCGCAAACGAAGAAGCAAGCACCATCACCGTAGACGGTAAGACCATTAAAATCTACGCTGAAAAAGACGCGGCAAACTGCCCTTGGGCTGAGCTTGACGTAGACGTAGTGCTTGAATGCACCGGCTTCTACTGCTCCAAAGCAAAATCCGAAGCGCACATTAAAGCAGGCGCGAAGAAAGTCGTTATTTCTGCTCCCGCAGGCAACGACCTTCCTACCATCGTGTACAGCGTAAACGAAAAAACGCTTACCAAGCTTGACACCATCATTTCCGCGGCGTCCTGCACCACGAACTGCCTTGCTCCTATGGCAAACACCCTTAACAAGCTCAGCAAAATTAAGAAAGGCTATATGACCACCATTCACGCTTACACGGGCGACCAGATGGTTCTCGACGGCCCTCATAGAAAGGGCGATCTTCGCCGTGCTCGTGCAGCAGCAGTGAACATCGTTCCCAACTCCACTGGCGCTGCAAAGGCTATCGGCTTGGTTATCCCCGAGCTCAACGGCGTGCTTGACGGCTGCGCACAACGCGTTCCCGTTCCCACCGGTTCGCTTACCCAGCTCGTTGCAGTTTGCGAAGGCGAAGTTGACGCAGCTACCGTAAACGCGGCGATGAAGGCGGCGGGTTCCGCGTCCTTCGGCTACACGGAAGAAGAAATCGTTTCCTCCGACGTTATCGGTATCACCTACGGCTCCTTGTTTGACGCTACGCAAACCAAGTGCATGCCTATGGGCGACGGTACGACCCTCGTTAAGGTTGTTTCCTGGTACGACAACGAAAACTCCTACACCAGCCAGATGGTTAGAACGATTAAATACTTCGCAGAACTATAATCGAAAAGGAAAAATCAATTCCCGACGGACAACCGTCGGGAATTATTTTTTGGGTGAATTGTGAACTTCGTTCACGTGAAACTTAGGTGAATTGTCCCTTATGGGACATGAATTGTCTTGCAGAGCAAGACGTTGCGGAAATATTACAATAGCGCCGACGTAGTCGGCAATTCACGAACGCATAGCGTTCAATTCACGGCTTTAGTTAATTCACGAAAAGCAACGCTTTTCAATTCACGTAAAAACGACCCGTTGGAGTTCCCAACGGGTCGTTTTTTACCATATCAATTAAAACGCTTTACCGGCAGAGCCAAGTACGTTAACGATTTTGTGTTTTACAAGTTCTTTCATCATCGCGCGCGCGTCGCCAAGATATTGACGGGGGTCGAAGTGTCCGGGCTGTTCGCTGAAATGCTGACGGATAGCCGCCGTGAACGCTACGCGAAGGTCGGAGTCGATATTGATTTTGCAAACTGCCATTTGCGCTGCTTTTCTAAGCTCGGATTCGGGAATACCGATTGCGTCGGGCATATGACCGCCGAACTTATTCACGATAGCAACCTTGTCCTGAGGAACGGAAGAAGCGCCGTGCAATACGATAGGGAAGCCGGGGAGTCTGTTGCCGATTTCTTCCAAGATATCCAAGCGAAGCTTGGGGTCTTGACCGGGCTTAAATTTATAAGCGCCGTGGCTGGTACCGATAGCGATTGCAAGGGAGTCGATACCCGTTCTTGCGGTGAATTCTTCTACTTCATCGGGGGAAGTAAACTGCGCGTCAGCCGCGTCCACGTTTACGTCGTCCTCGATACCTGCAAGCTTACCAAGCTCTGCTTCTACCACAACGCCGTGGTCGTGTGCGTATTCAACGACCTTTTTCGTGATGGCGATGTTTTCTTCCCAAGGATGGGAAGAAGCGTCGATCATGACGGAAGTAAAGCCGCTGTCGATGGAAGCTTTACAAATTTCGAAATCCGCGCCGTGGTCGAGGTGCATAGCAACGGGGATATCCGTCGTTTCTACTGCGGCTTGTACGAGGTGTCTAAGATATACGGGATTAGCGTACTTTCTTGCGCCTGCGGAAACCTGCAAGATAACGGGGGATTTTTCCTCGTTTGCAGCTTCGACGATGGCTTGAATCATTTCCATGTTGTTGACGTTGAAAGCGCCGATAGCATATTTGCCTGCGTACGCTTTTTTAAACATTTCGGTAGTAGTTACCAAAGGCATAAGTGTGTATCCTCCAAAAATTTACGTTTATCGTAATTATTATAGCCTATCTTTGAAAAAAAAGCAATAAAAAGAAAGGGGAGTTTTGTAAAAAACCCTTGCTATATATAATAAATTATGGAAAAAAACGCGGCTTTCCGAAAAAGGCAAAAAAATTTTCAAAAAAATAAAAAAAGTTGAAAAACTACGCGCAAAACAGCTTGACTTAAATTTCTTTTCATAATACAATAAATAAGCAAGCTGAGGAGAACGCCTTAGAAACCCGTTTTTTCCCGTTAGTTGAACGGATTTTCAAGGGTCGAACGCCTTAAGCAAACGCAGAAAATGAAAAAAGAAAAATACACACGAAACAAGGAGTAACATAGTATGAAAACCTACATGGCAAAAGCCGAAACGGTTGAAAGAAAATGGTACGTCGTGGATGCGGCAGGTATGCCTTTGGGTCGCCTTGCCAGCCAAGTAGCGTCCGTACTTCGCGGTAAAAATAAACCGACCTTCACTCCCAACGTAGATACCGGCGATTTCGTAATCGTAATCAACACCGACAAAGCGGTGCTTACCGGTAAGAAGTTGGAAAACAAATTCTACAGATACCACACCGGTTATATCGGCGGGCTTAAAGAAATTTCCTACAAGAAAATGATGGAAGAAAAGAGCGACCTCGCCGTATACGAAGCGGTTAAGGGTATGTTGCCCAAGAACAGCCTTGGCAGAACGATGCTCAAAAAGCTCAAAGTTTACAAGGGCGCGGAACACAACCACGCAGCTCAAAAGCCTGAAGTGCTTAAACTTGACTAAGGAGAGGATTGAAAAATGGCAAAAGCAAACGTTAAAAAGAAAATTCAATTCTGGGGAACGGGCAGAAGAAAGAAAGCAATCGCGCGTGTTCGTCTTATCCCCGGCGGCAACGGTACTATCGTAATCAACGACCGTGCGTTTGAAGACTATTTCCCTCAGGGTACGCTTCAATACATTGTGAAACAGCCCCTTGTAGCGGTAGAAGCTGAAAGCAAATACGACGTATTCGTAAACGTAATCGGCGGCGGCTACACCGGTCAGGCTGGCGCTATCCGTCTTGGCGTGGCTCGTGCGTTGCTTGAAGCGGAAGAAAACAGCCGTCCCGTATTGAAGGCGGCAGGTTTCTTGACCCGGGACCCTCGCGCAAAGGAAAGAAAGAAGTACGGCTTGAAGAAAGCTCGTCGCGCACCTCAGTTCTCGAAGAGATAATTTTATCGAGTATATACGAAAAGCTCTGCTTTTGGCAGAGCTTTTTTGTATATGTTGAAGGTTTCGTCTTTTGGGAAAAAGATAAGCTTGCCTAACGGCAAGAGAAGTTTTGTAAACTTCACTTTTTCCTCGTTTTTTTCGCCCGCGCCTCGTGCATGGCAAGAAACTCCGCGCAGACGTTAAGCGGTTCTTCCTGCGGGGGTTCGGGTTGGTCGGGTGGGGTCGGTTCGGCTTGTTCGCCGTGAGCGTTTTCCCCGTTTTTCGGCAGAGCGTCGGCAAGAGATTGAAGTAAATGAAACAGTCCAAAAGGCTCCAAAGCGAAAAAACCTCCAAAATCTAAAAAAATCACGCAAAAACCCCAAAAAAACGGGGCATTTTGATTGCTTTAATTGACAATTTGATATATAATAGAATATGCGTTAGTAGTGTCGGTTTATGCACGCAAAAAGAGAAATGTTAGGGCATGGACACGGCGAAAACACATTTTTAAATTAAGGAGTCCTTATACAATGAGGAAGAACAGCAAAAAAATACTCAGCCTGCTTGCGGCGGTTACCTTGCTCGCCTCGACGGTAGTTATGTCGGGCTGCGGCAGAAAATATTACAAGGCAGACGGGCTGGACGGCTACGTATCGTCCCAAAACGCGGCGAATTCCAACGGCGGGTTTGCGGTAGAAAAGGACGGTTACGTTTACTTTATCAACGGTAAAGCGGAGAACACGGCGGAAAACAAATTCGGCGACGTCGTAAAAGGCTCGCTGATGCGTATCAAGACCGAGGATTTGAACGCTGGCAGCTATGACAAAGCCCAAACGGTAGTCCCCTTGCTTTTTGTTGCGGGGAACTATGACGCGGGTATCTATATCTACGGCGATTACGTGTACTACGCAACTCCCACGACGGACAAGGACGTTAAAACGGGCGAAGTAGCAAACACCCATCTCGACTTCAAGAGCGCCAAGCTCGACGGTACGGAAGTAATGAAGAAGTATTATTACCGTACTTCTACGAGCAACGCAAAATACCGTTTCGTAAAGGGGGATAACGGCGTAGTATACCTTCTTATTGAAGAAGACGGCGCGCTCAAATCCCACAACACGGAAACGGGCGAAACGACGGTTTTGGTTTCGGGCAGCAGCATCAGCTACTACTTTGACGAGAAGAACCCCGAAAACCCCAACGTATACTATACGATGGGCGTTACCTACGATATCGACACGGATATGTCCCAAGCGGCGTCCTATAACCAAATTTATACCGTAAACGCGGCAACGACGGCTACGGTAGACGAGGACGAAGCGTCCTATACCGTCAACGTATACGATGCGGCAACGAGCGCGTATAAGGAGTACAAAACCTACGATTTCGACAAGTCCTACCTCGAAGACAAGAACGCAGAGGCAAAAAAGACGGCGAAAGAGAATAAGGAGAAATACAAAGCAGTTTACGATTTGGACGACTATACGACCTATCCGTACGTGAACTTAGGTACGCTCGTGGTAGACGGCGTAGGCTCCAAGTGCGAGTGGACGCAGTATAATAACGAAGCGGACAAAGATACCGCGCGTGCGGAATTGCAGGGCTACACCTATGCAATCAGCCGTTATGAAAACGGCGGCGTGTACTACACGAGAACGGAAGTTGCCCCCAACACAAACCTCTACTATCATGCCGATAACAGCTCTGCGAATGCAGTTGCGGCAAACGCGCAAGCAAAGGTTGCAATCAACAACAGCGCGGATATCAACGATATCGCAAATGCGATTTTTGAAATCAACGAGGGCGTGCATAGTTTCCTTTACGTTTCGGGCAGCTCCATTTATAAGCTGACGACGGACGCAAACGGCGCGGAAAGCGAGAAAATCGAGCTTACCAAGGACGCTTCGGGCGCGACCCTTTGGAAGACGGACGGCGAAATCTTGTACTACACCATGGCGGACACGGACGAGGCGACGGGTAAAAACCGCAACGGCGTGAGCTTGAACAGCATTAACTATAAGGGTACGGCAGACGATTATCATATCATTCTCGGTATTATTGCGGACGAAAAATATAAGCCCTTAAAGGTCGGCTATGTAGACATAGCAAGCGCGGACAGCTGGTATATGCCCGAAATCTTCGGCAATACGCTTATGTATGCGAACGCGCAGGCGTACGGTACGAGTTCGTACTACTATATCGCGGCAACCGATTTGACCAAGGTCAAAGAGAACAACGAAAAGTACGAAGAAGTATTCGACAGCATCAAGTCCTACGAAAACAACAGCGATTTGCAAAACGCGATGGAATACTACTTCCGTACGGGGGACAGAACGGCGTTCAACGAGGCGTACGACAAAGACCTGTATACCGATTACGAAAAGGAAGAATTTGACAAATTCGTAGCAAGCAAGGACTCCGAAGGCGAGGCAATCGCTATCAACAAGCAATCCGCGCTGATTGTAACTCTTGGCGAAGTGAACGAAGAGGATAGCGAGCTTATGAACGAAGGCTTGCTTAGCTTGATTGCCAAGGAAACGGAAACGGAAGAAGAGGAAGAAAGCGGCTTGAAGGGCTGGCATATCGCGCTGATTGCGGTCGGCGGCGCGCTGGTGCTTGCAGCGGCAATCGTAGTTCCCGTTGTTATCGTCAATAAAAAACGCAAGAAGAAAGCGGAAGAAGAAGCTACCGTAAACGCATACAAGCGTAAGAAAATCGATACCACGGACGACAAGTCCATCGACGTTTACGCGGACGAAGAAGGGGCGGAAACCGCAAGCGAAAGCGAAGAATAAGCAAAGAAAATACCGTTTCTATAACCGAAACGGTATTTTCTTTGCAAAAAAAGAGAAAAACTTTAAAAATAGGGCAAAAAACAGTTTACAAAATCTTTAATTCTTAATATAATATAGCAAAATTGATAATGAGGAAAAATCAAATGGCGAGATATATTATTTGCCCCAGATGCGAATTAAACTTTATCGACGCGGACGAACAGGAGTTTTGCGAGATATGCTTAAAAGAGCTTAGCGGAGAAAGAACCTTTACCGACGGCTTGGACGCAGAGGAAGGCGTGGAAGAAACCGAGCTTTGCCCCGTCTGCGGAGAGAACTATATGGTACTCGGCGAAAAAATGTGCGAGGAATGCAAGAAAAAATCCGCGTACGAAGAAGAACCCGAGGAAGACGACGAGGATAAAGAGGACGCGTCGTGGAGAAGCTACCTCGACGATGAGGAAGAGGAAATTGATTTGGGTATTCCCGACTCCGAATTCGACGAAGAAGAGGAAGAAGAGGAAGAAGAGGAAGAAGAAACGGTGGAAGAGGACGACTTCGAATACGTTTCCGCCGACGATTATTACGATATGGACGACGATGACGACGATGATGACGACGACTTCGACTCCTTCGACGACGATGACGCGCCGTCCCCGAAATCGGGCAAAAAGAGAAAACGCGACGACGATGATTTTTAAGAAAGGAAAAGAGCAAACACGAGGGTGTTTGCTCTTTCTTTTACAAATCGTCCGCGTCCTGCACAGGCATTTCCTTTTTATTTTTCGGTCTGCCCGTATAGCTCCCGTTCACGTCCGTAGAGGACGGCTCTAAAACGAGGTTTAAAGCCTTTTGCGTAGGGGCAGGTACGCGTTGACGCTTAGTTTGCTTAGACATTAGTCGTTGTTGCCGCCGTGCTCGTAGCTATGGCGCTGACCGCAGTCCTTATTACCGCAGTTCTTGTTGCCGCAGTTTTTGTTCTTTTGGTTGTTTTCGTAGTTTTTACCGTTTTTGTTTTTCATCTTTTTTCTCCTTTTTAAGGCTGCGTAACACTTGGCGTTCGTTTATTGCCGTACTCCTTCAAAGGGCAAATGAAGGTCCACGTAGCCTTGCTCCGCTTTGCAAAGAGGACAAACCTTCCAAGCCTCGGTGGCAACGTGCATAAACCCGCACTCGCTGCAAATCCAAAGGATAGGGCTTTCGCTTTTATACAGCGTGCCGTTTCTTACGCCGTCGTGCAGGTATTGAAATACGACTTTATGCTGCGCTTCCACTTCCGCAATCATTTTATACAAAGCGGCGATATCCTCAAAGCCTTCCTTTTGCGCCGTCAGCGCAAACGAGGGGTAGATATCTTCCGTTTCGCTTTTTTCGTCTAAAGCCGCAAATTTCAAGCCTTCTTCCAGCGTACCCATATGGAAAGGATAGCCTGCGTCGAAGTCAATGTTATCTCTGCTGCCCGATTTTTGAATGATTTTGTTGAAAAATTGCGTAGCGTGTACCGTTTCGTTTTTTGCGATGGTACGCACCGCGTCCGCCAGCGTTTTATACTTTTCTTTCATCGCGAGCTTTGCAATCATTTGATATCGCATACCCGCCTGACATTCCCCCGCAAAACTGCGCGCAAGATTTTTGTAGGTTTCCGTGTTTTCAAATTGCATAGTATTCTCCTTTGAAGTTGCGCTGTGTATTACGCTCGCCTTCCCTGTCAGTATGCCCGCAAAACACGTGAGTATTCCTCTTTTTGCTTGGTAATTTTTGTGGGAAATCGCTTGCTCAAAAAGGGAAAATACGCTATAATAAATAGGTAGTGAAGTTTATCTTTGCCGTTGGGCAAAACTTCTCTATATAGGAGGCATTTTATGTTTCATATCGTTTTAGTAGAGCCTGAAATTCCGCAAAACGCGGGGAATATCGCCCGCACCTGCGCCGCTACCGGTACGCATCTGCATATGATTAGACCCTTGGGCTTTGAGGTTACAGACAAGTACTTAAAACGCGCGGGGTTAGATTATTGGAATCTCGTTTCCATATCCTATTACGACAGCTTTGCGGAGCTTATGCAAAAATACGCGGGCAATCGGTTTTTTTTCTTCACGACCAAGGGCAGGCACCGCCACAGCGACGTTGCGTTCAAGGACGGGGATTTTTTGGTGTTCGGCAAGGAAACCAAGGGGCTTCCCGAAGAGCTTTTGCTACAGCACGAGGAAACCTGCCTCCGTATCCCGATGTTCAGCGAGGCGCGCTCGCTGAATTTAAGCAACTCCGTTGCCGTCGCGCTGTACGAGGCGCTCCGTCAAACGGATTACGAGGGCTTGCTTGAAAAGGGCGAACTGCACAATTACAAATGGAACGATGTATAAATACATTAAATAATGTCAATAACTTCCGTGTGAAAACCACGGAGGTTATTTTTTTATGAAAAAGGTTTGCATAATTTTTTTATTGTCAATCATAATAAGTTTAACGGCTTGCTCGTTTTGCGGCGTTTTTGGGAGCGATGGGGGCAGGTATGCGTTGAACGCAAAAACCCAAAGCGAATACCTGCGTATCCATATCCGCGCGGACTCTAATGATAACGCCGACCAAGGCGTGAAATACCTCGTTCGGGACGAGGTGGTGGAGTATTTGACTCCGCTTGTTGCAAACTATCCCACCAAAGCGCAGGCTTTGCGGGGACTGGGAGAAAATCTTGAAGATATCGAAAGGGTTGCCCAAAAAGTGCTGGAAAGAGAGGGCTTTTCCTACGGCGTAAGCGCGGAGCTGAAAACGGAATACTTCCCCACCCGCGTGTACGGGGAGTACACTTTGCCCGCGGGGGAATATACGGCGCTAATCCTGCGTTTGGGGCGGGGCGCGGGGGATAACTGGTGGTGCGTGGTCTATCCGCCTCTTTGCTTTGCGGGTGCGGATACGGATATCGTGTATAAAAGCAAAATCCTTGAGATTATAAAAAACTTTAAGGGATAAGCCGCGCAAAAGGCATACATAGGAGGAAATTCGATGAAGAAAATCAAAAAGCTCGCCATAGCAACGACGGCGTGCGCCTTGGGTTTACTTGCCGGTATCGGCGCGGTGAACGGGGTGCAAAAAACGTCGTCCGAGCCTTCGGCGCAGGAAGAAATAGTTTCTATTCACACGGCGGTGCTTCGCCAAGGCTCTAAAGGGGGCGAGGTGCGCGAGGTACAGCGCAGATTAAAGCTCTGGGGGTATTATAAAGGGAGCGTGGACGGCGTTTTCGGCGCAGGTACGCGCTCGGCGGTTATCGCATTCCAGAAAAAGAACGGCTTGACCGCCGACGGCGTGGTGGGGAAAGCCACCTATAAAGCGCTGGGTATGACCAGCTCCTACGAGGTGCTTTTAGGGCAATCGGGCGGGGGCAGTACCGCGTCGAACGGGTTTAACAGCTCGGAAGTCTACCTTTTGGCAAAGACCATTTACGCCGAGGGCAGAGGCGAACCTTATACGGGTCAGGTCGCAATCGGCGCGGTGGTACTCAACCGTGTGCGCCATCCCTCTTTCCCGAACACGATTTCGGGCGTAGTCTACCAAAAGCACGCGTTTACGGCGGTCAGCGACGGGCAAATCAACCTTACGCCCAACGAAACGGCGATGCGCGCGGCGCAGGACGCCATCAACGGCTGGGACCCTTCGGGCGGCGCGATTTATTATTACAACCCCGCCGTAGCGACGAGTTCTTGGATATTCGACAGGCAAACGGTAACCGTCATCGGCAAACACGTTTTTGCAATCTAACAGGGGGTAAAGTATGAAAAAGAAAGAAACGAAAATCGCAGTCAATCAATCTTCGGGCGCGGAAAAGGTAGAAACCGTGGAAAAGGAAGTGAAAAACGGCACGCAAAAACGCACGGCAACGAAGAGTGTAAAAACGCAGCCTGCTAAGGGGGACGCGGCTTTGGGCGATTCCGTAAAAGCGGAAAAAGTCAACGCGCAATCAAGCGGCAGCCCCGCGGAAAAGGAAAGCGCGGCGGCAAAAGCGCGCGTAGAAGCGGCTTTAAAACGCAAAGAGGCGCAGGCAAAGCAAAAGGAAGAGCGCGCGAAAAAACGCGCGGAAAAAGAGGCTTTGCGTAAAAAACGCGCAGCCGAAAAGAAGGCGCAGGTAGAAAAGCGTTTGGCGGAGAAGAAAGCGCAGGCGGAAAAGCGCGCTGCGGAAAAGGAAGCGCGCATTCGCGAACGGGCGCACGCCAAAGCCAACAAAAAACAGGCGCAGTCCAAAAAAAGCGCGCAAAAATCCAACCGCAAAAAGGAAGGGAAAGAACACAAACGGGAAAGCAGAGCCAAGGGCTACGGCGGCTGGATTGCCGCGGTCGTAACCTTGGGGGTAACTACGCTTGCGCTCGCCACGACGGTAGCCGTCGGCGGTGTGGAAATGGCAAATACGCGTAAAACGCTTATGGGCGCGCACAAGGGTACCATGTACGAGTTGACGGGGGTTATGGATAATATGAACGACGATTTGGACCGCGTTCGCATATCCAATTCTTCCGTGCAGCAAAGCCGTATTTTGACCGACCTTTTGGTGCAGGCTCGCCTTGCCGAGGCGGATTTGGAGAAATTGCCCATTGAGGCGCAAAACAATAAAAATATCACCAAGTTTTTCAACCGTACGGCGGCGGAATGCGAGCGTATGCTTGCAAAGATTAGAAACGGCGGTGCGCTTTCGAGCGAGGATATCGCCAAGCTTGAAGAGCTGTATCAGGTAAACCAAAGCGTCCGCGAAGAGCTGAACAAGCTGACCTCTTGTATGACGGATAAGGACTTGATGGGGTATATGAAAGAGGGCGCGGGCATGGTGTCCGAGGCGCTTGAACGTTTGGAGAAAGCGACCCTGCAGGAGAACCGCCCGAATATGGAAAAACCCGAAACGGGCGGGGCAGGTATGGCGCAAATGCCCCAAGAGGAAGGAACGAGGATAGACCCCGCCCGCGCGGGAGAGCTTTGTAAAGGATATTTCCAGAAATATGATATCACGGAATATCAATGCGTAGGGGAAACGGTTTCCCGCGGTTATACCGCCTATAATATGCAAGGCTATGATAAAAACGGTACAATGCTTTTTGCTGAAATCAGTCAAAAGGACGGCGCGCTGTTGCGATTTGACTACTACGAGGAATGTACGGCAGAAAATTTCGATATCGATAACGCTGAGCGTATTGCTGAGGAGTTCCTTGACAGCCTCGGCTACGAGGATTTGACGGTGGCTCGTTTTAGAGAAAACGGCACGATGGCGGACTTCACCTTCGTGTACGAGGACGACGGCGTGGCGTATTATCCCGACGAGGTGCGCGTTAAAGTTTGCCGTACGCGCGGCGTCGTAACGGGTATGGACGCGACTAAATATTTGAAGAACCACAAGGACAGGGACGAGGTGAATACCAAAATCAGTCTTGAAACGGCGTATAATAAACTCAGCGATAAGCTGAGCGTGGAAAGCTCTCGCCTTGCCGTAGTGGCTACGGCTAGAGGGGAACGCCCTGCGTACGAGTTCCTTTGTTCGTATCAGGATATGCAGTATTTTATTTTCCTTGACGCAAACACGGGCGAGGAAATCGCGATTATCAATGCAAGAAAAGTGTAAAAAATCAAAGCTCCGCGTAAAAACGGAGCTTTTTTTCGTAAAACCCCTTGACGAACGGGGAAAGGTATGTTATACTATAATCAGTATTCAATCTCAATAAAGGAGAAAAACTTTGCAAGAGAGGCAAACTAAACAAAAGCAAATCATATACGACGCGTTAAAGACGCTTGACCATCCCACGGCAACGGAAGTGTACGGATACGTACACGAGAACGCGCCGAGCGTTTCGCGCGCGACGGTATTTCGGGTACTGGCGGGCTTTGCCACGGGGGGGAAAGCTTTAGAGCTGCGTTCGGCGGGCAGCGAAGTGCGGTATGATTATAATGTAGAGCCGCATTACCACGCAAGGTGTATAGAGTGCGGCAGGGTTGCGGACGTTATGGCGGAGGGCTTACCCTTAGGCGGGTTGAAGGTAATGGCGGAGCACGGCTTTGACGTGAGCGGGTACAGCGTAGAATTTTTCGGCACGTGCAAAAATTGCAAAAAGGCTTAAAAAAAGCGTTGACATTTTAGCAAAAAAAGGATATAATAATAGCGTCAAGTGCGCTTGACGCAAATATGCAGGTGTCGCCTAGCGGTATGGCGGCAGCTTCCCAAGCTGTTCCCGGCGAGTTCGACTCTCGTCACCTGCTCCAAGTCAGTATAATCCGAACTATATCGTAACAGGCGATTGGTTCGGATTATCTTTTTATATCGAAAAAGGCGGGAGTTAATTCCCGTCTTTCAATGTTTTTCTACCTAAAAGTTTTACTGTTATTTCACCTAAATCGGTATAGACATAAGTTCTCTTTTTTATGCGAGATTGCTGTAAAGATTCTTTAGTGATTGCTAATCCCCGACTTGTATTTATAAAAGGAGAGGATTCTTTTTCTTCTATAATCAGTCCCAATGCTTCTAAACGAAGCATTATTTGATCTCCATTTCCTAAATATGTTGTGAACATTTGAGCCGAAGAAAGGGTGTCGTAATCACCTGGTAAAAACCTATCAACGATTTCCGCCAAAAGAGCTAAATCGTCCCAAGTGATTTGCTTATCTAAGTAAGACAAATATAGTTTTGCCAACATGGCGGGCTTTTCATATCCTATATAACGCTCAAGAATAACTAACAAAAACTCTAATTCGTTTTCCCGTTTCTTTTTGTCATTATTAATCTTCCTTTTGTATTCTTCACGCTTGTTTTCGTTTGCTGTATTTTGATTGATTTCATTCAAAAAAACTGCAAGTTTTTTTATATTGTGTCGATCCGTTAAACTTTTCCCGATTTTATAAATAGAAATAGCCGTAGAGACAAATGGAATTTCTTTTAATAAGCCATCTTCCAAAATTGCATCTAATCCCAATTCCAAAAAGTTCCCCAAACACTCCGTGGTGGTAGAGCCAATAGAGTCAACTAATGATGTCGATAATAATCCGTTCATTTTTATTGTACCTTTTTAGTTCATTTATTTCAATTGTTCAAACAAAGAATTGTAATCAACGAAAGGGGCTATTCTATAAAAATTATCCAAATCAAAGTATAACCGCCGTTTTTGTTCGGCTTTAATTAGCGTAATATCCACTTTAATACATTCGTATATTTCCTTATTGCTTTTAGAATCAATCGGCGTATGAAATCCCATTACAGGCTCTTTTGAAAAATAATGTTTTTTCTCCGTAAACAAGGGCATTGAATAGGGCATAGGCGTTTTATGGTTTTTATAACAATATACCATTTCCGCATATTCTTCGTCACTCACCATTTTTCTATCAATATTTGCTATATTGGCTTCTATTTCAGCAGGTTTATCATACTTTTCTGTTGTGCATAACAGCATATCGTATTCTAAACACCCACAATGGTAATTCACGTTCAAGAAACCAATAATATAGTTTTCTCGCAAAGTTTTCGTTCCATAACGCATTGAATAAAACAGAGCTGAATGTTCTTCATCAATAGAACTGTTTTGCTTAAATTTCATATGGTGGTTGTCCACTCTTTTTTGAAATTCTTTAGGTGTTGTATTATAAATAGGAATACTGAACAATAAATGTTTCATAATGTTCCTTTTTTATGCCTCCCAATACAGTTTGGGAATTTCGCTTCCAGTAAACACCCAAATGTGGGTAGGGTTAGCAATTAAATCCGCTTCTGAAACATAAGAATCCCAAGAAATAAAGTTTTTGTTGCTCAAATTAGCAAGGGTGGTTCCCGTTCCTTCGGTATTCAATATTCTTGTTGCGTATTGCGAAGTAATGGAATTAGAATTATATAAAATTGCACTAATCGTTGTTTCTTGGTTATAATAACAATTTATCCCTATTGTTCCACTGCAAATAATACGTCCAGCTTTAATATAAGCACGCCATTCGTAATCGCAACTATTAACTTGTGCTTTAATATTGGCGTTTACAACACAATATTCTATTGCATTTTGATTTGTAACACAAATGCCTGCGGCAAAAGCATCAAAGTATCCAGCGTGTGCTATTATATTTGCTGCTACATAAACCCTAGCAATATATCCATTATTTGTTATACATATACCACCAGCATAACCAGAATTGGGGTATCTACCATTTGCTGTTATTTCACCAATAACTTTACATCCTTCAATAATGCCATTATTTGTGTGTACTACTCCACCAACTGTGGTTCCAATTAATTTGGAGTTTATAACACAATTTTGAATTGTACCATTATTTATATATGCAATGCTTCCCACGGCATAAACGGTTGTGGAAACAAACTCGCTGTAATTTGTAATATTATCCACATACAAATTGCATACTGTTCCTTTCAAATTAGCGAAAATACCTTTGGTTGTTTGCAAATTCAACAGTTTGTGTCCGTTCCCATCCAAAACACCTGTAAATGCGGTTTCTTCACTACCGAAAGAAGCAACTTCCATTCCTTCAAAATCAATATCTGCAGTAAGGTAGTAATAACCATTCAAATTATTTGCTATATTCTTAAATTCAGAAACACTTGAAATCGCTACAAATGAAGAATTTCTGCTCCATTTTGCCCCAAAGGTTCTATTGCCGAAAGTACCAGCAGAAATGGTAAGTGCGGTTATAGGTTCAGTAGTGCCTGTTTCAACCCAACCCTCAAAATTATAACCAGCCTTAACGGGGTTATTTATCTTAATGTCTAAATCTTCAATCGTATACGCAGTTGCATTTTCACCGCTTACAGTACCGCCATTTAAGTGGAACGTTAATGAATAGGTAATTACATTCCATTTTGCATACACAGTGGTATTGTCAGCAATATTCCAAACCCCAACTGAATTTCCCGAAGCATCGGTTAATTGCGTGCCTGTGCCATAGTTTCCTGTGTACCAACCGCCAAAATCATATCCATCTTTTTCGGGTACTGTCAAGGTATACGAAGAATCGTAGGTTACAGTTTTTGAATCGTCTGCAAGCTCTTTACCACCATTCACGTCCATAGTAACCGTGTAATCATTCGCCTTCCATTTTGCGGTGTAAGAAAGCTCATAATGGGGCATTTCAAAGGAATATACGGCAAGCCCTGAAATCAGCGAATTTCCGCTATACCAGCCCGTAAAACTGTAATTATCAGAATTTACACCTATATTAAGAGAGCTTCCATCTTGTAAAACAATCACGAAAAAAACACAAGATGAATTGTGGGAGTTTAATCGTAGAGTTGATAAAGCGATTGTATTCATTAATTTTATACAAACAACAATATTATATACAAAATATTACATAAATGAATTAGATGATTGCGTTTTATCTATAATCAAATTACGGCATCAATATGAGCGAGTTTCTTCATACTACATTTCCAATCTACTTTCTTCAACGATAAAAACAAGCGACTTAAATAAAAAAGGATTTTCTAAAACCATTGTCGATTTAATGGGCTGTATTTTAGATTTTCAAAGTTATTTTAAGATTTATTATTCGGAAGCGTTGGGGCAATTTGAAAGAATTGAATATAAAAATAATTTAGAAGAGTTTTTTCTTTGGTTTGAGGAAAGCAATAAAAATGTTGGAATTTTAAAGGAAAAAATTTCAAAAGAAGAAAAACAATTTTTAGAGGAAAAGCAGAGTCAAAAAAACAGTAAAAATTAACCTTAAAACACCTGTCAAAAATGTCGCAAAAACGGCAAAATTTTTTGGCAGGTGTTTCTTTATGTTGAATTGCTTAGGTGAAACCTTTATATTTCCTACCATTTTCGCTTGTCTAACCTTGGCGAAGATTTTGTGATTTTCGCCTGATAGAATCTTAATCCGTGCGAAATGTATTCTACTTCCGCCCGCCCGAACAAAGTGAGGGCGGGCAGGCGTTTCTTATATCCCTAGTTTTATATAAAATCCAGGCGCACTATGTTATTCGACACAAGCAGTCATTATAAGACAAATAAATCCCCCTATAGTTTCTTGACTATATTCAAAAGATTTGTTATGCTATACATACAAGGATGCGTCGATCCTTACAGTTTCAAGATTTAGCAGGAAAATCAAAGTTTCATTTCATTCTTTTATAGAATAAACAGTTTTATAATAACGCTCCAAGAAGCGTGCAATGTCAATAGAAAGGATAATAAATCCTATAAACGTAGAGCAAGGTAAAAGCGCTCTTCACAATTAAAATAGAAAACAATCAATCGGGAACATCCGATACAATAACAACTTAACTTTTTAGTTATAAATATAGGCCGCAAATTGTAAAGATTTGCGGTGTTGTAGCATCTTCTACAACGCTTATAAACAACGACATTCTAATCTTCCATAGAAGGGTCGTTTTTCTTTTTTTAATTTTAAGTAAAATTGAACCGAATGGCAACGGATTTGCTAAATAAGAATAAGGAGCAAGGTATTATAGAACTTTTCAAAAAAGAATTTTTAAGAACCCAAGGGACACTTGAAAAGCTCAATGAACTTTGGGGAGATATGAAAGAAACAATGGACGAAAATGATGAAAGCGGAACGTATGAAATCTCGTTGGAAACGGCGCGTATAGGAGAGCGCTTGGCACTCAAGTTGCGCGATTTAGCAACTTGTCCAAATGCTATCCAGCGTGAGGAAGCTGTTGCGAATTTCATCAAGGAAACGGCTTTAGTGGAAGTCGGGTTTACAAAAGAAGGTTGGTTTCGGCTTTCCATTCCCGCGCTGCTGCCGAGGAAGGAAAAAGGAAATCCTGAATACATTCGAAGTCTGATTTATCCTGCAATGTCAGATTTTTTCAAAGGCAAAATCATTCAACAATTTCGTGACTGTACGCTTATATATTTGCATATCTACGATGAAAATCGTCCCAAGCGCGAGTGGCGCGACCACGATAATATCGAAATCAATGCAGTTACGGATATTGTAGCATTATTCGTTATGGTGGACGATAACCCGCATATTTGCGAACATTATTACGCAAGTAAAAGCGGAAAGAAAAACAGAACGGAAGTGTTTGTTTTGCCGAAACGGGATTTGGAAAAATTCCGAAGGATACACGGCTTATATGATACACATAAATGAAAATTGCCAAGCGTTTCAGCTTTTGTCTATGCTTGCCGTAGTGGGAGAATATCCGTTACGGCAGCTACATTTGCTTGGTAATCCCAGAATGTATCGCGACACACTTCGACGCATGTGTCAACAGCAAGAATATATCAATGATTCTACAAAAGAAAAAGTCTCAACCAAAGCGTTGACGATTACGGGGAAGGGTTTTCAGCGTAGCGTGCGCTTGTTGCAAGGCGCCGAGCCGTTGCTTAAATGGTTAGGTGCGAGCGAATATTACGGCGAGGCGTACGGACAGTATAATTTTTCAGGCGGAGAGAAACATAGAAATCGAAATTTCAAAATCGCGGAAACGACGGCTTTTTGCAAGTCTGCTGGATATGAATATAGACCGTATAGAATGCCAATGTTATATCCACCTAAAAAAGAGTTTTCTTGGGGTGATGAACCGAACCCAACAAAACGGATTCCTTCGTATCCTTGTATATATCCGATAAGGATATTAAAAGGCGGTAAGGATGAAGGACAAAAGAAAACCGTTTTTACAAGATTAACAGGCGTACTTTTTGTTGAAGAACAAGTCTATGCGATGTATAATCTTGGTGATGAAATGCAAAAGCTGTGGGAAAATTCTGAAATCAAGATGAAGTATCTTCTCTCTAGCGTTAATCTTGTAAACGGCTGCGGTTACTGTGCGTATTCCTGTATTTTTCTCACAAATGATGGTATGTCGGCAATTAAATCTTTGCGATATCTTTATAATAAAAGAAAAAACAGGAAAAAGGATCGCACGGGGACGGAATTCTATTATTCGGTACATTGGGTTCCTTTAACGGATGAAGGGAAAAAATTTTTACGATTTTTTAGTGCGCCAAATTGGAAGGATAAAATTGAAAAAATATTTTTCTCTAATCAGCCTCGAGAACCGTTTATGCCTTCGACTTATTGGGTGAATGATGAACGAGTATATTCTTTTTTAACTGGGGATATTGCAGAGTTGATTTCCTTTAAAAAGGCTATCATGAAAATAAAGGTACCGTTTCGGGTTTATTGTTTTTCTTATCAAATTCCTTTTTTAAAATCGTTCTTAGGTAATGAAGTTGTGTTTGGCATTACGACACTGGAGCGAGTTGAAAAATTGTTAAGAGCGGACGAGAATTTTTATGGGTAATGTGAGGATATATTGGCAAGAAAAAAGAAAAACAAAACAGGTTATTCGGATTTTGTTATTGATTCACTTGCCCGAGCGTTATTGCCAGCAATTCAACAATATTTTGAAACAAAAAAAGGAAAAGAAGAATTTGAAAAATGGAAACAAGAACAACTAAATAAAAATCAGTCTAAGAAATGATAGACGGACAGGTTTGCCGTTACTCACACAAAAGCTGTTCTTTTGTGTTTGGTCATCGTGCGGGCGTAATCTTATGCCCGCACTTACCGCATCCCTAAAAAGCGTTGTCAACGCTTTTCTTGACGGGCAACTCGTCCTGTCCCAAAACGGCAAAATATATAATTTTTGTGGAAATTTTAAAAAAAAGCGGCACTACCCTCTTGACAAGTGGAAAAAAGTATGTTACAATAAGCTATAAAAATGTATCAATTGTTATGTTTTTTGAATAAACATATAAGGAGGTGAGAATGATAGGTGTCCAAAGAAGAACAGAGAATTGAAGAAGTGTTAATAAAACTACGAGAGTGTATAAAGAAAAATCGAATCACAATAGGAGATCGTTCCAAAAACCTAAATTTTTTACGGGAATATCATGTTGACTCGAAAGATCGTTTGAAAATGTTGAACGAATTAACAACGAAAAACTTTTGCCAAGAAATACTTGAACGACAAAAAACTGGGGATGAATATGATGAGCATATTTACGTGTTTGGATTAACAAAATGTTTAAAAGAAAGATTAACCGGAAAGAATAGAGATGTGAGAATTTATATTAAGTTTCAATTTATACAAATGAAAAATAATGAGGATGCTACCCTATTAATATCATTTCACGAAGAAGAAAAACCGCTAGAGTATATGTTTAAAAAATAAGTTACCGAACGAAAGGAGAAAAAATGAATAAGGTAATATGTGTTCAATGTAGAGAATACGTAGATTACGAAATTAAAGATATTGAACAAAAGATAATTATTAAAAAAGAAGAAGTAGTTTATAAAGAAAAAGTAGCGTATTGTAAAAAATGTGGAGAAGAAGTTTGGGTTGAAGAATTAGAAGGAAAAAATGTATTAGAACCGATTAATATTTATTGTGAAAAGAAAGGTTTAATTTCCCCCCGTCAAATTGATGAACTTTTAAAGAAATATAATATAGGTAAAAGACCTTTGGCTCAATTGTTGGGATGGGGAGAAATCACCATCACTAGATTTTTAGAAGGACAATTGCCGTCAAAGGAATATTCCAATAAATTATTAGAGTTGTTAAACAATCCGCAAAAATTTAAAAATGTTTTAAAAAGAAATAAAAACAAAATAACACCAGTAGCTTATAAAAAAGCAAATGTTGCTGTGGAATCTTGCTTAATGGAAACGGGATCTATTATGCTTGAAACTTTAATGAGCACTTATAGATGTTATCCGAGTGTTATTTATAGGGTAAATTCGAATAGAAGTAAAAAGGAGGTTGTAGGGAAATGGAAAATAGCGAATTGTTATTGTTAAAATATCAGGTAGATAAAGTAGAATTTGCGTTTAATGAGAACTTTGATTTTTCAAAAGACGAAAGTATTCAATTAAATCAAAAGTTTGGAAGGGATTTTAAGAAAATTGATGAAGATCATTGTAAGGTAACCATTGGATTATTTATTGAGCAAATGGAAGATATTCCTATGCCATTTACATTAAAAGTAGAAGTTAGTGGTATCTTTCAGTTGAAAGATTGGGAGAATAATTCATTGGATCTCATGAAAACAAATACAATCGCAATATTGTATCCGTTTTTAAGAGCTTTGGTGGCAACATTGACATCAAACGCAAATGTTCCCCCATATATTTTACCCGTATTTAACGTGGTTTCTTGGTTTGAAAAAAACGAGAAAAAGAAAAAAACGGAAAACTAATAAGGAGAATAAATAATGAATGCGGTAATTTACGCACGGTATAGTTCAGATAACCAACGCGAAGAAAGTATTGAAGGGCAACTCCGCGAATGTATGGAGTTTGCCAATTCTACTGGCGTTACGGTTGTCGGGAATTATATCGACCGTGCGTTCTCGGCAAAAACGGACAACCGTCCCGAATTTCAAAAAATGATTAAGGACAGTTATAAACATTGCTTCGATATGATTATCGTGTGGAAGCTGGACCGTTTTGCCCGCAACCGCTACGACTCCGCGCATTATAAAAATCTCTTAAAGAAAAACGGTGTGAAAGTTGTTTCCGCGAAAGAATCCATTGCCGAAGGCTCGGAAGGGATCCTTTTGGAATCCGTTTTAGAAGGTATGGCGGAATACTATTCCGCCGAACTTTCCGAAAAGATACTTCGCGGAATGACGGAGAACGCGTTAAAGGGCAAAATGAACGGCGGACAAAGTCCGTTCGGGTATTTCGTCGATGAAGATAGAAAA
>JAZKXK010000050.1:0-2630 GCA_045611525.1 Candidatus Scatosoma sp. | reverse complement strand
TACGATCCGACTTTTATGCGTTGCTTAACGAAAAATCTCGCTATGTTCGGGCTGGGGCTGTATATTTATGCGGGAGAAGATTTACCCGAATTCCCCAAAGATTTCGAGCCGATTACGGAAAAAGAACTGCGCGAAAAATGGGGAGTGCAGGAAATCGGCAAGACGGTCAAATGGTACGAAAAACAACTCGGGATTCCCTTTGCGGAGTGGGGCGCGGACGAGTGCGAGGCAGTACGCGGGGTTCTTGAGGAGCAAAAACGCAAGCGTGCGCAAAAAAAAGCGGAATAACTACGGAGAAAGACGCCCGAAAGGGTGTTTTTTTGCGTTATGGGGCAGGCAAACACTTTACAAAAAAAGATTTTTTAGGTATAATAGATAGGTATAATTGACTTACTGCGTCCTTTGCAGGGACGGAAAAGGAAACGCATATGAAAATTTCCCAAAACTGGAAAGAGTATTCGATTATCGCGACGGGCGACGGGTATAAGCTCGAACGCTGGAAGGACGTGTATTTGCTTCGTCCCGACCCGCAGGTAATATGGTCGGCGCAAACGGATTTATTCGCGTATCCCAAGCTCAACGCGTACTATAAGCGCAGCGAAAAGGGGGGCGGCGGCTGGAAGATAGTAAAGCCCATTCCCGAGGAATGGACTATCGATTACGAGCCGCTGAATATCAAGTTCAAAATCAAGCCCATGGGCTTTAAGCATACGGGGCTGTTCCCCGAACAAGCCGTGAACTGGGAGTATATGACGGAGCTTATCAAAAACGCGGGCAGACCCATCAAAGTGCTTAATCTATTCGCCTATACGGGCGGCGCGACGGTGGCTTGCGCCAAAGCAGGCGCGCAGGTAACGCACGTGGACGCGGCGAAGGGTATGGTCGAGCGCGCGGGCGAGAACGCAAGGCTTTCGGGTATCGATACGGGGATACGGTATATCGTGGACGATTGCTTGAAGTTCGTGCAAAGGGAAATCCGCCGCGGGAACAAATACGACGCGATTATTATGGACCCGCCCTCGTACGGCAGAGGGCCAAACGGGGAAATGTGGAAGATTGAAAGCGATTTATATAAATTCGTAGATTTATGTAAACAGGTGCTTTGCGATAATCCCCTGTTTGTGCTTATCAACAGCTACACGACGGGACTGCAACCTATGGTTTTGAAGAATATTTTACAGCTGACTTTAAAGGATTTCCACGGCAGAGTGGAGGCTTACGAGGTAGGCATACAAACGGAGGAGGGAATTTCCCTTCCCTGCGGCGCGGGAGGTATCTTTGTCAATGACGGAAGAAATTAAGACGAAAGCGGAAGTGGAAACGGCGTTCACCATTCTCTACGAGGACAATCACATTATCGTGGTGCAAAAGCCGCAAATGACGGCTTGCTGTCCGGACGAGAGCAAGGACGATAATTTGCTCGACCAAATCAAACGCTATATCAAGACGGCGTACAACAAGCCCGGCAACGTATACGTGGGGCTTGTACACCGCTTGGACAGACCCACGGGCGGGGTTATGGTGTACGCGAAAACGAGCAAGGCGGCGGCAAGACTCACCGAAGGCTTGCAAACGGGGGATTTTGAGAAAAAATACCTCGCCGTGCTTTGCGGTACGCCCGATACCCAAAGGGGTACGCTTTGCAACTACGTGCGTAAAAATACGGTCAATAATATGGTGTATATCTGCACCCCCAGCGAAGAGGGGGCAAAGTATGCGGAGCTTGACTACCGCGTGGTAGAGGATAAGACGAAGTATTCCTTGGTCGAAGTGCGCTTGCATACGGGCAGAACGCACCAAATCCGCGTGCAAATGGCGGGAATTTCCCATCCCATCTACGGGGATATGCGCTACGGCGGGGCTTTGGCGCAAAAGGGCAAGCTTGCGCTTTGGGCGTATTCGCTCTCTTTCCTGCACCCCATCACGAAAGAACGCTTGAAGTTTATCGCGTACCCGCCTGAAACGGAAACGCCTTGGAAAGCGTTTGACCTCACCAAAGCGGTAGAAATCAAATGATTTTTTCATAAAAATCAAAAAACAAATAAAATCCGCTTGAAATGCGATTGACAAACGGGCGGATAAGGTGTACAATAGAGAAGTACGATATTGTAAAAGGCAAAATTCACGAGGCAAGTTTCATGAAAAAAATGAACAAGAAAATCATCACTCTTATGCTTGCAAGCGCGCTCCTTACCGGGGCGGGCTTTGCGTTCGTTACTCCCACGGCGGTTTCCGCGGAAGACCCCGTAGGCAAAACCTACGTCCTTACCGATATATTCACGTCCAGCGTCAGCGGCATTATCGGGTCGGAAACGGTTGCAAGCAAAGAGGTAACGGCGTTTACCCTTAAAAACGGGAATAGCGTTGAATATAGCAACAA
Organism: Candidatus Scatosoma sp.; assembly: GCA_045611525.1. Taxonomy (GTDB): domain Bacteria; phylum Bacillota; class Clostridia; order Christensenellales; family Borkfalkiaceae; genus Scatosoma. Next base: position 250 of record JAZKXK010000050.1, on the reverse strand, counting down.
CTTAGCATACGCTTGGTATGAAGCGGACGTGGCGAAATATCTCAACTTTGAATTTTCGTTTAAGGAATTGAATTTCACGAGTATGTCTTTCGTGTTCGAGAACTCTCCCGCGCAGGCAACCAAGGACGATAAGTCTATCAATACCTTGAAGTTTACCTACGACGGCACCGCGCTCAAAGCCAACCTTTCCGATGACGCGGCAAGCGCAGTTGCAATCACCGCAAGCGATACCTATCGATTTACGATTGCA
>JAZKXK010000049.1:0-3178 GCA_045611525.1 Candidatus Scatosoma sp. | reverse complement strand
TAAAAAGCAAGGGCAAATCGCCCGCACGGTAGAATCGCTTGCAGCGGAGGGCGTACCCGTCAATGCAGCGGCTGCCGTGAATATTTGCGAGTTCTCCGAAATCAAGACCTTAATAGACTTGCTCTCGCTTATCGATAACGGAGCGCAGGATATCGCGCTTTGCAGCGTGCTTTTGTCGGCGGTGGGGAATTTAACTCCCGACGACTTGACGGACATCCGCTTGGCGTACAAAGAGGAACGGTTTTTTAGAACGGCTTGCAAACGCTATGCGTTAGAGAAAGAGGATTTTTTGGCGTATAAGCTGAAAAAGTTTTACGCGTATTATGAACAGCTCCGCGTTCTTTCCCGCGTGCTGGACGCAGGGGAGCTGCTTACCCGTATCGTTTCGCAAACGCGTATGGAAAGCGACCTGCTCGCGCGCACCAACGGGGTGGCGGCGGTAAGGCGTATACGCCGTTTTATCGAGGAAGCGGGTTCGCCCGAACCCCTTTGCGTACACGCGTTTTTGGATAGACTGCGCGACTTGGGTTATAAAATCGAATACAGCGAAAACGGGGGCGAGGACGCGGTCAAGGTGCTTACCATGCACTCGTCTAAGGGCTTGGAATACCCCATCGTCATTTTGGATAATTTAAGCGAGCCTTTCCGCGGTATCGATAGGGACGAAGTGGAGGTCGAGGAGAAGTACGGGCTTGCGCCGTATGCGTTCGACGAGGGGAGTATGACCAAATCCACCACCCTTCTTCGCCGTTTGCACGAACAGAACGAGGCGGAAAGCTCCCGCGCGGACGGCTTGAATTTGTATTACGTAGCGCTCACCCGTGCAAAGTACGGCTTGCATATGCTCTTTGAAAGTCCCACGGCGATGCCGGACGTCAAGTATGCTCGCTCGTTTGCCGAATTTACCGATTTTTCCGTTTGGCAGGAGTACGTCGTTGACAATTGTCTAATGGAAATCCCCAAGCAAGAGCGTACCGCGCTCGTGTTCCGCCCGGACGAAGCGTTGGCAAGGGAAATTATGCGGGCGTTTTTATGGGAATATGCCTTTGCGGGTATGGAAAACCTGCCCGTGAAAAGCTCGGCAACGCAGCTCCTTTCCCGACCTGTTTACGGCGAGGAAGGGGATACGCAAAAACTGTTTGACGAGGGCGAGGAATACGCCGAAAAGGGCGCGACGAGCAAAGAGGCGGGCATTGCCTACCACGCCTTTTTGGAGAAATTCGATTTCTCGTTACTGTATGACGAAAGGGGAAAACTGATAGAAAAATCAGCTTTGCGGGAACTGGTAAAAAGTCAAAAGGGCGAGGGTATGGACGAAACGAGCGAGGAAAAGCTCGTGGAAATTTTATCCAACCCCGCGTTTAGAGAGTTGCAGGGCAAGCGTTTGTATAAAGAGCAAAAATTCCTCGTAGCCTTGCCGATTGCGGATACCTACGCAAGGCAAGAGGGCGCAAAGAGCGAAAGGCTTTCTCAAAGCAAAGAAGAAATGATTTTCCAAGGCGCGATAGACCTGCTTTGCGTCGGCGAGGATAACGAGGTGCAAATCGTTGATTATAAATTCTCCCGCGGGGGCGCGGAATACCTTAGAAAGCACTACGCTCCGCAGTTGAATTTGTATCGTCGGGCGGTATCGAAAATTATGCGTGTTCCTTTGGAGAAAATCCGTTGCTCAATCGTGAATATCTACCACGGCTTTCAAGTGGATTTCGAGTTTTGACGCCTTTTGACAAAATTCGCTAAAATAGCAAAAAAAGCGAGCCTTCTTTTAGGGAATATCCCTTAAAAAGGAGGCTCGTTTTATGTGGCTTTTTGAATGGTTATACACGGTGTATATAGGGGAGCGCGCGCTTTTACTCGTTACGGTTTTTGCGGCTATAACGATACTGTTGGGAATGCTTTTTGGGTATCTTTTGGATAACGCAGGGTGTTTTGCCGCCCTTTCCGTTCTCGTTTTAGGCGTTTCCTTTATCGCGTTTGCGGGGCTTGTCGAAGGCTCGGTTTTAAGGCTAATCGGGGGCGGGGTATTGCTGGTTTTTGCAGGCTTTGCGTACCTTTTGTTGTCGGGCTTGCTTGGGATAAAAAGACGGGTCGCCGAACGCAGAGCAAAACGCGCGGAGCTGAAACGGAGATTGCAGTTCACGCTGCCCGATAGGGAAAACGCCTTCGTCCGCGCAAGGCTCAACACCGTTTTAAAGCCCGAGGAAGAGGTCGGGGACGAACCGCCTTTAAAGCTCGCCTATGCCAGCGCGCTGTTGAAGAAGTTAAAGGAAGCGCCGCTGAGCCCAGCCGAACGCTTGCAGGCGAGCGAAATGGAAAACGCCTTTTCGCTGTATGTGCAAAAAGAGGGCTGGACAGCGGGAGACCTTCGCGCCGTAAACGATTTATGCGCGGCTCTAATTAAGCTTTCGGCAAAACACGCCGTCTAAATTCGTATATCGAACGGCGGCAGGGAAAGGGTGAGATTTACCAAGGCGCGGCGCTGAATTGCCGTGCGTAGAACGGGCTTGGTAACGAGGGTTTCTTTTTTGCCGTCGACAAGGGAAAGCAAGGGGGCAGGTATGCGTTGACCTAAGGGATAGGGCTGTTCTTTTTTGAGAATCACCGCGTCTAAGCAAGCATATAGAAAGGTTACGGGAAAGCGTTCTTTTCGGTCGGTATAAAGGTAGGTTGCTATGAAGCTCTGCATTTGCAAATCGTCGACCTTGCCAAGGTATCCCCCCTCAAAGGAATACACGGGCGAGCCTAAGAATATTTTGGCGCAGGACTTAGGATAGACCGCGCGCAGACGGGTAAGACGGATTTCGTCCGTTACGCTTTCTACCGAGCTTATGCTCACGGCGAAATCAGGCGCGGATTGCGAGGGAGTGCTTGCGCAAAGCAGGTATTTGACTGCGCAGGTTTTCAAGGAAATCCCAACGCCGCGGCATATGCCTTGAACGCTGCCGCCCACGAGGATTTGTTTATTGACAATATCTTTAAGAAACATAAAAAACTCCTTTTTCCTCATCATAAAACGGAAAGCCGCGCGAAAAAAGAGTAGTGCGGGCTTTTTTCGTCGAATTTTGAAAAAACTTCTTAAAAGGGTATAAAAACGCTTGCCAAAAGCGAAAAAGTTTGATAAAATAACGCAAGAAAAAGGAACGGAAGTTCTTGCATAGTGGGGCGTCGCCAAGCGGTA
>JAZKXK010000048.1:0-1724 GCA_045611525.1 Candidatus Scatosoma sp. | reverse complement strand
AGGCTGAATACCGTACTCCCGTTCGATTAATTCTTCCACCCGTTCCCCCATAGCGCGGATTTGCGGAGCGTTGCTGCCGCTTGCGATAATAAAATAATCGCAAAGGTCGGTTTTTTCGCGCACGTATAACGCGACGATATCCTTACCTCTTTTATCCGCAAGCGCTTTGCATACCGCAACCGCCAACTCTTTACTCGTTATCTGTGCCATAGTTTTCCTTCCTTTTTTGATAAAATTCGTATGCTTTTTTCGTCAGCGGATAGATATCCGCTTTTTTTTCTTTTAAAAATTCTATGGTTTGGAAAAGCGCCTCTTCCAAGCACTCGTCAAGCCCCTGCCCCTGCCAAAACAGCCTTCTAAGCTCGTCCACGCCCTCGTACGAGCGTTCCTCTTCCAGCATATCGGCAAGGAAAATCAGCTTTTCCAAATCGCTCATACCCTCTCGCCCGCTTGTATGATACCGCACGGCGTTGAGAACGTCCGTATCCGTAAGCTGAAACGCCTTTTCCGCAAGGTATGCGCCTGCGAATTGATGCCATACGGAAGAGGGTACTTCCCCCCATTCGTTCGGCGGGGAGAACCCTTGCAAAAGCGGGTCGCCGGGGGAGATATATTTCCCGCAGTCGTGGAATAACGCCGCCGTAATCGCCTTTCGCTCCGAAATTCCAAGCTTAAGCGCCCGCTTTGCGGCAAGTACCGCCACTCGAACGCTGTGCTGTTGTCTTTTAGGCGTTTCCAAGGCAAGCGCTAGGGGCGCGTTTTCGATTTTATACAGTCCCTTTTCGTAGATATACGCCTCGACCCGTTCGTCCACAAACTCGGTTAAACGCATACCTGCCCCCGCCAAAACGCGGATAAGGGTAGAGGAAATATCCTTTCCCTCGTAGCCCACGCGGGCGAAGCGTTTGCCGAACCTTTCAAAAAAAGCCTCTTGTTCTTCTTGCCACCAGCCATCTTTCTCGTTGCGCCCGCAAACGGCGAGTGTAACGAGGTCTACAATGGTATTCGGCTCTTTCCAAGTGGGAAAATCCCGCAGCATATCCGTACCGACCAAAAAATAAATTTCAGCCGTGGGATAAAGCTTTCTAAAATGCTCGCAGGTGAGATAGGTATAGCTTGTCCCCGCCTTGTTGATTTCGTAATCGCTGACCTCTACCTTGGGGATATCCCGAAAGGCAAGCCGACACATACGCAGTCTGTCCTCGTTAGAGGACAGCACTCTGTCGGGCTTATGGGGGGGCGTATGCGCGGGCATAACGAACAAACAATCCAAGCCCAGCTCCGCAATGGCGGCGCGGGCGAAATTCGTATGCTCCTTATGCACGGGGTCGAACGACCCGCCGAAAATTCCTATCTTCATCATATCATCATTATACTACATTTTTTTTCTTTTTTCAAGTATACGCAAGGAAAAATCGGGCAAAAATTCAAATATGAAGAAATCAGCTTTTATCTCCGATATCATTTTTACCTTTTTCACCCTCTTTTTATGCACCCTCGTTTTATTCCGCTACTTAAGCATACCCCTTTTGCCTGCCCTGCTGCTTAGCGCGGTATGCGGAACGCTTGCCGCCTGCGCCGTCGGCGCGTGGCTGAAAGGCAAGCGCAAAACCTTCTTTTTGAAAAAATCAGACGAGGCGCAAAAGGAAAAGCTGATGCTTCACCTCGCCTTTTTAAGCGACGAGCAAAAAACACAGCTCTTTTTGAACATCTTATCCGCAAAG
>JAZKXK010000047.1:0-34251 GCA_045611525.1 Candidatus Scatosoma sp. | reverse complement strand
CACAGGGAAAGGTATTTTCGAACGCGGTCTTGATAAATTAAAGCAAGCCCTCGACCTCATCGATGAAAAACTTGATTTGAATATCGTTCAATTAATCAAAGACTCCATCACCAGCGGTATTTCCAACGCCGCACAAAATATTATACAATCCAAAATACAAAAATTTCTCCCTAAAAAGAAAAAGCATACTGCAGAAATCGAAACAAAACAAGCATAAATAAAAAACGGAAATGGACAGACATTTCCGTTTTTAATTTTACTCTTCCGAAGAAGCCAAAAGCGCTTCTCTATCCGCGATGGCGAGGGCCTCTACCATACTGTCAATGTCCCCCGTCATAAACGCCTCTAAATTGTACTGGCTTAATCCTATTCTATGGTCGGTAACTCTGCTTTGCGGGAAGTTGTAGGTGCGGATACGCTCGCTCCTGTCCCCCGAACCCACCATGCTCCTGCGGTTTTCTTCGCGCGCCTTGGCGTTTTGACCGTTGTAAAAATCGTAGATACGGGAGCGCAAGACCTTGAACGCGCGCTCCTTGTTTTTGAGCTGAGAACGCTCGTCCTGACAGGTTACCACGATCCCCGTGGGAAAGTGCGTAATACGCACAGCCGAGGCAACCTTATTTACGTTTTGTCCGCCTGCGCCGCCGGAGTGGAAAATATCGATACGAATATCCTTATCGTTGATTTCAACTTCCACCTCTTCCGCCTCGGGAAGCACGGCTACGGTCGCCGCCGAGGTATGAATTCTGCCCTGCGTCTCGGTAGCAGGTACGCGTTGAACGCGGTGTACGCCGCTTTCATACTTCAAAAGCTTATACGCGCCCGTGCCTTTGATATTGTATATCGCCTCTTTGACCCCGCCAAGTTCGGTGGCGTTGATATCCATCTCTTCCACGCGCAAGCGGTGCGCCGAGCAGTAGTTTTGATACATTCTGCAAAGCTCCGCGGCAAAGAGTGCCGCCTCTTCCCCGCCCGTACCCGCGCGGACTTCCAAAATACAGCTTCTTTCGTCGTTTTTATCCTTAGGAAGCAGGAGGATTTTCAGCTCGTCTTTAAGAACGGCAAGGCGTTCCTTGCATTCGTACCCCTCGTCGAGGAGCATTTTCTTCATTTCCGCGTCTGTTTCCAGTTCCGCTAAATCGAACGCGTCCGTCATTTCCTTTTCTTTCGCGAGGTATTCCTCGTACTTTTCCACCGTTTCGGTAAGGTCGGCTTGCTCTTTGGAATAGCGCTGCCAAGTACCCATGTCCGCAATCACCGCTGCGTCGGCAAGCTGTGAGGACAAAAACTCGTAACGGGCTTTCATATCCTTTAATTTGTCAAACATGAGAACCTCCTCATACAATAAGATACGGTACGCCGCCGTAAAGTGGGTAGATGCGAGCAGTTCAAGGAAGGCGCGGATTTACCGACGGGAGTTTACTAATCCGTAAACGAGCTAGGCAAAACGCAAGCCTGACGATGAAATGCGACGCATATGCACGCTTTACATTACAATCTTAACGTATCTATCAATGCCGTTAAAATCCTGCACCACCATAGCGTAGGAATTGCCTCTAAACATTTTCACGACCTCGTGCGCTTGACCTTGCCCCACTTCCATAATCAGCATACCGCCGCGGGTCAAGTACTTACCCGCCTCTTTGGCAATTTTTCGATAAATCTCCAGTCCGTCCGCGCCGCCGTCCAAGGCAAGACGGGGTTCGTGGTCTTTTACCTCTCTTTGCAGAGTTTCTATCTCTGCGGTGGGAATGTAGGGCGGGTTAGATACGATAATATCAAATCTGCCCCGCAAACGGGAAAACAAATCCGATTGTACGAACAAAATCTCCGCCTCGTTCGCCTCGGCGTTTTCCTTGGCAAGCTCCAACGCCTCCGCGCTGATATCCACCGCCGTCATCTTTACTTCGCGGTTGCTCTTTTGCAATTCCTTATACACGGCGATTGCAATCGCGCCGCTGCCCGTGCATAAATCGAGAACGGAGTTCCCCTCTTCCGCCGCCGCTACGACCATCATCGCCAGTTCTTCCGTTTCGGGACGGGGAATAAGCACCCTCTCGTCTACTTTGATTGTATATCCGCAAAAATCGGTATCCCCGACGATATACCAAAGCGGTCTGCCCGTCAAGCGTTCGTCGGCGATTTTGATAATCGCTTTTGCCTGCGAGGCTTTCAAAATGCGTTCTTCCGTCGCCACCGAGCTTTTCGGCATATCCAACACGAGCGCAAAAATCCACTCCGCGTCCTCTTCGTCCACGCCGTTATCCGCAAAACGCTTTTTTGTGTTTTTGAGGAGCGCGCTCATCTTACCGGGTACCGCAAACACCTTTTCGGGAATGGTCGGGTCGCTGTCCATCGCAAGCACCGTCTTAAAGGCGGTAATCGCGCACTCAATCATACCGTCCTCAGGCTCTTTCGTCGTCAAACGCTGTAAAAGCAGTCCGGGGAATTTGAAGATGAGGAAGAACTTGCTTTTTGTTTTTGCAAGCAAGCGCAACACCTCGTAGGAAACGCCCGCCACCACGGGAAGCATCAAAAGCTTGAAAACAAAACGCAAAATCCCGTTGAGTCTATCGTTGTCGGTATACAGCCCAAGCGAGGCAATCCCTACGTTCACGAGGGAGAATACCAAAATGCTGACAATCATTACGATGAATAGAAAAGTCGTACCGCAACGGTCGTGCACGCGGGAGCAGGTGCGTACGTTTTCCACCGTAAGCTCCTTACCCTCTTCGTAGCAGGTAATCGTCTTATGCTCCGCGCCGTGGCACATAAACACCCGTTTTAAAGACGGGATAAGGGAAATCAAGAGAATATACGCCACGAAAATGAGGATACGGATACCCCCTTCCACGAGGTTAAACCAAAGTCCCGGCAAGCCCTTGCTCGTTTTGTCGAATACGCTTTGAGGCAAATAACCCGTGAGCCACTGCGGAATGGCGATAAAGATAAGCACCGCCAAAACCACGCCCAGCACGACGGAAAGGGTGTTCAAAAGTCCGTCCAAGCTGATTTTATGCTTTTCGTTTAACCATTTTTCCGCCTTGGTGGGCTGGTCGTCCTCAGGCATACAAACATCGGCGCTGCGCATCAAAACGCGGTTGCCGTCCACGAGCGAGGAGATGAAATTCAATACCCCGCGAACGAACGGAATACGGTTCAAGCGTTTGCGCTTTTCGCTCATCTGCAAACGCTCGGATTCGATTTGGATAACCCCTTCGGGGTCGCGTACGGCGGTTGCCATGGACGCTTTGCCGCGCATCATAACCCCTTCCATAACCGCCTGACCGCCGATAGAGGTACAGTTTTTGTTGATTTTTTCTTTTTTCATAGTTTCTACCTTGTAGATGAGTTGAAAAGCTTTGCTTTTCGAGAGTAGGCTTACGCCGTGAATTGACGGCTGTGCCGTCGTGAATTGCCGACAAAGTCGGCGTTATTGTAATAGGTCCACAACGCAAACCGTAGGTTTGCAATTCACGTCCCGTCAGGGACAATTCGCCTAAGTTTCACGTGAACGTAGTTCACAATTCACTTTTTCTCAGCTTGCAAAGAAGAAGGCTTTAAGACTTGACTGTCTTAAAGCCCTGCGTTACCAATTAAAGACCATATCTCTTTTTGAACTTATCGACACGTCCACCGGTATCAACCAACTTTTGCTTGCCCGTGAAGAAAGGATGGCAATTGCTGCAAATATCTACTTTCATAACGTCGCCTTCTTTCGTCGTGCCCGTCTTAAAAGTAGCTCCACAAGCGCAAGTTACAGTTACTTCGTGATATTTGGGATGAATATCAGCCTTCATTATTTTCACCTCGCTGTTATTTTTCTCTTATGCTAGCTAATTATACCGCTTTTTTTTATCCCCGTCAACTGTTTTTGAACGGAATTTGTAAAAAATAGTTGCAAATTTCATGAAAATGCGTTATACTTTATATATTGAAGTGTTTTGCACTCGAATTTTTTTGTAAAAGAGAATCTTATGAAAGTTTGGCAGCTTACTTATCCCCATAATTTACAGCACGTTACCTCTCCCGACTTAAAGCGGGACGAGGATAAAGTCAAGGTCAAGGTTACCAAGGCGCTCTTAACCGAATCGGACGTCGCCGTCTATTCGGGCGCGGTGAAGGTTCCCTCGCCCTTTATCCTCGGCAGATTCGCCATCGGTCAGGTTACCGAAGCGCAAGAGGATTCCTTTATTAAAAAGGGCGAAAGAGTGTACCTTGCCGGCACGACGGAGGACGAATGCGCCCCCGACGGTCTGAAGGTAGCGGGCGAAACCGCGGACGGATTTTATCGGGATTTCGTGCTTGCAGGCGTAGACGACGTATATCCCCTGCCCTCTTCCGTTTCGGACGAGGCGGCGTTCCTCATCGATGCCATCGCTATGGCAGAACACGTCGTTGACGAAATGAATATCCAAGTGGGCGACCATATCCTCGTCGTAGGCGGGGGCTTATACGGCAATATCCTTTGCCAAATCCTTATCTACCACCGCGCCGTGCCTATTTTGGCGGACAACAACGCGGATCGTTTGGCTCGCGCAAAACGCAGCGGTATCTACTACACCTTCCCCAACGACGACACCTTGAAAACGAGAGTTTTGGAAGTTACGGGCGGAAAGCTCGCGGACGGGGCGGTCTATTTTGCCTTTGCCAACCGCACCGAGCCGTCGGTTATGTTCCCCCTCGTAAAACGGGACGCGCCCGTGGCGTTCTGCTCGCTTACCCATAAGCCCTTGCACGTCAATTTGGAACAAGCCATCAAAAACAATTTGACCGTCAAGGGCATCACCGAAAGCAGGGAGTTCGTTTCCACGGCAATCAATCTTCTTGCAAACAAAGCGGTCAACTTCGCGGAATTCCCCTTCCGCAGCTTCCGCGAGGAAGAATTGCCAAAGCTTTTGGAAAAATACGCGGGACTGTACGAGAGCAACGCCTACCTTCCCGAAGAATTCGACGTTATCAAATTTATCTTTTAAGGCTTACTATGAAATTTTTAATTGCTTCCGATATTCACGGTTCGGCGTACTGGTGCGAGCAGCTCCTTTGGGCGTTCGAGTCCGAGGGCGCAGATAAGCTCGTCCTGCTCGGCGATTTGCTCTACCACGGGCCTAGAAACGATTTTCCCGACGAATACTCCCCTAAAAAGGTGTTTGAAATGCTCAACGGGATGAAAGACAAGCTTCTTTGCGTTCGGGGAAATTGCGACAGCGAAGTCGACCAAATGGTGCTGGACTTCCCTATCATGGCGGACTACGCCCAGCTTTTTCATAAAAAACACAGCTTGTTTTTAACCCATGGGCATTTGTCCAACGCAGACATGCCCCCCTTGCTTAAAGCAGGCGACTTGCTTTTCAACGGGCATTTCCACACCCCCGAAAACCGCGTTTTGGAAAACGGAGCGCATTATCTTAACTGCGGGTCGGTTTCTCTGCCTAAGGAAGGCACGCCCCACTCGTATATTTTCATCGACGGTAACACCGTATATTTTAAGGACTTGGAAACAGGCGGAATTTTCGATTATTTGGAGCTGTAACCTATGAAAAAAGAAATACCCTATAAAATTTATTTAGAAGAAAACGAACTTCCCAAACAATGGCTGAACCTGCGCGCGTTTATGAAAAATAAACCCGCGCCCCTGCTCAATTCCCAAACCCTGCAACCCATGACGCAGGAAGAGCTGGAAGAAGTGTTCTGCGCGGAGCTTGCCCGTCAAGAACTGGACGATACCACTCCCTATATCGATATCCCTACCGAAATTAGAGATTTTTATAAAATGTACCGTCCCGCGCCCTTGGTGCGCGCATACTGCTTGGAAAAAGCGTTGGGTACGCCCGCAAAAATTTACTATAAGTTCGAGGGCAACAATACCAGCGGTTCGCACAAGCTCAACTCGGCTATCGCGCAGGCGTACTATGCAAAAGAACAGGGCTTAAAGGGCGTTACCACGGAAACGGGCGCAGGTCAATGGGGTACGGCGCTTAGTATGGCTTGCTCGTATTTTGGCTTGGATTGCAAGGTATTTATGGTCAAGTGTTCGTATGAACAAAAACCGTTTAGAAGAGAGGTTATGCGCACCTACGGCGCAAACGTAACCCCCTCTCCCTCGCAAACGACGGCTGTGGGCAGAAAAATTTTAGCGGAATTTCCCGGTACGACGGGAAGCCTTGGCTGCGCGATTTCCGAAGCCGTAGAGGCTGCGGGCGCGTTGGAAGGCTACCGCTACGTGCTTGGGAGCGTGTTCAACCTCGTGTTGTTGCATCAATCGATTATCGGCTTGGAAACCAAAGCAGCGCTGGATAAATACGGCGTGAAAGCGGATATCGTTATCGGCTGCGCGGGCGGCGGTTCTAACCTCGGCGGGTTGATTTCCCCGTTTATGGCGGAACAGCTCCAAGGCAAGGCAAACTATCAGTTCATCGCCGTCGAGCCTGCGTCCTGCCCCACGCTTACGAGAGGTAAGTACGGCTACGACTACTGCGATACGGGTAAGGTTTGCCCCTTGGCGAAGATGTATACCCTCGGTTCGGGCTTTATTCCTTCGGCAAGCCACGCAGGCGGGCTTCGTTACCACGGTATGACGACCACCCTTTCCGAATTGTACGAGCAGGGCTTGATGGAAGCGCGCTCGGTAGAGCAAACGAAGGTGTTCGAGGCAGCGGAACAATTTGCCCGCGTAGAAGGTATTTTGCCCGCGCCGGAATCGGCGCACGCTATCCGGGTCGCTATCGACGAGGCAATGAAGTGCAAGCAAACGGGCGAAGAAAAGACCATAGTATTCGGCTTGACGGGTACGGGCTACTTTGATATGTTCTCGTATGAAAAATTCCACGACGGCAAAATGAGCGATTACCTGCCCACCGACGAAGAATTGAACGCAAGCCTTGCAAAGCTCCCCAAGCTTTAATCCTAAATCATAAGCAAAACGCATATGCGGTCAACCGCATATGCGTTTTTTTACAGTATTTTCTCATTCGATAGGGGAATTCCCTTTTTCATATGCGGTTCAACGCATACCTGCCCCCTCTTTCGCCTTTTTTCGACCTATGGGGATAACCGCATTTGCGGGTAGCTCCATTCGGGGTAAATCGACGGCGTTCGAGCGTCGATTTTTGCCGTATGCGCTTTCGGGCATATTTCAGTGAAGTTTGCCCCTTTTGGGTAAAACTTCACCTGGAAAACCTGCACCCGCAAAAATCCTGTCGATACAAGCCGTATTTGTTAGAAAGCTCTATCGAGCGATAATACCCGCCCTTTTTCTTGAAATCGGTGTAGAGGTAATTCACCTCGTACCTACCCCCTGCCTTTTCGCCGATTTCGTTTAGCCATTCGGCGTTTTTATGCGGGCTTAAGGTCAAGGTTGTCGCAAAATAGGCAAAGCCTTTTTCCTTGGCAAGCTCCGCCGTTTTGTTTACCCTCAGGGCGTAGCAAGCGTAGCACCGCTTGCCCCGTTCGGGTTCGTTTTCCAAGCCCTTTGCCATTTGTATAAATTTTTCCGCCTCGTGGTCGCAATCCAAAAACGCCGCCCAGCCCGTTTCCTGCAAAAGACGGATTTGCTCGGCTTTGCGTTTTTTGTACTCCGTCTCTTCGTCGATATTCGGGTTATAATAAAGCACCGTGATTTGAAAGTAGTCTTTTAATCTCTCCAAACACGCGGACGAGCAGGGCGCGCAGCAGCTATGGAGCAGCAACCGCGTACCTTTTTCAATCCCTTTTAATTGTTCCTGCATTAGGCATTCGTAGTTCCGTTTCATATCCCCATTATACCCCCTTTTTTTACGCTTGTCAATCAAGAACTTGACAAAGGCGTAAAATCCGTATATAATAATGTTTATGAAATTGCTGATTCCCGTAGCTTCTGGCTTGGAACAAATTACAAAACGCCAAATTTTCGCTTTGGGTTACGAGAAAGCCCCTGCGGACAACGGGCGCATCGAAGTGGAAGGAGACTGGCTGGATATCGCCCGTCTTAACCTTTTTTTGCGTTCGGGCGAACGGGTTCTTATCCTGCTTTCCCGCTTTCACGCGGAAACCTTTGACGAGCTGTTTGACGGTATCTACGCCCTGCCTTGGGAAGAATGGCTTAGCGTAGATTCCAAAATCCTCATGGACGGCAAGAGCGTGCAAAGCAAGCTTGCGGCTATCAAAGCCGCGGGCGGAGTGGCGAAAAAAGCGATTATTAGACGGCTTGCGGATAAGGCGAAAGCGGGCAGACAGACCTTTGCCGAAACGGGCGCGCGCTCGATTGTAGGCGTGTCCGTTTTCAAGGACGAGGTTACCATTACCCTCGATACCTCAGGCGAGGGCTTGCATAAGCGCGGGTATCGTTCGCTTGCGTACAGCGCGCCTTTAAAGGAAACGCTTGCGGCGGGCTTGATTGACAGCACCTTCTATAACCCCGATAAGGATATGCAAAAGCCGTTTGCCGACCCCTTTTGCGGCAGCGGTACTTTGCCCATAGAGGCGGCGATGAAAGCCTTGCATATCGCCCCCGGAAAAAATCGCGAGTTCGATTTCACCGCTTGGCAGTGCGCGCCCAAGGGCGTTTTGGAACGAGCCGAGGACGAGGCTTTGAGCTTGGAAAGGCTAAGCGAAAAACCCGTTATCTTTGCAAGCGATATCAACCCGCAGGCAATTTCTATCGCCAAATATCACGCAAAGAAAGCGGGGGTAGAAAAGCATATCCGCTTTTCCGTTGCCGACGCCGCCAAGTTTTCAAGCGAGGAAAAGTACGGCGTACTCGTTAGCAATCCCCCTTACGGCGAACGGCTTGGCGAGGAAAAAGAAGTGCGCGCGCTGATGGGAAGCTTTGGCAAAGCCTTCCGCGCGTTGCAGGACTGGAACGGGTATATTTTAACCGCTTTGCCTGAATTTGAACGGTGGTTTGGAAAGAGTGCGGATAAAAAGAAAAAGCTGTTCAACGCGAACCTGGTATGCGGATTTTATTCATACTTCGGCAAACCGCCGAAGTTTCAAGACAATTTGAAAGGAGAAAGCAATGTTTGATTACACAAAAGCTGCTTTGAGCAAAATCATCAGCGATTTTAAAAGAATTTCTAACGGTATCAAAATTATCACGCAGGTGTTTTCCATTGCCTATCTTATCTACGCGCTTTGCACGGGTAAGCGGTTTTGGATTGCAAACACGGTACTTTTGAGCCTGTCGCTTGGGTATTTTATCTTCTTCTTTGCCGTAGAAATGCGCATGGGCAGAAAACAGCTAAAACGCACGGTAAGGGAAATTTACGGTTGGAGCAAACGCTCGATTCGGTTTTTGACAATCGGCATAACCGTATACGGCTTAATCGTGTCCAAAATCGAATTCGACCCCCTTTCTTACCTGCTCGTTATCCTAATGGTTCTCGGCTGGGCGTTGGAGCTTTTGGTTCACGTCATTACAAAATTCTTAGAGGCGGAATTCCGCCTGCTTATGGACGCCGCGAAAACGGACGCTTCGAATATCCCCCTCGTCGGCGGGTATTTTGCCAAGACAATGGGTACTCCTGACCCTGCGAGCAAGCGTATGACCAAGCTTGGGGGTATGGTAAAAGAGGCAAGAGAGCAAAAACGCCAAGCCAAGCTGCAGGCAAAACAGGAAAAGAAAACGCGTAAACAGCAGAAAAAGGAAATAAGCGAATGATACAAACACTCAAAAAAGCCCGTATCCTTAACGGAAACACCTTAAAACTTATCGCCGCGTTTTTTATGGTAATAGACCATTTCGGGCTTATCTTTTTCCCGGAGGTTATGTGGTATCGCGCGCTTGGCAGGCTGTCTATGCCTCTATTCGCCTTTGCCATTGCCGAGGGGTGCCGTTATACACGCGATAAGACGAAACATTTCTTTTTGCTGTTTGGGCTTGGCGTAGCCTGTCAAATCGTCTACTATATTTTCGACCCGCAAAATTTGTATTTCGGGGTTTTGATTACCTTTTCTTTTTCCATACTGCTTATCTACGCTTTACAGTTTTTTAAGGAAAAGCTTTTTGACGAGGAATGCAAGGTATGGGAAAAATGCCTTTGCTTCTTGCCCTTTTTACTGCTTTTGGCGTTCGCCAGCCTGTTTTGTAAAAGGTTTACGCTGGACTACGGCTTTTACGGCGTGATGATGCCCGTATTTGCCTCGCTTTTTGACTTTCACCGCGTACCTGCCCCCGACAGAGTGAAAAAGTTGGACTGCCTGCCTTTACGAGTTTTATGCCTTGCTATCCCCTTGCTTTTGCTGTGTATATCTCGTACAAACGAGCTATACGGCGCCATTTGGTACGCTTTGCTTTCTATCCCCTTACTCCTTTTATACAACGGGGAAAAGGGCAAGCGGAATATGAAATATTTCTTCTATATCTTTTATCCCCTGCACCTTGGACTTTTGGAAGGCGCGTACATAGTTTTATACATTTTAGGACGAATATAAAAACAGCGGTTAAACGAAAGCCACGGGTTTGGATACCCGTGGCTTTTTTTCGTTGTTCATTCTTCAAAATCATTAAAATAGTCCTTATTAAAAAACTCTGCCAACGTTATTCCTGCTCCTTGGCAAAAGTCTTTAATCGTGGACACTTTTGAGCATTTTGTCCTACCCTTCATCAAATCGTATATCGCAGAAGGCGATTTCCCGCCGTTCAACGTTGTTTTACATACATTTAAATTCTTTTCTTTGCAAATTTCTTCAATTCTTTTAATGATTGCGTCGTTTATATTCATAAATCCTGTTTTCCTTTAAATGGCTCAGTAAGCCCGTTATCCCCCGTTCAATATCCGTATAGGTTGTCGTAAAATTGCCCGTATACCAAGGGTCGGCTACGTCCCCTTGCTCGTCTGCAAAGGTCAACAGCTTTTGGCATTTGTGCGCGTTTTTCTCGCCGACAATTCTTCTCGCTCGGCGTAGATTGCTTTCGTCCATGCAAAGGAGCAAATCGTAATACTCCCCGTCCTTTGCGGTCAACAGCCTCGCTCTTTTTCCATTGCAGGCTATACCGTGCTTTGCAAGCTCGGCTTTAGCCGGGGGATAGACGGGGTTGCCTATTCCGTTCCAAATTTCCTCGGTGGAAACGGCGGACGAGGCGATTTCAAAATCCTTTGCGATGCCCAGCCTTTCCGTTAAGGCTTTGCATTGAAACTCTGCCATAGGAGAACGGCAAATATTGCCGTGGCATACGAACATAATTTTATGCATTCTCATTCTCCGTGTTTTGGGAAGCTTTCCCGCAAGCCCCTGCGCTGGGACAGCCGTTACAGCCGCACCCGCAGCCCCCCTTCCCCTTTTTCTTTTGCCGGAGGAGATACACGATTATCCCCGAAAGGGAAACCGCTAATATTGAGATTAGTATAATATCGATAGGTTCCATACTTATTTTTTATCCGTGTGTTTATTGTACAGCCAAATCCCAAGCCAAGCCAACGTTGCCGCAATCCCCCAAAGTACAACCGTCCAAGCGTACTCGCCTACGGTATATACGATACTCGACACGAGGAAGGAAGTAAAGACCCAAAACAGCAAAGTCCATTTGAATTTTTCTTTGCCGATTTCCCCTCTTGCCGCCGCCACCGCCGCAAAGCAAGGTATGGTGAGCATATTAAAGGCGATAAAGGAGATAAGCCCCGCTACGCCGATACCCGTCGCCTCAATCATAATAACGACTTCCTTGATACCGTCCTCGCTGCCTCCGCCAAACGCCATAGGCGCAAGGCAAGCCGCCAGCGCGCCGAACGCCGCGATGACGTCCTCTTTGGCTATCAAGCCAAGCAGCGCCGCTACGGCGAATACCCAGCCGTTGGTATTAAGCTGAGAGCCAAAGCCCAAAGGCGTGAAGATAGGCTGAATGAACTGACCCAAGGAAGCGAGAATGGATAAATCCGTTCTTGCAAACTCTTCTTCGCCGATGGTGATATAGCCCACGTGTTGCCATTTCCAGTTGAAGTTGGACAAGAACCAAATCGCCACGCAGGAAATCAAGATAATGGTAAAGGCTTTGGTAATAAAGTGCTTTGCCTTATCCCAAAGGTGGAGCATTAAATTCTTAAACCCCGGCATATGGTAGGTGGGAAGCTCCATAATAAAGGGCGAAGCCTCGCCGCGCTGGGTGGTGTTGCGCATAACGAGCAAGGAAACGAGCGCCGTTACCATACCCAAAAGATACATAGAATAGGTGATAACGTCGGCGTTGCCCACTTCAAACACCTGCACGATACCGCCCGAAACTGCAAGCAAAATGGGCATTTTCGCTCCGCAGGAGAAGAAGGGAATGACGCGCACGGTTGCCTGTCTTTCCTTTTCGTCCGCCATGGTACGGGTGTTAATCATCGCGGGTACGGAACAGCCAAAACCCATAATCATAGGCATAAACGCTCTGCCCGATACCCCGAAACGGCGGAAAATTCTATCCAACATAAACGCTACGCGCGCCATATAGCCGCTATCTTCCAAAATGGAGAAGAGCAAAAAGAGTACGAGGATTTGAGGCAGGAAGGAAAGCACGGACGCTACACCGCCCCAAATACCGTCCACAATCAAGCCCACGAGAATGGGGTTTGCCCCAAGCCCGTCTAAGCCTAAGGCGAGCCATTCCTCTATTTGACCTGTGAACAGCTCCATAGCGTTGAATAAAATCACGCCGGGGGAGTTCAGCCCGCCCGCAAAAAAAATGCTTTTCAACCCGTTGCCTTCCGCCCCGCACCACTCGCCGAACGCAGGAATGATACTGCCAAGATAAAGGAAGTTTTCGGAGAAGGTCAAATGGAAAATCGCAAACATAATAACGAGGAAAATAGGAATCCCCGCCCATTTATGGGTAAGCACTTTATCCGCTTTATCCGATTTAGACAGCTCGTCATAGCCGAGTTTTCTTGCTCTCGTAAGCGTGGACGAGAAATGCGCCGTTATGTATTTATATCTGGCGTCGGCAATCGCCGCTTCCATATCCCCGTTGAACGGGTCGCCCGTTAAGTTTTCCCTGATAAAAGCCTCTACCGCGCGAGATTCTGCGGGGTGGGTCTGCACCTCGATAGAATCCTTTTCCACAAGCTTTATCGCGTGGAACAAGGGCGCGTCTACCTCTTTGAGTTTTAACGCAATTTCCGCGTTATTGATGGCGGAAGAAAGCGCAGATTCCTTTAACACGCTGCTCCCCCTGCGCCCAAGCTTTACCGCCTCTATAGCGCGGTTCATCAGCTTTTCCACGTTATCTCCTTTGAGCGCGGAAATCTCCACCACGGGCAAGCCTATCCTGCGTTCTAAGGTTTTCACGTCAATGCGGTCGCCGTTTTTGTCTAATACGTCCGTCATATTCAGCGCCACCGCCATCGGTACGTCAAGCTCCATAAGCTGCGTGGTTAAGTACAAGTTACGCTCCAGGTTGGTCGCGTCTACAATATTAATAAGACAGTCAGGCTTTTCGTCGAGGATAAAGTTTCTTGCAATCACCTCTTCGGGCGTATAGGGCGAAAGGGAGTAAATCCCGGGAAGGTCGATGATATCCACAGGCTCGCCGCCTTTTTTATAGACCCCGGTCTTTTTATCTACCGTTACCCCCGGCCAGTTGCCCACGTGCGCCGTACTGCCCGTAAGCTCGTTAAATAAAGTGGTTTTCCCCGCGTTCGGGTTTCCCACCAAAGCAAATCTTAACATATTCTTCTCCTATTTACTTTACTTCTACGTTTGCCGCCTCCGCTTTGCGCAAAGTCAGCTCGTACCCTCTAATGGCAATTTCAATCGGGTCGCCCAAAGGCGCTTTTTTTCGCAAATATACCTCCGCGCCCGGCGTAATGCCCATATCGAACAAACGGCGGCGCACCGCGCCCTCGCCGTGAACGGCAATAACCGTTGCCTTCTCCCCAATTTTCAACTGTGATAAAAGTTTCATATTTTCTCCTCCATATTTCTTAACCTTGGTTAAGTTCTAAGGCATAAGAAAAAGCGGATTTTGTCCGTATAACATATGTATTGTAACATATTTTTATACCATTGTCAACTAAAATAAACCGTGGTTAAGAAATTTTTGGAAAATTTTTAGAAAATTTTAACAGCGAGGGAAATACGCCCTCGCTGTTTCATTATTATATATTATTCCGCCGTAATAAAGTTGATTTTCGCTTCGGTTAAGTATTGGTTGCCCTCACCGATTTGGATTTTTGCCCATGTTTCACTTGTACCCGTATAGTTAAATGTCTTAGCCTCCTTTAAACCAAAACAATTATAAAACGCATAATCACCTATGTATTGCACGCCCGCGCCGATAGTAAGAGGCCCCATTATTCTGCAATGATAGAATGCGTTTTTGCCGATATAGGTAACTGAATCTGGAATTACTACTTTACCTAAATAAAAGCATTGACTAACGCAATTATCTTCTAACGTTGTAATCGAATTTGGAATAATCAATTGCGACAGCCCCCAAGACTGACGATTGTTAATAAAGGTATTCGATGCAATCGTGGTAACAGGTATACCATCAATTTCAGTCAAAATGTTCGGTATAGCAATCCCCTCTTCGCAATCTACAAGAGAGTAATACGTACCGTCCGCGCTGAGCCTATAGGTAAGCCCGTCTTTTTTATAGCCCGTTTTACCGCCCATTAAATCCCCGATTGTATCCGCCAAGCCCGTAAGGCTGCAACCCGCAAGCATAAGCGCCGTCAAGCAAGCGCAAGCCGCAACAAGCAATCTTTTAAACCAACCCGTTTTGTGAAGTGTTCTCATAAAGTTTCTCCTTTTATAAATTTCAAAGTTATTATTTCCCGATAGCCCTTTTCATCATCGAAAAGGTTTCGTTGGAAATCAAGTGTTCCATATGGCAAGCGTCCTCTTCCGCCGCCGCCGCGCTCACGCCCAAAGAAAGCAGATATTCGCGAATGATACAATGCTTTTCATACACCGCTTCCGCATACGCTTTGCCCTCTTCCGTTAGGTACAGGTGCTTTCCTTCCTCGTACACGTACCCCTTTCCCACGAGCAATTTTACCGCTTTATTCACCGCCGCCTGCGAAACGCCCATACGTTTTGCGACGTCAATTCGATGTACGACGGAATAGTCCTTAGACAGCATTAAAATACTCTCCAAGTAATCCTCGCCCGATTGATTGTATTTTGCGTAAGTATTCATAAAGCTCCTTAAAAGATGAGTGAAAAGGTGTGATAGAATTTATAATTTTATCCATACCCATTCACTTTTACCCATTACTTGCTTGATTTATAAAATCAAACAGGCGTCCCCGAATTTTACGGGAAACAGGACAGCGTGATATTGTTTGGTTTTAGAACCGCGCAGTCCAAGGCGCGGTGAGGGCGCATACCGATAGTATGTAACCGAACCGCAACGCAGAAATGCGATGCGTTATAAAATCAAACACGCGTCTCCAAAGGAAAAGAACCGATATTCCTTCTCCACAGCATACTTATACGCGTCCAAAATCTCTTCCCTGCCGGTAAGACAAGCCACCAGCATAATCAAAGTACTTTCAGGCAAATGGAAGTTGGTAATAAGTCCGTCCACGCACTTCATTTTGTAGGGCGGATAGAGGAAAATTTCCGTATTTCCGCTACAAGCCCGCACAAAACCGTCCTCGTTTGCCACGCTTTCTAAGGTACGCACGGAGGTCGTCCCAACCGCGATTACCCGTCTGCCCTCGCGCTTTGCGCGGTTGATTTTTTCCGCCGCCTCTTCCTTGATTTCGTAGTATTCGGCGTGCATTTTATGGTCGGTGATAATCTCCTCGCTCACGGGACGGAAGGTACCCAGTCCCACGTGCAAAAGCACTTCGGCAACCTCCACGCCCTTATCCTTGAGGGTTTGGAGCAGCTCTTCCGTAAAATGCAACCCCGCCGTAGGCGCAGCCGCCGAGCCGTCCACCTTGCTATACACCGTATTGTATCGCGCTTGGTCGCTGAGCTTTTCGCGGATATACGGGGGCAGGGGCATCGTGCCGACCTCGTTTAACACGTCCTCGAACGCGCCGTCGTAGGTAAATTCCACGATACGCTCGCCCGTTTCCGTGATATCCTTGACGGTCAAGGACAGCTTATCCCCTATCGTCATCGTAACCCCGATTTTGCCCTTTTTTCCAGGGCGCATCAGCACTTCCCAAGTATGCAAATCGTAGCGTTTTAAAAGCAGGACTTCCACCACCCCGCCGTGCGGCGTGAGCGCGTACATACGCGCAGGAATCACCTTGGTGTTGTTGATAACGAGCAAATCCCCCGCCTTAAGATAGTCGGTTATATCCCGAAAAATTCTATCCTCGATACACTTATCTTCCCTATGATAGACCAAAAGCTTAGACGAATCGCGAGGATACGCAGGCGTTTGCGCTATCCGTTCCTCAGGCAAATCATAGTAAAAATCACTTTTTTTATACTGTACTTTTTCCATGCTCTTAGTTATCTTCAAATAATGACATTTGCCTTCTGGCTTTCACGCTCGGCTCGCAGCCCATATGCGCGTAGCCGTCCTTAAGACAAATTCTCCCCCTCGGCGTGCGGGCGATAAACCCAAGCTGTAGCAGGTACGGCTCGTACACGTCCTCGATGGTATTCGCGTCCTCGTTGATGGTCGCCGCCAGGGTTTCCAAGCCCGTAGGCCCGCCGTTAAATTTCTCTATCAACGCGCGGAGCAGGTTTCTGTCCGTTTCGTCCAAGCCCAGCTCGTCAATCTCCAAACGGGCAAGCGCAAAGCGCGCGTCCTCTTTCGTAATCGTCGAATTCCCTTTCACCAAGGAGAAATCGCGAACGCGCTTTAACAGCCTGTTTGCGATACGGGGCGTACCTCGGCTGCGCCGTGCAATTTCCGCCGCCGCTTCTTCCTGTATGGAAATCTCCAGCGCCTTTGCCGAACGGGTTACGATTTGCTGCAACTCGTGCGGGGTGTACATTTCCAAGCGGTTGATAATGCCAAATCTATCTCTAAGCGGCGCGGCAAGCATACCCACGCGGGTCGTCGCACCGATGAGGGTAAACTTCTTCAAAGCAAAACGGATATTCCGCGCGGACGGGCCTTTGCCCACGATAATATCCAGGGCGTAATCTTCCATTGCGGAATATAAAATCTCCTCGACCGAACGGTTCAACCTATGAATTTCATCGATAAACAGCACGTCCCCTTCGTTGGGGTTGGTCAAAATCGCGGCAAGGTCGCCCGAACGCTCGATGGCAGGCCCGCTTGTGAGCTTGATGGCAACGCCTAGCTCGTTTGCGATAATATGCGAAAGCGTGGTCTTCCCTAAACCGGGGGGGCCATACAAAAGGACGTGGTCAAGGGCTTCCCCGCGCGCCTTCGCCGCGGCGATGTATACGGAAAGGTTTTCCTTCGCCTTTTGCTGACCGACGTAGTCCGCCATAGTCTTGGGGCGCAGAACGTTCTCTTCCGCGTCGTATTCCGTTTTCGTGCTGACGATTAAACTCTCGTCCGCGCCGTATTCCTCGTCAAACATAACCTTTCCTCTGTCTGGAAGTCCAGAAACTCAGTTTCTGGTGGGGCGTGGGGTGAACCCCCACGAAACCGTACTCCTAAAAGCAAAACGCAGTTTTGCGTTACCAACGCCGCAGGCGTTTAAGCGACACTATACCCCGCCTTGCAGGGCTTTCATAATCACTTCTTCTACCGAAACCGCGCCGCTATCCCGCGCTTTCTTGACGGCGTTTGTACTCTCCGCACGGGTAAAGCCAAGCCCCATAAGCGCGGATACCGCCTCCTCGTCCGCTTTGGAAAGCTTAACGACAGGAGAACTTTCCACCGCCGTAGTGAAGTCGTCCCCACTCGCACTCATGACCTCTGCCGCGGAAATTTTTCCGTGAAGCTCCAAAACGATTTTTTCCGCCGTCTTTTTTCCTAAACCCTTGACGGCAGACAATCTCTTTACGTCCGCCGTTGCGATTGCCAAGGCAAACTCGTCCGCGGACAAAGCCGCCAGCACCGCTATCCCCAGCTTGGGTCCAACGCCCGATACCGTAATCAGCTTTAAGAACAGCTCCTTTTCCTTCACGCTTTCAAAGCCGAAAAGGGTAATTCCGTCCTCTTTGACCTGCAAATAGGTATACAACTCGCCTACCGCACCCACGGTGAGTTTACGGAACGCCCCGCCCGAACAGTACGCCTCGTATCCCACGCCGTTGACGTCCAAAATCGCCGTTTCCGCCGTCGTGGTCAATACCTTTCCCCTCAAATACGATATCATTTTTTCTCTCCCTTGGTAACGGACGCCCGTCCTACCCCCGTAACGCCGCTAATGCCCGTTGCGTTTTGCAGGGCGTTGACGCTTTGCGCCGAGGAAAAGCCCGCGCCCGATTTCGTGCGTTTCGCCGCCTTTGCGCCCGCCGCCATCAGCTCTTGATATGCGCTTGCAGGCGCGGCGTTATTGCCCTTCGTTCTCGTCATATTGCCCACGGCAAACAGCTCGCCGAACCGACTGGAAAAGCCGTGGCAAAGGGCAACGCCCAGCGCGTCCGCCGCGTCATCGGGCTTGGGAACGGCTTTTAGCCTTAAAAGCGAAGCGACTACCGCCTGCATTTGTTTTTTATCCGCTTTGCCGTACCCCGTCAACGCTTGCTTGATTTGCATAGGGGTGTATTCGTACAATCTTCCGCACGCCTTTACGCAGGCAAGCAGCGCCACCCCTCTTGCGTGCGCTACGGCAATACCCGTCGTAATGTTTTTGGAAAAGAACAGCTCTTCCATCGCCACCTCGTCGGGCTTGTATTTCTCTAAAATATCGCAAAGACCGCGCTCTAGCATAGCAAGGCGCACGGGCAGGCTTTCTTCCTTAGGCGTTACCACGACGCCGTGGTCAACCGCGCGGAAATTCCCCCGAGCGTCCTTTTCAATTACGCCAAACCCAAGAGTGGCAATCCCCGGGTCAATCCCCAAAATAATCATGCGTTTTTTAAACCTGAATAGTGTTTTACACTATTATACCGCACTTTCAAGCGTTTGTCAAGCCCAACTTAACCACGGTTTTACGATATTATAGGATATTTTTGCAAAAAAAGCTGTCATACTCCCCTTGACAAGCGGAAAAAGTATGCTATACTACCGCTGCGACGGACAGGCGCGGAGTTTTCCACCCTTTCAAGTCGTGCGGCACGTGGCTACCTTGCGAATTTGCTCTAAAAAATGGGTCGTTACCCAAAAAAAGGAGACGAATTATGAAAGCGAAGGTTATCATGTTGTTGCATTTGTTTGGACTCGACGTGCTCCTTTTAGGGCTTGTCGAGAAGCTACTGCTCGGGTTGAGCAAGAAGTTGGCGGCTCTCAAAGCCGCCGCAGAGGCTTCCCTCGCCCGCTGCAGACAACGCAACGGGAACATTCCCGAGAATTGCGAACATATAGAGGCGTAAGCCTTAAAAAAACCCAAGCGTTTCTCTCCACGCTTGGGTTTTCTCTTTTTACCAAAACTTATTCCGCTTTGATTGCGCCAACGGGGCAAACGTCTTCGCAAGCGCCGCAGTCTACGCACTCGTCGGTGATGACGTAAATACCCTTTGCTTCGTCAAAAACGATTGCGCCAACGGGGCAGGTATCCGCGCAAGCGCCGCACGCTACGCATTCTTCGCTAATCTTATGTGCCATGATTGTATCCTCCAAAATTTGATTTGCTTATTCATTATATCACAGTTTTTACAATTAGTAAACTGTTTTTTATAAATTTTTTAAGGAATTTACCGTTTCGACGAACAACGCAGCCGCCCGCAGGACTTCTTCCTCCGTATTTTCCTTGCCAAAGCTAATTCTAACGCTCTGATTTGCCTGCTTTTGAGAAAGCCCCATCGCCAAAAGTACGTGGCTGGGCAGCGCCGACGCGCTCGCGCAAGCCGCGCCCACCGAGATACATACCCCTTGCAAATCCAGCTTGTAGAGCAAATCTACGTTATGCACGCCCGCAACCTGCAAATTTAAAATCGCGGGCAAGCGGTTTGCCCCGCCGTTGATTTTTACCCCGTCTAATGTGGAAATCCCTTGCAAAAACAGCTCGCTCAAACGACGGTATTTTTCGTTCGTCTCGTACACGGTAGCCGCATTTTCCTCATAAGCCGCCGCAAGCCCCACAACCGAAGGCACGTTCGTCGTACCCCCTCTAAGCCCGCGCTCCTGTTCTCCCCCGCCGATGAGGCGTTCGATTTTCACACCGCTTTTGATATACAGCGCGCCCACGCCCTTAGGACCGTAAAATTTATGCGCGGAGATAGAGAGCATATCAACCCCCCACTCGTTAACGTCGATATGCATATACGGCGCGGCTTGCACGGCGTCCGTGAAGAACAACGCCCCGTATTCGTGGGCAAGCGCCGCAAGCTCCTTTATCGGTTGGATAACCCCCGTTTCGTTGTTGACCGCCATCACGGCAACCAACCCCGTCCTATCGTCAAGCGCCGCTTTAAGCGCGCTCAGCTCGACCATACCCCCTTCGTTTACGGGGAGATACACCACCTCAAAGCCTTCCTTTTCCAGATTTTCAGCGGCGTACAGAACGGCGTGGTGTTCGATAGCGGAAAGGATAACCTTGGTTTTCCCCTTTTGCTTTTGCGCGTACGCGCCGCCAAGGATAGCCCAGTTATCCGCTTCCGTACCCCCGCTTGTGAAATAAATTTCCTTGGGCTTCGCGCCGATAAGCTCCGCCAGTTTATCGCGCGCGAGGTCTACGGCGTTCACCGCCCTGCGCCCCGCCGAATGCGGGGAGTCGGCGTTACCGAACTCCTCTGTAAAATAAGGCAGCATTCGCGCTAAAGCTTCGCTGGAAAGCGGCGTCGTCGCCGCATGGTCAAGATAAATGCGTTTCATATTGTATATTATATCGCTTTTCGCTTGATTTGTCAATTCTTTCCTTCAGCTATGCGAAAATAAAAAAATCGCCAACCTGCTACTTTTTTTCAAAAACCCCTTGAAAAATGTGAAAAAATATACTATAATGGTTGCAATTATCGGTTACTTGTGCAGCTGTGGGTGTAGAGAACACTACGTCCTGCGGAGACACGCCCCACTACCGATAAAAATTTCGTAACTTTAAGGGGGATTTTAATATGAGTATGAACGGCGAAAACATTCGTAATATCGCGATTGTTGGACACAGCGGCGAGGGTAAGACGACCCTTTGCGAGGCAATGTTATTGAACGGCGGAATGATTGACCGTATGGGCAAAGTACCCGACGGCACCACCGTTTCCGATTACGACGATTTGGAAAAAGCGAAAAAGATGTCTATCTACACCTCTTGCTCCCACCTCGTTTGGAAGGGCGTTAAGGTAAATCTTCTCGATTTACCGGGCTACTACGACTTCGAGGGCGAACGCAACGAGGGGCTTAGAGCCGCAGGCGGGGCTTGCCTCGTTATCGGCGCGAACGGCGTACTCCCTATCGGCGCGGAATCCATCGTCGAATATTGCTTAAAGCTGGGCAAACCGCTTATCATCTTCATCAACGGTATGGATAAGGAAAACGCGGACTACCGCGCTACCGTACAGGCGCTCCACGCAAAATACGCAGGTAAAATCGCGCCTATCCAAATCCCCATTATGGAAAACGGCAAGATGCAAGGCTGTATCAACGCCTTGCAGGAACGCGCTTACCTTTTCAAGGAAGGCGGCCCCCAGGAAATTCCTATTCCTGAGGATATGAAAGACCAAGTCGAGGAAATGAAAGCCTCGCTTATGGAAACGGCTGCGGAAAACGACGAGTTCTTGTTAGATAAATACTTTGAAGCGGGCGAGCTTACCCGCGAGGAAACCATTCAGGGTATCCGTATCGGTATCGCGGCGGTCAACACTATTCCCGTTATGGCAGGCTCGGCGCTCACCAATCGCGGCGTTATCAACCTTTTAAACGAAATCGTAACCTATATGCCCCAAGCACGCGAACGCATGAACACCATGGCGGAAGACCTCGTAAACGGCGGCATCTCCTCCCTTCGTACCGTCGCAGACGCTCCGTTTGCAGGACAGGTATTTAAGACGGTCATCGACCCCTTCTCGGGCAAGCTCAGCTATCTCAAGAGCTTCCGCGGCGTTTTGAAAAGCGGGTCTACCGTTTGGAATTCGAATACCGAATGCGAGGAGCGTATCGGTCAGGTTTACGTGCTTAGAGGCAAGAAGATGGAACCCGTTGACCAGTTAGAAGCGGGCGATATCGGCGCGGTGAATAAGCTTGGCAACACGAATACGGGCGACACCCTTTGCGACCCTTCCGCAAAGGTGAGGTTTAACCCCATTTACTTCCCGAAGCCCACCCTGTTTATGTCCGTTTCCGCGGAAAAGAAGGGCGAGGAAGACAAGGTGTTCTCAGGGCTTGCGAAATTAAAGGAAGAGGACTACACCTTCTCCATTGAAAAGAACCCCGAAACGGGCGAAATGGTCATCGGCGGTCAGGGCGACGTGCAGATTGAAATGCTGGCGAAAAAGGTGAAGGCGCGCTACGGCGTGGATATGAAGCTCTCCGAACCCAAGATTGCTTACCGTGAAACCATTCGCGGCACGACGGAAGCCGAGGGCAAGCACAAAAAGCAATCGGGCGGCCACGGTCAGTACGGGCATTGTAAAATCCGTTTCTCCCCTTGCGAAGAGGAATTCGTATTCGACGAAGAGGTCGTTGGCGGCGCAGTGCCTAAGAACTACTTCCCCGCAGTCGAAAAGGGTCTTAGAGAGGCAATGGAACACGGTCCCTTGGCAGGCTACCCCGTAACGGGGCTGAAAGCCGTTCTGTACGACGGCAGCTACCACGACGTAGACTCCAACGAGCTTTCCTTTAAAATGGCGGCGTCCATTGCGTTCAAGGAAGGCTTGAAGAACGCGAAGCCCGTTCTGCTCGAACCCATTTACAGCTTAAAGATTGCCGTTCCCTCCGATTACCTCGGCGACGTTATGGGCGATATCAATAAACGCCGCGGACGTATCATGGGTACGGACACCGAAGGCGAACGTTCTATCATCAACGCCGAAGTTCCCCTTGCGGAAATCAAGACGTATACGATGGAGCTGCGCTCCCTTACCCGCGGCAGCGGTAAATTCGTCAGCGAATTCTTGGGCTACGAGGACGTACCCCCTATGCTGGTAGATAAAATCGTTGCCGAGGCGCAAAAAGCATAATTCAGTCAACGAAAAGCCCTTTGGAACCCCCTCCAAAGGGCTTGCTTTTTTGCATAATCTTTGCTATACTGTACTTATGAAATACGATTATATTTCCCTTTACAATGCGAATAAAGCGTTTTTGACCGCGCGCCCCTTGTTAAAGCGGGCGGTGGTGCTTGCGAACGCCTTTTTAACGGCGTTCGTATCGTTAAGCTACGCGATTTTTTGCCTGTATGCTTTAACGGGAGAGGAGCTTGACCCCAAGGCAAAAACAGCCCTTATCTTCGTACCTGCCCTTGCCTTTTTCACCGTAACGGTGCTTAGGCTTGCGGTAGAACGCCCCCGTCCGTATGCAGAAAACGGCGCAGGCATACAGCCTCTTGTAACCAAGCACCGCGCGGATACGAAATCCTTTCCCAGCCGTCATATGGCGTGCGCGGCGGTGATTGCCGTTACCCTTTTACGCTTTTTACCCGTAGTCGGAGCGTTCTTGCTTTTTTGCTCTTTTTTGCTTGCGTATACCCGCTTTGCGCTTGGACTTCATTACCCTTCCGACTTGCTCGTGGGGGAGGGCTTGGGGCTTATGATAGGCTGCTTGATTTTTGTCTTATAAGAGGTTGTAATGAAACGATTATTTTCCATTCTTTTGGCTGTAACTCTCCTCGCTTTCTGCGGTTGCAAGGATAAAAAAGAGGAAGAGGAATGGCGGCGTATTATGGCGGAATACCGCAACGCTAAGATTGCCTCGTATCAAACGGAAAACGAACAGTACGCCGATTTTGAGGTAGACGTCGCATTCCTTGGGGACAGCCTTACGGACGGCTACGATTTGCCCAAGTACTATCCGCAATATTTGGTCGTGAATAGAGGCATCGGCGGAGAAACCACCACGGGCTTAGAGGAGCGTATGCAGGTTTCCCTCTATGATTTACAGCCCAAGGTCGCGGTAATGCTTATCGGCGCGAATAATATGGACAGTATGTTCGATAACTACGAAAATTTATTAAAGGGTATGACCGTGTACGCGCCGAACACGAAAATTATACTTCTTTCCCTTACCTGCATGAGCAAGGAATGGGGCAAGAAAAACCAGCTTGCGGCGTACAGTAACGTAAAAATCAAAAAGCTTGCCGATAAGTATTCCTTTGCGTTCGTGGATTTGTATTCTCCCCTTATGAACTTGCAAACGGGCGAGATTTACGACGAGTACACCACCGACGGCGGGCATTTGACCCCGCTTGGCTACGAGGTATTAACGCAAGAAATTACCCCTGCGATTGAAAGCCAGCTTGCCTTATGGCATACGGAAAACACATAAAAACGGGACGGATAATCCGTCCCGTTTTTTATTTGATAAATCCGTTGTCTAAAAGCACGTCGGCGAGAATTGCCAGCCTTTGCGGAGAAAGAGTTTCCCCTCTGGCTTTCTCGTCCACGCCCGCTTGGCTAAGCGCTGCTTTTGCTTCCTCTCTCGAAAGCTTAAAAAAATTGACGAGGTTGTTTTCTAAGGTTTTTCTTCTGTTCAAAAAGGCGCATTTTACCGTTTGTCGGTAGGCGTTTTCGTCCTTCACCGCGACCCTGCCCCGTTCGAATTGAATTTTGACTACTGCCGAGTCCACGTTAGGGCGGGGATAAAATAAGTTCCTCGAAACCCGCTTTACGATGCTCGCCTTGCCCTTTAAGGCAATCGCTGCCGTGATAGAGCCGTAATCCGCCGTGTTCTCCTTGGCGCAAAAGCGGTTTGCCACTTCCTCTTGCACCATAATCGACAAGCCCTGCACCTTATCGCTTTCTTCCAAGAGCTTGGTAACCAAGGGGGTAGTGATATAGTAGGGCAAATTCGCCACCACCGTGTACTCCTCGATTTCCTTTTCAAACTCCTTTAAGTCCAGCTTATTGAAATCACGGAAAATGACCTCTACGTTATCCAGCCCCGCCAAGGTTTCGGCTAAGACGGGCTGTAAATCCTTATCGATATCGAAGGCGTATACTCTTTTCGCCTTTTCGGCAAGCGCGCGCGTAAGCGTACCCGCCCCGCAGCCGATTTCCACCACCGTCGTGTTTTCGTCTATGCCCGACGCGTCCACGATGGAGCGCAGCAGATTCGTATCGCTTATGAAATTTTGTCCAAATTGCTTTTTAAAATGGAAGCCGTGCTTTTCTAAGACGGTGCGAAGTTCCTGCATACTTGCTCCTTAGGAATCGGTGATATAACTGCGGATATACAGCGGAATGTTCACGCTGCTTGCCAAGCGTTTACAAGCCTCGATTTCTTCTTCGCCGATACAGTCGACGATAGAGAAACGGCAAGGCACGCCGTTCTTTTTGCAAAGCTTGGCAAACTCAATCAAGCCCTCAAAGCCCGCCTCTTTGAACTGCGAACGGCAAATGGGCTGATACTTCTCCGCGCAGGACGCGTTGAGGGAGATATTGACGAAATCGATTTTCCCTTTCAAATCGGGTACGATATCCCGCTTATTGATGAGGTTGCCCTGACCGTTGGTGTTCAAACGGGTTTTCAAACCCTTTTCGTGGAAATAGTCGCAAAGCGCCACCATTTCCGCCACCTTATAGGTAGGCTCGCCAAACCCGCAGAAAACGACTTCCTTAAAGCGGGTCAAATCCCCGAACCCCTTCGCTGCGGAAATGACCTTATCCGCCGTGGGGTCGCCGTTTTTCAGCCATAAATAGTTACCATAATAGCTCGCGCGCTCGTTACGCACGCAAAAATCGCAGCCGTTGGAGCATTTGTTCGTCAAATTGACGTACAAATTCCCGTCGAGGATATACAAATAGGTATCCTTGCGGTTTTCCTCTTTATGATTGCCCTTGTTTTGCTGATTTTTGTTGTTTTGCGGTTGGGCGTTGTTTTGCTTATTCTTCTTCCCGCCCCCTTGCTGATTTTGGGGGTGTTGTTTTTGGGGCTGAGCCTTTGGCTGTTCCTGCCCTTTCTCCGCTTGCGGCTTTTGCTGACCTTGCGGGTTATGGTTATGCCCGCCTCTGTGCTTATGCCGTCTTTTTCTGCCCCCGTTTTCGCCCTGCGGGCGGGGTTGTTGATTTACGTTCTTATTCTCTTCCATATGGTTATTTCAGCTTAAAAAACAGCGTTTTTGCATTGTCAAAAATGCGTTTTGCAAGCTCCTCCTCGTCTTCGTTTCGAAGTTTAGCCATATTCTCTATAATAGGCTTTATATGTTTGGGTTCGTTGGGAAATACCCCGCGATAAGGCGCGGGAGTCAGGTACGGACAGTCCGTTTCCGACAAAAGCAGACGGGCAGGTATGCGTTCAACGCATTCTTGCACCTTTCTTGCGTTTTTGAAGGTGGACGGCCCGCCGAAGGAGAAATACAAGCCGAGCTTGATAAACTCCTGCATCATTTCCGCGGAATAGGAATAGCAATGCATCAGCCCGCCATACTCTAAAAGCGATTTATGCGCTTTCAAAATTTCCAAGGTTTCTAACGCGGCGTCGCGGCTATGGAGCACCACGGGCAGTCCAAGCTCGTTTGCAAGCGTTAGCTGACGAATAAACAGTTCCCTTTGCACCTCTTTTGCGGGGTTGTCATCGAAGTGGTAATCTAAGCCGATTTCCCCTACGGCAACGCACTTTTCGTGTTTGCAAAGCTCGGCAATTTCGTCCAAATCCCCGTCTTTGTATTTATCCAGCTCGCTGGGGTGAAAGCCTGCACAAAAGTACACTTCCTCAAAGCGTTCGCTCAGCGTCTTGGCGATACGAGAGGAGTCCAAGTCGAAGCCCGAACAAATCATTCGTTCCACACCTGCCCCCTTGGCACGGCGTAAAACCTCTTCTATTCCGCCGACGGATGAGTATTCCTCCCCCGTCAAATGGCAGTGTACGTCGATGAGCTTAGCCAAGGCGCGTACCGCTTGCGATATCCTTTTCGGGAGTTACGAGGGAAAGGGTTCCCGTTTCGTCCTCCGCCGCCAAAATCATACCCTCGGACATAATCCCGCATATCTTTCTGGGGGGAAGGTTGGTAACGAATACTACCTTTTTCCCTACCATTTCTTCGGGGCTGTAATGCTTCGCAATCCCCGATACAATCGTGCGGACTTCTTCGCCGAACTTGACCGTTTCCTTTAACAGCTTGTTGGATTTGGGTACAGCCTCGCAAGCGATAATCTCGCCTACCTTAAGCTCTACCTTAACAAAGTCGTCAAAGGTGATTTCAGGGGTTTTTTCTTGTGCTTCTTCCACTTTTATCTCCTCCTTTTGAGGCTGCGTTTTCGCAAGCTCGGCTTGATATGCCGCCGCCTGCTCCGCGCGGATTTTTTCAATTTCAGGCGCGAGGGTTTTGAAATCGATACGCGCAAACAAGGGCGCGGTTGCTCTAACCGTTACGCTCTCGCGCAAACCGAATGTTTCGCAATCCTCAAGGCTCCTGCTCTCCCCGCCGTATGCCGAGAAAATCTTTTCCGCCGTTTCGGGCATAAAGCTGTCCAAAAGACTTGCGCCGATTTGGATTGCCTCGGCGAGGTTGTACAGCACGTCGTTTAAGCGGGCTTTCTTTCCCTCGTCCTTGGCAAGCGCCCAAGGCATGGTTTCGTCGATATACTTATTCGCGCGTCTAAACAGCGAGAATACTTCCGTGATGGCGTCCGCAATACGAAGCTCGTCCGCTTTCGCTCGTACCTTGCTTACCGTACCCGTAACCGTTGCTTTGAACTCCGCGTCGGG
Source organism: Candidatus Scatosoma sp. (assembly GCA_045611525.1). Taxonomy (GTDB): domain Bacteria; phylum Bacillota; class Clostridia; order Christensenellales; family Borkfalkiaceae; genus Scatosoma. The sequence continues at coordinate 6,509 of JAZKXK010000047.1, read as the reverse complement.
GTCTTCTTCGTTTGCGGGCAGAGATTTTACCACCGTACCGCCGAAGTATTTGTCAATCATGGCAATCGTTCTGCTGACGAGGTTGCCGAGTACGTTGGCAAGCTCGGTATTGAAACGCTCCGCGACAAGCTCCCAAGTGATTTGCCCGTCGTTATCGAAGGGCATTTCGTGGAGCACGAAATAACGCACCGCGTCCACGCCGAAAAGGCGCGCCAAGTCGTCCGCGTAGATAACGTTGCCCTTGGACTTGCTCATTTTGCCGTCCCCCTGCAACAGCCAAGGATGCCCGAAGACCTGCTTGGGCAAAGGCTCGCCGAGCGCCATAAGGAAAATGGGCCAATAAATCGTATGGAAACGCAAAATGTCCTTGCCGATGAGGTGCAAATCCGCAGGCCAGAACTTTTTATACTGCTCGGTATGGTTGCCGTCCACGTCGTAGCCGATACCCGTGATATAGTTGCTGAGCGCGTCCATCCACACGTAGGTAACGTGGCGAGGGTCGAACTCTACGGGGATACCCCACGTAAAGGAAGTACGGGATACGCACAAATCCTGCAAGCCCTTCAAGAGGAAGTTATTCATCATCTCGTTTTTGCGGGATACGGGCTGAATAAATTCGGGGTGGGCGTTGATATGCTCGATAAGCCTGTCCGCATACTTGCCCATCTTAAAGAAATACGCCTCTTCGCGCGCGGGCTTGACTTCCCGTCCGCAGTCGGGGCATTTCCCGTCGACGAGTTGGCTTTCCGTCCAAAAGGACTCGCAAGGGGTACAGTACATACCCTCGTAGTAGCCCTTGTAAATATCCCCTTGGTCGTAGAATTTTTTGAACATTTTTCCGACCTGCTTCATATGGTCTTCGTCCGTCGTACGGATAAATTTATCGTAGGACGTCCCCACCAAGTCCCAAATGCCCTTGATGTCCCCTGCGATTTTGTCTACGTAAGCCTGCGGGGTTACGCCCGCAGCTTCCGCTTTTTCCTGAATTTTTTGACCGTGTTCGTCCGTACCCGTTTGGAAAAATACCTCGTAGCCTTCCTTGCGCTTAAAGCGCGCGATTGCGTCCGCAAGAATAGCCTCGTAGGTGTTGCCGATATGCGGTTTCCCCGAAGTGTAGGCGATAGCCGTCGTAATGTAGTAAGGTTTCTTTGCCATAAAAGCGTTCTCCTTTCGTATTCTTAATCATTATATACTTTTTTTATAAAAAAGTAAATCGTTTTTTAGCAGGATTTTCTCGTTTAAGACATTTTGTCCAAAGCCAAAGCATATAGTATGGCATGAACGCCCTTTTTTCTTTGCTTTTTTTCCTTTGCACCCTGCTCCTTTTATGCATCTCTCCCGAAACCTTTCTCTCCGCGCTTTTGGACGGCGCCAGCAAGGGCGCGCTCGTATGCGTATCCCTCGTCGCCACCTATTCCGTGTGGCTGGGACTTATGCAGGTATGGGAGGACAGCGGCGTTACCAGAGCCGTTTCCAAGCTCGTAAAGCCCCTTGCCAAAAGACTGTTTAAAACGGATAACGAAGAGGCGCTTAAAGCCGTGAGTATGAATATGTCCGTCAATCTTTTGGGGATTTCGGGCGCGGCAACCCCCTACGGTATCAAAGCCGCCCAGCTCTTGGATAAAACGAAAAACGCCGAGCATTCCTCGGCGATGCTCTTCGTGTTAAACGCCACCTCCCTGCAGCTTATCCCCACTTCCATTATCGCCGTCCGCGTCAGCCTTAAAAGCGCCAACCCTACCGATATCGTCATTCCTACTATCCTTGCCACCCTGCTTTCGACGGTTTTGGGTATCGTGCTTACCAAGCTTTTTGTCAAAACGGAAAAAACGAGGGAAGCAAGTCGGGTTTTGACCCCCAAAAAGCTACAAACCAAGGGGGCAGGTACGAGATGAACTACGTTTTAGGGCTAATCGTACCCCTTATTTTTCTTGGCACTTTCGCGTTTGCGATTTTTCGCAAGGTCAAGGTATACGACAGCTTTACCAAAGGCGTCAAGGGCGCAATCCCCCTTATTTTGTCTATTTTTCCCTATATTGCCGCCGTTACTATGCTTTGCAAGTTACTAGAGGTAAGCGGACTGGAAAAAGCGTTGACAAGCTGGATTTCCCCGTTATTTTCCTTTACGGGTATCCCGGAGGAAATTGCGCCCCTCGTGATTATGAAGCCGCTTTCGGGCAGCGGGTCTATCGCCGTTTTAACGCAGATTTTAGAACGGTACGGCGTGGATAGCTACGCCGCCCGCTGCGCTTGCGTAGCCTACGGCACGGCGGACACCGTCTTTTATATCGGCGCGGTGTACTTCGCGGGATTAGAACGAAAGAAAATGACAAGTGCGCTCGTCATTTCCCTGTTCTCCTTCTTTATTTCTGTGATTTTTAGCTGTTTCCTTTGCCGAATTATGTGAATTTAAGCGTCAAAAATGTGAAAATGTTAATTTTTCACATTTTTTGCTTGTACCTAGTACTTTTGAGGAGAAAAAAATATTTGATGATTTTTCCTTTACTTTTTTTGTTTAGAATGGTAGAATATACTTGTAAATCGGTTGGGATAACCCGCCGTAAAAATACGCTCATCATTTTCCCCCTTATCATATGATTACCGCCTTGAAATCGTTAAGATTTCGAGGCGGTAATCTTTTTAATATCCCTTTTGCTTGATTAGATTTACGACTTCGTTTACATATTGATTGCAAATTTCTTCGCTTTCGGCTTCCACCATAACCCGCACGACGGGTTCCGTACCCGATTCGCGCATTAAAATTCTTCCGTTATTGCCGAGGGCGTTTGTTATCCGTTTCACCGCCGCGCAAACGTCTTCGTCCCCGCGCGCCGCTTTTTTGTCCTTGACCCGCACGTTTTTGAGTACCTGCGGATATGTTTTCATCGGCTCTGCGAGCTTGGAAAGGCTCGTTTTTTTATCCAAGACGACCTGCATCACCATTAAAGCGGTCAAAATGCCGTCCCCCGTGCAGGCATATTTAGAGAAAATGATATGCCCGGACTGTTCCCCGCCGAGGATATAACCCTTTTCCGCCATACGCTCGTACACGTACTTATCCCCTACCGCCGTCTTTTCGTAGGCAATCTCAAGCTCGTCAAGCGCTTTGTATAAGCCAAAGTTGGACATGACGGTGGTAACGACGGCGTTATCGATGAGTTCTCCGCGCTCTTTCATGTACCGCGCGTAGATATACATAATCTTATCGCCGTCGACAAGGTTGCCCTTTTCGTCTACGCATAAACACCTATCGGCGTCGCCGTCGAACGCAAACCCGATATCCAAGCCCTTTTCCGCAACGAATTTTTGCAAATTTTCAATATGCGTAGACCCGCAATCCTTGTTGATATTCGTGCCGTCGGGGTTCGCCCCGATAACAAAAGTGGTTGCCCCAAGCGCGTCGAATACCGTTTTGGCAATCTCCCAAGCGCTGCCGTTGGCGCAGTCTAAGCCCACCTTTATGCCTTTAAAGGAATAAATACCAAGGGATATCAAGTACCCCACGTAACGGTTTCTGCCCGCTACATAGTCCACCGTCCTGCCGATATCCGCGCCCTTGGCGTAGGGTACTTTGCCCGTCCCGTCAAGATAGGCTTCGATTTTTTCAATGACCTCTTCGTCCATTTTCTCGCCCTGACCGTTGAACAGCTTGATACCGTTGTCGAAGAACGGGTTATGGCTTGCGGAAATCATAATCCCGCAGTCAAACCCCTCGCTACGTACCACGTACGCCACCGACGGCGTGGTGGTAACGTGGAGCATATACGCGTCCGCGCCCGAAGCGACTAACCCCGCTACAAGCGCGTATTCGAACATATAGCTCGAACGGCGGGCGTCCTTCCCGATAACAACACGCGCGCGCGCATTTTTTTGTCGGCATAAATGCCAGCCCAAAAACCGCCCGACTTCAAAGGCACGCTCCGCCGTTAAACGCTCGTTCGCTTCCCCTCGAAATCCATCTGTTCCAAAATATTTTCCCATCGCTTACCCCCGTTTTATAATGTCGCCCTGCTTTTTATAAATAGACTGCTCTGCTACGGTGCCACGGACGCAGGAAAGGGGATAGACGATACTCCCCCTGCCGATTACACTTCCGGGGTTGAGTACGCTGTTACAGCCGATTTCCACAAAATCCCCCAGCATCGCCCCTACTTTTTTCATACCCGTTCCCTGCACGGGCGTTTTGTCCGATTTGACGTTGGAAGTGATAGACCCCGCACCCATGTGCGCCTTGAACCCCAAAATGCTGTCCCCGACGTAGTTGTAATGAGGCACTTGCACGCCGTCGAAAAGGATAACGTTTTTCAGCTCCGTGGAGTTCCCCACCACGCAGTTTTCGCCGATGAGCGCGCTCCCTCGAATAAAGGCGCAGTGGCGAATTTCGGTGTTCGCTCCGATGATACAAGGCGGGCAAATACAAGCGGTAGGAGCAAGCTTAGCCGTTTTATGTACCCAAATCTTGGGCGCGATTTCTTGGTATTCTTCGCCTAAGCTTTCCCCCTTTTCGCGGATAAAATCTTTGATCCCCGGCAACGCCTCCCAAGGATAGGTAAAGCATTGCAGGTAGTTTTTCGCAAGCGTATGAGTTAAATCAAATAACTGAAGAATCGTATACATACCATTATTATACGCTGTAACGCATAAAAAATTAACCCCGCCTGTGAACAGGCGGGGTTTTCTACTCCTCAAAAATGTCTTTTATTTCACTTGTCAATTTCTGTATTTTTTTCAAAATATGACCGCGACCAGCCTTTTTCATCGCTTGCAAGTAATACAAGGTGCGCAAATCTTCTATATCCATTTTTTGTACCACTTCTAATAGAATTTCCCTTTCCGCACGCCATTCCTCTACTGCACTTTCTACCTTTTCCCTCTTTTCATATTTTCTTATCTTCCATTCCCTATCCCGAAAATATACTCGCAGTTTAGGCATAGCATAAAAAATTTCGTCTATTGAGAGTTGTTCTTTGTTTGACATGGCTCACCTTGTATATATACGCTTTTGAATACATAAATTATAATATACTCATTTGAGTTTGTCAATACCTTTTTAGGTATATTTTGATAAAATATGGGTATGTTTAAGGAAATTTTGAAAGGTCTATTAGACGAAAAGGGCATAAGCCAACGACAGTTGGGGCTTGGCGCAGATATACCCGCAACGACCATCAGCGGTTGGATGAATACAGGCAGATTGCCTGATTATAATGCTTTGATTAAGTTGTCTAAGTTTTTTGAAGTTTCCGCAGATTACTTACTTGGCTTAACGGATGAATATTAAAATGCGACCTTTTAGGGTCGCATTTTTTATCCAAAGAAAGCATGAAATTAACCCCGCCTGCTAGCAGGCGGGGTTCGCGTTTATCATTTAGTTTGCGCAGTTCTTTTTAAGGATTTCAAGGTTTTCCATGATTTCCTTGGGCATCTTGTCGCCGAAGTTTTCTGCGTAGTATGCGGTGATTTCTTCCGCTTCCGCCGCCCAACGAGCTTTGTCTACTACGAGGAGCTTATCAAGCGTTTCCGCGTCGATATCGCAGTTTTCGATGTTGATATCCTTTGCGTAAGGAAGGTAGCCGATAGCCGTTTCCTGTGCGTCCACTTTGTTTTCGCAACGGTCTAAAATCCAGTCAAGCACGCGCATATTGTCGCCGAAGCCGGGCCACATGAAGTTGCCGTTTTCGTCCTGACGGAACCAGTTAACGTTGAAAATCTTGGGCTGTTTGTCAGCGGGAACTTTCGCGCCCATGTCAATCCAGTGCTGGAAGTATCTGTCAACCGAGTAGCCCATGAAAGGCTTCATTGCCATAGGGTCGTGGCGAAGTACGCCTACCGCGCCCGTAGCTGCCGCCGTCGTTTCCGAGGACATAATCGTACCAACGAACGTACCGTGGTTCCAGTCGCGGGATTGATATACGAGGGGGGTCGTCGTTGCTCTTCTGCCGCCGAAGATGATTGCGGAAAGAGGCACGCCTTCCTTGGAGTTGAATGCAGGAGAGATGCAAGGGCAGTTCTCTGCGGGAGCGGTGAAACGGGAGTTGGGATGCGCCGCGTTTCTGCCGCAATCGGGCGTCCAAGGCTTACCCGTCCAGTCGATGAGGTTTGCGGGAGCTTCCTTCGTAAGCTTTTCCCACCAAACGGTGTTGTCTGCGGGGTTCAAAGCAACGTTGGTGAAAATCGTACCCTGCTTGGTGGATGCGAGCGCGTTGGGGTTGGACTTTTCGTTCGTACCAGGAGCAACACCAAAGAAACCGTTTTCGGGGTTGCATGCCCACAATCTGCCGTCTTCGCCTTGACGAATCCAAGCGATGTCGTCGCCTACGCAGAATACTTCATAACCCTTTTCAAGGTACTGCTTAGGAGGAATCAACATTGCAAGGTTGGTCTTACCGCAAGCGGAAGGGAACGCTGCTGCAACGTATTTCATTTCCTTATCCTGAGGACGCTTTACGCCCAAAATGAGCATATGCTCTGCCATCCAGCCCTCTTTTCTGCCGAGGTTGGTAGCGATA
>JAZKXK010000046.1:0-2619 GCA_045611525.1 Candidatus Scatosoma sp. | reverse complement strand
CCTGTATAAAACGCTGGAGGGCTTATGCGCCTGCGGGTTCGTAGCCTTTACGGTCGGCTCCTACTCGCTGATTATCTATCTTTTGATTTTAACGCAGTTTTATTTGGAGTTCAAGGACGAAAAGTTCGGGATTTGGACGCTGGCGCTCGCCGCGACCTGTTTTATCGGCAGTTATGCCGTACAAATATGGCAAAGTAAGGGTACGGATTACAGCATTATCGAGATTTTCCGCGAATCGGTAGGCTCGCTCGTGGCGATATCCCTGCACTTTTTCGCCGCGCAGGTCCTGCTCGTGTTTTATCGGCAGTATATTATGCTCAACAAAGCCTTAGAGGAGCTGGACGAAAATAAGCGTACCTTGGAAAAGGCGTACGAGGTCTTGGAAGAGGTAACCGTTTTGGAAGAACGCCAGCGTATCGCCAAGGAAATCCACGACACGGCTGGGCATTCCATTACGACCGTCATTATGCAAACGGAGGCGGCAAAACGCATTATCGAGGACGACCCGCAAGAGGCGAAGCTCAAGCTGATTGCCGCGAATATGCAAGCCAAGCACGCTTTGGAAGAGCTTAGAAACAGCGTCCATTTGCTTTCGGGCAAGAGCGCAAGCCTGAAGGCGGATTTAGAGGATATCGTCCACGAATCAATGGACGGAACGGATATTCATATCCGTTCTATGATAGAAGAGGTTACCGTTTCTAAAGAAAGACACCGTTTCCTTTGCAATACTTTAAAAGAGGGCATATCCAACGGAATTCGGCACGGCGGGGCGACGGCGTTCTGGTTTGAGCTTAAAAAAGAAAACGGCAGCCTCGTCTTCCTGCTTTCCGACAACGGCAAGGGCTTAGGGAACAAAGCCTTGAAAAAGGGCTTTGGACTGACGACGATGGAAGAGAGGGCAAGAACGCTGGGCGGGGAAGTCCTCTTTACCGGCGAAGAGGAAGAGGGCTTTGAAATACGCATCACAATGGAGCTTTAAGAGGTAATTTAATGGCAGATAAAAGGATTAAGGTACTGGTCGTAGACGACCAAAAAGAGCTTGCGGAGGGGATTGCCGCCGTCTTAAAAACGGATAGGGAATTGCAGGTGCTTGGCACGGCTTGCGACGGGTTTGACGCGCTGGATAAAATGGCGGAGACGGCGGCGGACGTCGTATTGCTTGATATCCGTATGCCGAATATGAACGGCGTAGTGGCGACCAGCCGTATCAAGACGGAGTACCCGTATGCAAAGGTACTCATCTTAACCACCTTCGACGACAGCGATTATATTCTCAACGCTATCAACAACGGCGCAAGCGGGTATTTGCTCAAGGATATCGGCGGGGACGCGCTCATTCGCGCCGTTAAAAACGCCTACGAGGGGGATACCATACTCCCTGCGAAAATCGCCCGCCGTATCGCCGACGCCGCAAAGCACGTCTCCGCGGACAGGGAACTCAAGCTGATGCGCGCCTTCTATCTTTCGGACAGAGAGGTGGAGATTGCGCTTATGATTTACGAGGGCTTTACCAACCGTCAAATTTCTTCCGCGTTAAAGCTTTCGGACGGCACGGCGAGAAATTACGTATCCAACATATACGTCAAGCTCGGCTGCGAAAACCGTTCCGAGGCGGTGGAGATTATCAAAAACACCATAGACTTGGGGCAGGCGTAATATGTATAAAGCGTTTGTTTTCGATTTGGACGGCACCCTTTTGGATACCTTGGACGATTTGACAAACGCCGTCAATTACGCCCTGCAAGAGGTAGGCTTGCCCAGCCGTACCAAGGACGAGGTGCGTTCGTTCGTCGGCGACGGGATTGCTCGGCTTATCGAACGCGCCGTAGGTGAGCATACGGAAAAAGCGCCGATGGCGCTTGCCCTTTTTAAGGAATACTACGCACTCCACTGCGCGGAGAAAACCAAGCCCTACGAGGGGATACTCCCTCTTTTGCAAACGCTTAAAGAAAAGGGGATAAAGACGGCGGTGCTGTCCAACAAAGCGGATTTTGCCGTCAAGTCGCTAGCCAAGAGCTATTTCGACGGCTTGCTCTTAGAGGCGGTGGGGGAAAACGAAAGCGCGGGGATTTTCAAAAAGCCCGCGCCCGATTCTTTGCTTGCCGTTATCGAAAGGTTGGAGGTTACGAAGGCGCAAACGCTGTATATCGGGGATTCGGATACCGATATCCAAACGGCAAAAAACGCAGGAGTGGATTGCATTTGCGTTACTTGGGGCTTCCGCGAAAAAGAATTTTTACAAAATCACGGCGGGAAACGGTTTGTGGATAAGCCGAGCGAATTATTAAAGGGGATAGCATGTCTGGATTGAATATAGGAAATACACCGCTTGTACAACTCAATATCCTTTCGCCTTGCAAGCTGTTTGCCAAGCTGGAAGGAAACAATCTCGGCGGGTCGATTAAGGACAGAGTGGCGCTTGCCATCATTGAGGACGCGGAGCGAAAAGGTAAACTCCAAGCGGGCGGTTTGGTGGTCGAGGCGACCTCTGGAAACACGGGGATAGGACTGGCGCTTGTTTGTAAAGCCAAGGGCTACCGCGCCGTTATCGTTATGCCCGATTCTATGTCCAAAGAGCGTATCGAGCTTATCCAAAGCTACGGCGGAGAAGTCGTGCTG
>JAZKXK010000045.1:0-19257 GCA_045611525.1 Candidatus Scatosoma sp. | reverse complement strand
AAGCCATACCCGTTATCGAGGGCTTTTTGGAGCTGTTGCTTACAAAAAAATGCTCCCTCCGTTTACAAGAAATGGCGGCGGGGGATACTCAGCTCCATATTATTCAAAAAGCTTTGGATAAAAAACGGGGCTATCTTTGCTATCCAACCACCCGTACCATGTGGCTGGAAACGGGAAAATATGCGTCCTTTGAGGAGTATTTTTCTCTCGTCAGCCAAAGTATGCGCAACAAGACGATTAAAGCGGGGCTGAAAAAGGGCGTTTGCCTTGGGAAAGAAGAGGTAACGGATAAGCTTTGCGGAGAAATTCAAGAAATTTTTGCGAATAGGCAGGAAGAACGGGGCGGAAACCAAGATATATCTTGGGCGATTCGAGTCATACGCCAAATGAACGAGCAAGGACTTTTGGACGTTTACTTGGCAAGGCTGAACGGCGAAGCCATCGGTTTTTTGGTGGCGATGAAGCATCAAAACTCCGTTTATATTTGGCTTGTGGCGTTCAAAGGGAAATATAGAGATTGTTTCCCGGGACAGCTCCTCTTTTACGAGGCGATAAAGGACGGTTTTGCAGAGGGCAGGGACAAAGTAGATTTTATGCGCGGGGATTACGATTTCAAGGCGCGCTGGGAGTGCGCTTTGGATTCTAACTATACCGTTTGTATCTATCGCAGCCGTTTTGCCCGTTTCAAGAAAAAGACGGCGCTTAAATGGCGTCCCCGTCTTAAAAAGATTGTGTACGGGAATAAGCTTTTGAAAAGGATATATAAGAAACATGCCAAATAGTAGGAGAATACTCGTGCTGTTCGTCGAGCCTATGCACTATGGGCTGGATTTAATACGCGAGGTATATGAAGAATCGGGTTGTACCTATCAATACGTGTATTGCCACGCTTCCATAACGGGTAAGGACAGCTTAAATCTGCCTAAAGGCGCAATCGTTTGCGAGGGGGATAAAAAGGCGCGGCAAAAACAGATTCGAGATATTTTCAAGAAGTTTAACCCCGATTTTGCCGTTATCAACGGGTACGTGGGGGTAGAACAGACGTGCGCTATCCGCTATTGCCGAAAACATAAAATCTATCACGCAATCGAGTCGGATACGCCGTTGCACATTCCCTCGTCCAAGATAAAAGCGTTTTTGAAAAAGCAGTACTTAAAGACCTTGCTTCGCTCCGATTATTGTTTTGGATTTGCGGGCGGGAGCTTGCAAAGGGAAAACTTTTTGTATTACGGAATGAAAGAATACCGCGCAGTGATTATGCCTATGTGCGTTAGCGAGGAGAGGCTGTTGAAGGCGAAAGCCACTCTGCCCTCAAAGGACGAGCTGAAAGAAAAATACGGCTTGCAGGGCAAAAAATTGTTTTTATTCGTCGGCAGACTTACGGAAGTGAAGAACGTAGAGTTGCTGATTAGAAGTTTTGCAAGACTTAAAAAAAGCCGAAAGGATATCGCGCTTGCGCTGGTTGGCGACGGAAATTTAAAAGAGGCGCTTATTGATCTTGTAAAAGAGCTTGCCTGTGAAGACGTTCATTTTTTCGGGTACGTAGGATTCCCTAAGAACGTGGAATTCTACAAGGCGGCGGACGTGTTCGTCCTGCCGTCCTTGCACGAGCCTTGGGGGTTGGTTGTAAACGAGGCGATGATTATGGGCTTGCCCGTTGTCGTATCCTCTAAGGTAGGCTGCCGTAAGGATTTGGTTGAGCAAGGGAAAAACGGTTTGATATTCCAAGACGGCGACGAGGCGGGATTGACCCAAGCGTTGGAGTGGATACTGAATGCGGATTTGGCTGCGTTTAGTAAGCGTTCTTTGGAAAAAATCAAGGAATGGAATTTTGAGAATTATTTGTTGGAGTTTATGCAGGTAATAGATTATGCAGCGGAATGAGAGCGTCGTAAAAATTGAAAAGACGATTTTCTTTATTATGATGTGGGTGTTTTATTCATTGAATTCAAGATACCTGCGGATTCCGTATGCGGCGCTTTTGCGTTGGGGATTTTTAGCGGCTTTGATATTTTGCGTTTTGGCGATTGAAGGAGTGAAAATCGGCGAACCGCCTAAGCTTTTGGTGCTGTATTTAATCGCAGTATTACCCTCGGTGCTTTTTAGTATCGATAAAGTGGAATCCTTGGTAAAGATACTTTCTCTCGTCATCGTTTTATGGGGAACGTATATCTATTTTGATACCCGCGAGGGGAAAAAGGATTTGGAAACCGCTTTAAAAAGCATCATGTGGATTATGATTTTGTTTGAGGTGCAAAGCGTGGTCTGCCTAATGTTAGGTCTTGGCAATGGGGACAGAGCCACGGGGGTTACCACTAATCCCAATACGCTGGGGATTTATTCCAACGTGGCTTTGCTTTCCGCATTTTATTTGCTTACTCAAAAAACGGATAAAAAGGGCAGATGGTTTTATTTGTTCATTATCGCAGCCTCGGCGGTTACGGCGATTTTATCGGGTTCTCGCACGGCGCTTGTAACGCTCTTTTTGAACATAACCGTTATCTCTTTTCTAAAGGTTAGAAGCCTGCTTTCGCGCATAGTGTTTGTGATTGCGGTAGGTGTGTTCGGCGGATTGTTGATGACAGGAAAATTAGGGGATTTCGGGTTACCTGCCTTGCAAAAGCTCTTAGAAGGCGATATAACGCGTGGAACGATTTGGGATAACGCCATTAAAACGTGGAAACAGTTTCCTTTCTTCGGGTGTGGCTATACGGTTTCGGAGTATTATAATGAAGTACCTGGGGCAGAGATACAATTTTATGATTTCCACAATAGTTTTTTAACGATTTTAGCGGAAATCGGCGTATGGGGAAGCTTGATTTTAGGGTCGGCTGTGCTTTGGGTAATTTACGGCACATGGAAATCCACGGAAAGTAAGGGGAAAGTATCCATTCTACAAATTGCATTTTTGTTGATTTTAGAGTTATTGATTGCGGCGTGGAGCGAATCCTTCCTCTTTGCGGTTGGCAGTACGGAAGCTTGCACTTTTTGGGTTATCATTTCTTGGATGGCAGCATACAAGAAGAAAGGAAAAGAAGAGCTGCTCAAAGAACAAGAAAAACAAGGAGATAAACCATGGAAACAAAAAAGCGTTTGGCGTTTTTAATGTCCTCGTGCGATAGCTATGAGGATTTATGGGAGCCGTTTTTTGAATGCTTAGACCTTTGTTGGAAGGATATACCCTATCCCGTATATTTAAATACGGAACATAAGCGGTATCTTCCTAAAAAGGAATTGGGCTTTTCCGTAACCACCTTAAATCAACACAAAGATAAAAAGCTTTCTTGGAGCCGTCGTTTTATAGACGCGCTTAACGACATTCCCGAAGAATACGTTTTTCTGGTGTTAGACGACTTCTTTGTTTGCGATAAAGTGGACAGACAGAAGTTTGAAGAGATACTCGACATAATGGATAAGGATAAAACGATTGCTTCTTATCAAATGTGCGGTACGCGTATTCGAAATAAAGCTCCAGAAAATTATTCTAAAACCCACGAGATGGAGTGCGTTCTCATGGGCAAAAACGGTTGGAAAACGCATTTTGTGCCTACCATTTGGAGAAAATCGGTGCTTTTGAAGTGGCTGCGCCCTTGGGAGGCTATTTGGGGCTTTGAAGGCTACGGCTCCGATCGGGCAAGGCGCTGGAATTATAAAGAAAAAGTATACGTAGTCAACAATCCGCCTATTTACGACTATCTTTGGATTAAAGATTGCAGTGCTTGCGTAAACGGGAAGTGGTTGGCGGAGCCAGAGCTTTTGACCTTCTTTGAAGAGAACGATATTTTCGTGGACTGGTCGAAACGCGGAAAAATGACGTATGAAGAGTATCAAGCAATTACGATGAAAGACGTGATTAAAAGGTATACCCTCGGACAGATTATCATCAAAGCGTTCAATCGGTTTAGGTCGTTTTTCTAAGGAGAGAAGATAGGGAAATATGAAAATATTTTTTAGAGGAATACGCTTTTTGTGCCGACCTTTTGTAAAGTTGGACGCACGGTTAGAGCGTAAACTTGCGCAAAAAGAGTATGAAAAAAATATAAAAAACGCAAAACAGATACAGCGTTTTCCCTACGCAAATCCGCGCGATGAATTTTTTGCAAATATCTCCGTGATTACGCACGCAGGCGGGGGATTACAAGGTATGTCCTATTTAAACTGCAAAGAGGCTTTGCCGTTCTATTATGAAAAAGGCAACCGCGTATTTGAATACGACGTGGAACAGGGGATAGACGGGTATGTATTAGCGCATACCGACGAGAAAAATCCCAAAGACAATTTCGATGGGCGATTTACGCCGTTATCCCTTATAGAATGTTTGGAATTTTTGCAAACGCACGAAGATGGTAGAATGATTTTCGATTGCAAGTTTAAAGATATCGGCGCTTTTGCAAGCTATGTAAAAGAGCTTGTCAAAGAGGAACAAACCTTAAAAAGAATTGTGATACAGGTCTTTAGCGAAGAGGATATTTTAGCGGTACGCCAAGCTTACGATTTCAAGCTGTTATACGTTTGTATGTACGCGACGAATTACGCAGAGGCGGCGCAAACGTGTCTCAAGCACCGCATAGGGGCGGTATCCGTCGCCGTAAAGGCGTTAGGCGAAAGACCCGACTGGCGCGTATTTGAGAAAAACGATATCTGCGTATTCGCCTATACCGTCAATACAGTCAAAGCGTACAAAGCGCTCAAGGAACAGGGCGTTACGGGAGTTTTTAGCGACTTTTTATACGAGAGCGACGCGGAGGAGTAAATGAACCCCATCAAAAGCATAAAAGCGAGAATAGATAGCTGGAAAAATACCCGAAAAAGCCGTTACTGGGAATATGCCGAATATTATCAAGACGGCGAAATTTGGGAAGATACTTTCTTCTTGGAGTCCTTCGGCGGGTCGAATTTCCAAGGCAACCCTTATTATATATATAAGGAAATTATTTCTTCGTGTGCATACGAGGGTTTTTCCGTCGTTATCGCTCATAAAAATCCTGCAAAGCTTAGAGAAGAGCTTACCGCGCGCGGTCTAATCGATGAACGGGTACAAATCGTCGAAATGCATTCCGCGGAATACCGCAAAGCGCTTTCTCATGCGAAATATTTGGTAAACAACGTATCCTTCCCTATGGATTTTATCAAGAAAGAGGGGCAGGTGTATCTCAATACTTGGCACGGCACGCCCTTGAAAACGTTAGGCAGAAGTATTGCAAACGACCCGTTTGCGTGCGTGAACGGACAACGGAATTTCCTTTTAAGCGATTACCTTCTCGCCCCGAACGCTTTAACCAAAGAAGTGTTTGAAAACGGATACATGGTCAAGGATATTATGCCCGGGGAACTGTTTTTAGGCGGGTATCCAAGAAATGAGATTTTCTTTGACGAAGAGGCTCGTGCGCGCGTAAAAGCAAAATACGGCTTGAACGGCGTGAAGTCGGTATTGTATATGCCCACTTGGCGCGGGGACGCAAACAGCGTGAAAAAGGTTGACCAGGTGAGCGATATCGAAGCGCTAGCGAAAGCGCTTGGCGAGGGCTATCGCGTGTACGTGAAATTCCACCCTGCGATGAAAAGCGCGGGGGCGGGCTTTACCTATTGCCGTCAAGCGCCTACGGATATCGAGGTATACGAGTTTTTGAATGCCGTGGATATTCTCATCACCGATTATTCCAGCGTGTTGTTTGATTTTGCAAATGCAGGCAAGCAAATTATCCTGTATCAATACGATAAAGAAGAGTTTTTCAAGGAAAGGGGAACGTATCCTGAGGCGGAAGAGAATAGCCCCTTTAAGACGGCGTATACCCTTGACGAGCTGTTAGCGTTTGTAAAAAATGAAAACGAGGAAAAATACCCCGCCTTTTTGGACAAGTTTTGTAACTATGACCATGCCTATGCCTCAAAGGCTGCCCTCGAAAAGCTGTTGCAGGGAAAACCTAAGCACAATGGGGAAATGGTGGACTTGTACGTCATTGATTTTCCTATTACAAAGGGAGAACTCTTGGCAATAAAGGAAAAGCTGCAACGGCAAAAAACCTATCGTTTTGCGTTTGTTCTTGGAAAGCATGCATATGCA
The DNA here is from genome assembly GCA_045611525.1 of Candidatus Scatosoma sp. Lineage (GTDB taxonomy): Bacteria > Bacillota > Clostridia > Christensenellales > Borkfalkiaceae > Scatosoma. Next base: position 13,193 of record JAZKXK010000045.1, on the reverse strand, counting down.
TTTAGCAAGATAGAAATTTGGGACAAGCTGGAGTATACCTCTTTGAATATCTATAACCGTCTAGCTCCTAAGGAGCGCAGAAAAGAGGCATGGCTGCGATTTGTCTACGCTATCTTTAAGAGCAAGCGTGCGCTTGCAAAGCTAAAGGCACTCGGAGAAAGAGAGCGCAAACGGTTATTTGGGGATATGAAAGTCGGAAACATTTACGCAAAAGGCAAAAAGTTCCCCACGGCGGTGCGTTACGAGGCGCAAGCTTGGCGAGGGGAGTTATAAAAGGAGAAAAGAATGAAACGGGTAATTACGTACGGAACGTTCGATTTACTGCATTACGGACATATCAATTTATTGCGAAGAGCAAAGGCTTTGGGGGATTATTTAATCGTCGTTTTGTCCACCGATGAGTTTAACTGGAATTCCAAAGGGAAAAAGTGCTACTTTAGCTACGAACAGCGTAAAAAGCTGTTAGAGGCAATCCGTTACGTGGACTTGGTAATTCCCGAAGAAAACTGGGAACAAAAGGTAAACGACGTGAAGGAATATCACGTGGATACCTTCGTTATGGGAAATGACTGGGAAGGAAAATTCGACTTTTTAAAGGAGTATTGCGAAGTCGTGTATTTACCTAGAACGCCTGAAATTTCCACGACGCAAATCAAAGCGGAGTTGAAGGATAAGCAATGAAAAAAATCAAGATTTTTTTAGGCGGGTACGTGAATTTTGCTAACGCGCAAAATATCAACTGCGACCATATAGCAAGATATTTGGATAAAGACAAATTTGAAGTGCATACCATGTATACCACCATGATGCCCGTCGATAAAAAGGCGTATAAGGCGATGGGGATTAAGCTTCATAGGCTTTGGCATCACCGCGTCGTTTGGATATTGACCAAGCTTTGGGCAATGAAAAGGGCAAACTGCGATATTTACTATCTGCCCAAAATAGAGCGAATGGACGTTACCTTTGCCAAAAAGCATAAGGGGAAGGGCAAGGTTTTTCTTTCTTCCGTAGAGGGGGTTGTGGGCGAGCAAATTCCCGCAAATGACGATAATGCAAAGGCATACTTCACCGAGCTTATGGACGAAAGCTTTTCCATTAGCGAATGTATTCGGCAAAGCGTGCAAGCTTGTTGGCAATACGATAGCAAGGTTTTATATCTTGGCGTAGACGAGACAAAAGAAAATTCCGAACAAAAAACACGGGTGCAAAACGTGATTTGGGTAGGGTCTGTAAGCGAGCGTAAACGCCCTCAGCTTTTATTGGAATGCGCAAAGGCATTCCCGCAGTTAAATTTTACTATTGTGGGGGACGGAGAAAAATCACAAGAAATTCTTGAAAGAATACGCTTAGAGAATATACAAAATGTACGCTATTTGGGACGTATCCCCAACGAAAAGGTTTACGAGGAGTTAAAGAACGCCGATTTGCTTTTGATGACTTCGGATAAAGAGGGTTTGCCGAAAGTCATAGGGGAGGCAATGACTTCGTCCGTGCCTGCTATTTACATTAACGAATGCTATACCGTCGATTATGTGGAGAACGGCGTAAACGGATTTGGCGTGGCTAACGTTCAAGAAATGAAGGAAAAAGTGCAGTATCTTTTGGATAACCCTGCCAAGTATCAAGAAATGTCTAAGCAGGCGTTTGAACGCATTCAAAAATACCGTTGGACGGAGCTTATTAAAGAGTACGAGGCATATTTCGAACGGACCTTAACTCTTTACGGAGGGGAAAATGATTCAAAGTAAAAAAGACTTAAAGTATTATCTTGAAGAAGATAGAAAAGCCTATCATAAGCCAAAGAAGAAGACATTTGTAGAAAAAATTAGCGGATTGATATTTAGGGATTGCTTTTACGATTATATGCGGACTTTGCGCAGATTGGAATATGCCCAAAACACAAGACGAATCTCCAAGTATTACTATGCTTATAGGCTTGGGAAGTTGAAAAGGAAAACAGGAATAGATGTGGATCCTAATGTTCTAGGTCCGGGTTGCCACATTGTACATGGAAAGTGTGTTATTAATTGTTATTCAAAAATAGGTGCAAACTGTATTATTATGAGCGACGTTACCGTTGGCATTGCGAATATGAGCGATGACAGAAGACAAACGCCGATCATAGGGAACAACTGTATTATAGGGTCTGGGGCACGGATTTTAGGCGCAATTCAAATAGCGGATAATGTTACAATAGGGGCAAATGCAGTTGTGTGCAAAAGTATTGAAGAACGTGGAGTTGTGGTTGCGGGAATACCCGCACGTATCATTAAAAAACTAACGAGGAGTAATTAGTGGAGCAAGAAAACTTATTGTTTGCTTTTGAAGAAAAATATTCTTTTTTATACGGCTTGCTTGTGAACGGCGTCCCTGTTTATACGAGTTTTCGCGACGGGGTTTTACAGCGTTTAAGAGACGGCGTTCTAGCCACTTCTTCCGCAGGGGAAGAACCTAAGGGTAAACCGTCCATTAGACGGATTTGGCAGGGTTTTTATAAAAAAAGAAAGTATAAAAAGTGCGAAACTTTGATTTTTACTTCTTCCGTTTACCGCAGGGATGAGGGCAGAAATTTGGCTGCCGAATATCTTTTAGAGAAATATCCAAACGGAGTGGTATTCGAGTGGCCCAGCCGAAACGAGGCGTACGATAACGCGTATTTTGCCGACCCGAATAGGAATAAATACTGCCCGCTAGACTACTTGTCCGTAAAATGGAAACTGTATGGGCTTTTACATAAAAAAGAATATGTAAGGTTAGAGCAAGAATGTCGCGAAAAGATACTTTCTCTTTTTGAAAAAACGCCTGCCGAAACAAAGAACGAACGGCTCGCGGTAGAGTATTTGATAGCGGAACTGCCCAAAGCGTACGCGACGACGGCGCTGTATCAAAAGCTGTTTTCAAAGTATTTTAAAAGATATAAAAACATACGCTATGCGATTGATTTTTGGGGCGGAGCCAGGGAAAATATAATTCCCGTTTTGCAAGGCAAGCCTAAGTCTATCGAATTGCAGCACGGTATTATTACAAGCAACCACCCCGGGTACGTGTATCCTAAGTTTGTAAAAGACAGCGATTTGGCATTTTTCAAAAGGGAACTTCTCGTATACGGCGAGGGAACAAAAGAGATTTTGTGTAAAACTTCCATATTCGACGAAAAGAGAGTGGAAGTGATAGGCAATCCCAGAACACAAACGTACAAAAAAGTGTTTGGAGAGGCAAGCAAGGAGCGTAAATTGATTTTATTTGCTTCGCAGCCTTACGAACAAGACGGGGTGGGCAGAGATTACTATAAGACGGTTATTCCCTATTTGCAAGAAGTGCAAAGGCTGTTGAAAACGGACGAGCGTTGGGCGGGATATAAGCTAGCCGTTAAGCTTCATCCCCGAGAAAATAACGGTGTGGTAACGATATATAAAGAGGGGTTAGACGGGGTGGAAATCTTTGATAACGCGTCAGAGCTGTACGAGCTGTTGTTAAGTAGCTTCGTGCAGTTAACGGTATCGTCGACCACGCTTTACGAAGGGGCGGAGTTTGGTACGCCGACGGTCGCTATACCCTATAACGGCGTTGCTCCCAAGGAGATATACGGTTTTGAGGTATGGGAAGCGGTAAACACAAATAATGTAAGCACGGTGTTTGCGAAATTGCTGGATAGGGAAGTATACGATGAGTACGTATGCTATCTTGCAGAACAAACAAAAAATAAAATGTGAAGAATGAATTTTTGGAGGATATTATGAACAAAGAACCTTATATAATCGCTGAGGCGGGTTGCAATCATTTGGGGAAAATGGAAGTTGCCTACGAGATGATTAAAACCGCGGCAATGTACTGCAAAGCAAATGCTATTAAATTTCAAAAAAGATGTCCCAAAGAGCTCTTATCGGAAGAACAATATAATGCTCCGCATCCAAACCCTGCAAATTCTTATGGGAAAACATATGGTGAGCATAGAGAATATTTGGAATTAAATTTAGAACAACATGCGCAATTAAAAAAGTGGTGTGAAGAGTTTGGACTTGACTATTCCACTTCGGTTTGGGATTTGACTAGCGCCAAAGAAATTGCCTCATTAAATCCTAAATTTATCAAGATACCTTCTGCTTGCAATACACACTTTGAAATGTTGCAATGGCTTTGTCAAAATTATGAAGGGGAAATTCAAATATCCTTTGGCATGACAAGTAGAGAGGAAGAAGAAGAAATTGTTAAATTATTTGAAAATTGTGGAAGAGCGAAAGATTTAATTCTCTTCAATTGTACTTCAGGTTATCCGGTACCGTTTGAAGACGTTTGTTTGTTGGAAATTGAGCGCATGAAAAAATGCTATCAAAATAGGGTAAAAGGAATTGGGTTTTCTGGTCATCATTTAGGAATAGCTATTGATGTTGCGGCTTATACTTTGGGTGCTAACATCATAGAAAGACACTATACGTTAGATAGAACGTGGAAAGGGACGGATCATGCAGCATCGCTTGAGCCCGAGGGGATTCGTAAATTGGTTAGAGACTTAAAAGCTGTTTCTCAGGCTTTGACTTATAAAGGAACAGAAATATTACCGATTGAACAGGTTCAACGGGAAAAGTTAAAATATAGAAGGCATTAATGAAGGAGAATAGTGAAATGAACGTCGCTTTTATTCCCGTTCGTGGCGGAAGTAAATCGATTCCGCTAAAAAACATTAAGATTATTAACGGGAAACCGTTGATCTATTGGACAGCTAAGGCTGCAAGTGAGTGCCAATATATAGATATAGTATATATAGCGACTGACAGCGATAAGATTAAGGAAACGGTGGAAAGCTTTTTGTTATCCGAAAACTGTCCATTCTTAAAAAAAATCAAAGTTATTGGGCGTAGTATAGAATCGGCAACAGATACTGCATCGACAGAGTTTGCAATGCTGGAGTTCGCTGAAAAATATGAATTTGATAATATTTGCTTGATTCAAGCGACCTCTCCATTATTGACAAACGACGATTTAGATAGGGGGTTTGTAGACTTTTTTGAGGAAGGAATAGATAGCGTCTTGTCTGTTGTGCCGCAAAAAAGGTTTTATTGGGAAAAAGATTTAAATAATCATGCCAAACCTGTAAACTATGATGTATTTAATCGACCTCGCAGACAAGATTTTAAGGCGTCATACGTTGAAAACGGAGCGTTTTATATTACTTCTAAAGCAGCCTTGTTAAGTTCACGGAATCGTGTATCAGGCACTATTAAAATGACTGAAATGTGCGAAGAAAGTTTTTTTGAGATAGATGAACCATCCGACTGGATTATAATCGAAAGCTTAATGAAGAAAAACTTGTATAATAAACCTCAACGTACTCCTATAAAAATGTTCTTAACGGATTGTGATGGCTGTTTGACTGATGGTGGTATGTATTATTCAGAATTCGGTGATGAAATGAAAAAGTTTAATACGAGAGACGGAGTGGGTTTTTCCCGATTAAAAAGCCGAAAGATATTAACAGGGATTATCACAGCCGAATCGGTTGCGTTAAATGAGCGTAGGGTTAAAAAATTAGGGCTGGATATTTTTGTTGATGGTTGCAAGAATAAATTGATAGCGGTTTTAGAACTTTGCAAAAATTATAATATAAAGCTGGAAGAAGTTGCGTATATAGGGGATGACATAAACGATTTGGAAGTCTTAAGGGAAGTTGGCTATAGCTGTTGTCCAAATGATGCGCATCCAACAATAAAATCAATAGTTGACTATATTGCCACTGCCAAAGGTGGAGATGGAGTTATCCGTGAAGTGGCAGATAAGATATTATTAGGAGATTGAGTCAAGGGCGAGATATGATGAAGTTGATATCCGTTATTGTGCCAGTTTACAATGTTAAAGAGCATATAGAACAATGCGTGAATAGTATCACAGGGCAAACTTATAAAAATTTAGAGATAATCCTTGTGGATGATGGTTCTAAAGATAGCAGTGGAGAAATCTGCGACAAATTGGCGAAAGAAGACGCGCGTATCCACGTTATCCACAAGCAAAACGGCGGCGTAAGCAGCGCTCGAAATGCCGGGCTTGACTATGCGCACGGAGAGTATATTGCCTTTGTCGACGGGGACGATTACATTGACGAAACGATGTATGAAAAGTTGCTTAGCAAAATGGACGCGGATATAGATATCGTTTCTTGCTATATGCAAAGCTTTTATCCGGACGGACAAGTCAAGCCATATATTGAGACGAAGGCTTGAAAGCGGCAATTAAAACGCCATAGGACATCCGTCCATTAATCCCTTGGGCGGTAGAATTAAGAGATTGGAATGAGGGATAAGCAAGTAAGAGGAGAAGTGTATGAATGAATTGATATCGGTAATTGTACCTGTGTATAATGTGGCAAAATATTTGCCTCGTTGCATTGAAAGTATTTTACGCCAAACATATCCCCATTTTGAATTGATTTTAGTAGATGACGGTTCTCCTGATAAGTCAGGAAAGATTTGTGATAAATACGCGCAAAAAGACGCTCGTATTCGCGTTATACATAAAGAAAACGGTGGGGTAAGCAGTGCGCGCAATGCAGGACTTGACGTTGCGCAAGGAGAATACATTTCTTTCATTGACAGTGATGATTGGGTAAGAGAAGACTATCTTGAAAAGCTGCTTGCGCCTATGTTGAAATATGACGTGCAAATGGTTGTTGGGGGGATAGAAACGAGGAACTTTTTGATTGGTCGCAATGATATGCAAGAGGGAATGTTGGATTTTGATAACTTAAATTATCAAGAGGCGGAGGAGTTTTTCATAGGGCAAGGAGGCTCGCGTGGGCCCGTCTGTAAATTGCTCGTAACAGAGATTATTAGTAATAATGCATTAAGATTTGATGGGAATACGTCATGGGGAGAGGATGCATGCTTTATTTTTGAATATTTAAAGCTTTGTCAAAGAATTTATAAGCTCCATGATAGCCTTTACTACTATAATCGATTGGTTCTCTCCTCAGCAACGCGAAAAATACATCCTCAAAAGGTCGAATTTCGAAAAAGAGTGTTTGAAAGATTCGTCGCTATTATTGAAAGAATACAACTGGAGAAACAAGAAAAACGAAGATTGATTATGGAATTTCAGTTATTCTATTTTATCGCAGGGGTTAAAGATATTTGTTCAAAAGACAAAGCCTCAATAGAGGAAATAGAAGATTGGTACAATTATTTTTTGCCTTGGAACATTGAAAATGATTATGCGGAAAATCATCCTTATCAGCTTGTAAAAATTAAGGATTTTGATGGGCTTTATGAGATATACAGCCCTAAGAAAATAAGGTTAATCAAGCGATTACTTATAAGTCTCTATTGCAATATATATTTGAAATTAAAAATATTCATTATAGAACGAGCGCGAGATGAACTAAAGGCTTATAATAAAAAATCAAAAAAGAGTTAACTAGTATCTATAGCCATATTAATACGAAGTACAAATAAACAAGGAGAAATAAAATGAGTAAAAATGCAATTGACAAAGGACAAGAGTTTCAAACGGTCATAAAGCCTAAGCGGGGATTGTTTGAATTTAACTTAAAGGAAGTCTGGGAATATAGAGATTTAATCAAGTTGTTTGTAAAGAGAAACTTCGTTGCACAATATAAGCAAACGATTTTAGGGCCGCTTTGGGCGATTATACAGCCTTTATTTACAACGGTTATTTTTACCTTAATTTTTGGTAACCTTGCTGGGCTTGCGCCAAGCGGGGTACCTTCGTTTGTCTTTTTCCTTTGCGGGTCTGTGGCATGGGGATATTTTTCAGGTTGTTTAACTGCAACATCCACAACCTTTACCTCAAATGCAGGGATTATGGGTAAAGTATACTTCCCGCGCTTAGTCATGCCGATTACAACAGTTTGCTCACAGCTCATTTCTTTTACCATTCAGTTTGTAATGTTCCTTGGTTTTTGGGCATATTACTGGGCGGTTGGGACCCTCGCGCCCAATTGGATGGTTGCCTTGACTCCTCTTCTTGTTTTACAGATGGCATGCCTGGGGTTGGGATTTGGCGTAATTATTTCCGCTATGACTACGAAATATCGCGACCTAGTGCTCTTGGTGGGGTTTGGCGTGCAGCTTTGGATGTACGCAACGCCCGTTGCTTATGATATTTCCATTATTCCCGAGTCTATTATGCCACTTTATATGTTAAATCCTATAACTCCCGTTATTAATACGATGCGATATGCGTTCTTGGGAGTTGGGGAATTTCAGCTTGGATATTATTTGATTGGTTGGGCGGTTACCCTTGTTGTATTGTGCGTCGGAGTATTACTGTTCAATAAAGTAGAAAAAACCTTTATGGATACTGTTTGATAAGGAGAGATAATAATGAGTGATACGATTATTAAAGTAGAACACGTTTCTAAGGAATATAGGTTAGGGGCAATCGGCGGCGCTACCCTTGTGGGGGATTTACAGTCTTTCATGGCACGAATTCGTGGCAAAGAAGACCCCAACAGTAAAATTGGAAGCAAGCAAGCGGTCGGGAGAGAAAAATTTCTAGCGTTAGACGATATTTCCTTTGAAGTTAAGAAGGGAGAAAGAATAGGGATTATCGGGCATAACGGCGCGGGGAAATCTACGTTTTTAAAGCTTTTATCGCGCGTTACCGCGCCTACTACCGGTACTATTTCGTACAATGGGCGCATTGCGTCTATGCTCGAAGTAGGGACAGGCTTTCACCCGGAGCTTACGGGGCGCGAAAACGTATATATGAACGGGGCGATCTTGGGTATGACCAAGGCGGAGATTGACCGCAAATTTGACGATATCGTAAGGTTTGCCGAAATGGAGCAATTTATTGACACCCCTGTTAAAAGGTATTCATCGGGTATGTATGTAAAGCTTGCGTTTGCCGTAGCCGCGCATTTGGATTCTGAAATCATGATAATGGACGAGGTTTTGGCGGTTGGCGATATGAAGTTCCAACAAAAGTGCCTTGGGAAGATGGATGACGTATCTAAAGGCGAGGGCAGAACGATTTTGTACGTCAGCCATAATATGAATACCATTCGCCAGCTTTGTACCCGTTGTATCGTTCTTTCTCATGGTAAAATAATCTTTGACGGCGACGTGGAAGAAGCAATTGCTATTTATATGAATGAAGAAGCGGATAGGCGAGTCAAATATGATTTTAGTGATAGCCAAAGAATGGAAAGACCTTGCATAGTGGAAATGACAGGACTTGAAATTGTAGGACGTCAAGATAATGTATTTATACAAGGAGAAGAGATTAATTTCGATTTATATTATAAATGTAAGAAGACCTATCCAAGCATTGGGCTACGGTTTGAAATTCATTCTGGGGGGATGCCTATTGGGACTTCATTCTTAGCAAAGAATTTGCGTGTAGAGGCTGACAAGGATTATAAGTTAAACGCAAAACTCTCCACCCAGAATATAGTCCCAGGAGTATATAAAGTTGTGGCTGTAATTCATGAATATGATGAGTTCGGGTATCAAAGAGTTGTAGAATTTGTAAAATATGCTATGACCTTTGAAGTAATCGAACGAAAAGATAGAAAAATCATGTGGGTATCACGGGCTTGGGGGCATATTGCACTTGATGAAATGCAGGTGAATGAAATTGTGGAGATAGACAGTGCACATGGCGTATATTCTATTTAAAGCGTAAAGGCATTACTAGAGAAAACAATTATATCTGAAGGAGAAAAATAAAATGGGATTATTTACAAACAAAACGTTATTGATTACCGGGGGGACGGGGAGCTTTGGTAACGCCGTGCTGAACCGTTTCCTCAAAACAGATATCGGGGAAATCCGCGTGTTTTCCCGCGACGAGAAAAAGCAGGACGATATGCGCCATGAGTTTCAGGCGAAAATGCCCGAAGCGGCGGAAAAAATCAAATTCTATATCGGAGACGTGCGCGATATTGCCAGCGTTAGAAACGCTATACACGGGGTGGATTACATATTCCACGCGGCGGCGCTCAAGCAAGTGCCTTCCTGCGAGTTCTTCCCCATTGAGGCAGTAAAGACCAACGTGCTCGGCACGGAAAACGTATTGACGGCGGCAATCGAGGCGGGGGTAAAAAATATCGTTTGCCTTTCCACCGACAAAGCGGCGTATCCCGTTAACGCTATGGGTACGAGCAAAGCAATGATGGAAAAGGTAATCGTGGCGAAATCCCGTACGGTTGCGCCCGAAAAGACGAAAATCTGCTGTACTCGCTACGGCAACGTTATGTGTTCCCGCGGGAGCGTCATTCCTCTTTGGATTGACCAAATCCGCGCGGGCAAGCCCATCACTGTTACCGACCCTACGATGACCCGTTTTATCATGTCTTTGGAGGAAGCGGTGGATTTGGTACTCTTTGCATTCGAACACGGCGCAAGCGGGGATATCCTCGTACAAAAAGCCCCTGCCTGTACCATTCAAACGCAAGCGGAAGCCGTTTGCGAGTTGTTTGGCGGGGACAAGCAGAATATCAAGGTTATCGGTATCCGCCACGGCGAGAAAATGTACGAAACTCTTCTTACTAACGAGGAATGCGCAAATGCCATCGACCTTGGCAACTTTTACCGCGTGCCTTGCGACAAGCGCGGGCTGAATTACGACAAATATGTCAACAGCGGCGACGTGGAGCGCAATCCGTTGACGGAGTTCAACTCCAACAACACCAAGCTTTTGACGGTGAAAGAAACCAAAGCGAAGATTGCGTCCTTGCAATACATTCAAGATGAGATTAAGAAGGAGAAAAAGGCATGAAAGCAATCGTGGTAGGTGGAGCTGGGTTTATCGGTAGTAATATAGTAAAGCTTTTACTGGATAAAAATTATGAGATAAAAGTTATAGATGACCTTTCCTCTGGTCATCTGATTAACATTGAAAAATATATAAAAGGGAATAATATTGAATTCATTAATGGTGATATTCGCGATGAAGTTTTGGTAAATAATGCCATGAAGGGTGGAGCAGACGTTGTATTTCACCTCGCAGCTTGTGTGGGAAGGCAAAAATCTATTGACAATCCTCAGCTTGATGCGTCAACGAATTTAATTGGCACCATTAATATTTTAGAGGGGATGAGAAAAAATGGAATTCCACGTATCGTTTATTCATCATCTGCTGCCATGTTTGGCGAATTAACTACTCCCACTATTGATGAGGGGCATCCTCAAAACGCAGATTCTCCATATGGGGTGAGTAAGCTGGCGGCTGAAAAAATGATTCTAGCGTATGCAGGGATATATCCCGAATTAATGGGGGTGTGTTTACGTTACTTTAATATATACGGAGTTAATCAACGGTTTGATTTATATGGTAATGTTATTCCAATATTCGCTAAGAGAATTTATTCGGGTGAGCCTATAACCATATTTGGTGATGGAACGCAAACTCGTGATTTTGTAAATGTAAAAGATATTGCAAGAGCAAATTATTTAGGGTCTATCAGCGATTTAGGTACGGACGTTTATAATTTGGGTAGCGGTAGTAGTATTACCATTAATGAATTGGCGGAAATGATGATTAAAATTGCAGACAAAAATACGAAAATCAAGTATGCACCTGAACGCCCCGCTGACGTAAAACACTGTAAAGCAAACGCAGATAAAGCAAAGGATAGACTGGGATTTGAAGCAAAGGTGTCTTTAGAGGAAGGACTGGAAGAATATATGCAATGGTATAGAGATAATTGTATATAAGGAGACTATATGAACATACTCGTTACGGGTGCAAAAGGGTTTGTTGGGAAGAACCTTTGCGCCGCATTACACAACTTAAAAGACGGGAAGGATAAGACCCGTCCTGCGCTTACAATCGACGCCGTTTACGAATACGATATCGACAGCAATCCCGCCGATTTAGACGGATACTGCAAGCAGGCGGATTTCGTGTTCAACCTTGCGGGGGTAAACCGTCCGCAAAACCAAGAAGAGTTTATGCAAGGCAATTTCGGGTTCGCCTCGACCTTGCTGGACGCTTTGAAAAGACACGGCAACACCTGTCCTGTAATGCTTTCGTCGTCCGTACAGGCAACTCTCATCGGGCGGTACGGCGAGGGGGAATACGGCAAAAGCAAGAAGGCGGGCGAGGAGCTTTTCTTCCGTTATGAAAGCGAAGGTGGGGGGCAGGTATGCGTTTACCGCTTTCCTAACCTCTTTGGTAAGTGGTGCAGACCCAACTACAACAGCGCCGTTGCTACCTTTTGCAACAATATCGCAAACGACTTGCCCATTACCGTAAGCGATAGGGCGGTGGAGCTGGAGCTTCTCTACATAGACGATTTGGTGGAAGAAATGCTCGATTTATTAGAGGGCAAGGGACATCGCTGTCATTACGAGGGGTTGACCTCTGTGGCGGACGACGAGGGCAGGTATTATTTCGTCCCGACGACGCATAGGGCGAGTTTGGGAGAAATTGTGGATTTACTGCATACCTTCCGCGAGCAAAGCCAAACGCTTGTGATTCCCGAAATCCCGCAAGGGAGCTTTGCGAAGAAGCTGTATTCGACCTATCTTTCCTATCTTCCCAAAGAGGCGGTAGCCTTCGATTTAAAAACCAACGAGGACGAGCGCGGGAGCTTTACCGAACTTTTGAAAACGGTAAACTGCGGACAGGTATCTATCAATATCTCCAAGCCTGGGATTACCAAAGGTCAGCACTGGCACCATACCAAGTGGGAATTTTTCATCGTTGTGGCGGGGCATGGTCTCATTCAACAGCGAAAAATCGGCACGGATGAGGTGTTGAACTTTGAGGTAGGCGGGGAGAAAATCCAAGCGGTGCATATGTTGCCCGGCTATACGCACAACATTATCAACCTCTCAAATACGGAGAATTTGGTAACGGTGATGTGGGCGAACGAGCAGTTCAATCCCGAAAAACCGGACACCTTTTTTGAAAAAGTAGAGTAAACGAGTATACCATATACGAGGTGAAATCAAATGAACGATAAAATTAGATTAGAGTATTCAAACGTAAAATTTCAAGACAACGGTAAATTAAAGCTCCTTATTATCGTAGGTACGCGCCCGGAAATTATCCGCTTGGCGGCGGTTATCAACAAGTGCAGACAGTATTTTGACTGTATCTTAGCGCATACGGGGCAAAATTACGACTATAACTTAAACGGCGTATTTTTCAAGGATTTAAAGCTCGCGGACCCTGAGGTGTACATGGACGCGGTGGGCGACGACTTGGGCGCGACGGTGGGGAATATTATC